>NZ_JBBCVB010000002.1:0-323825 GCF_037199905.1 Serratia sp. MMO-28
CCTGTACCGCCATACCTATATTGCGGAATACGACACCCCCGGCGGTGAGCCGATTGGGGCGGTGATTTCCAACTACGAGTTCGATGCCAGCCCGCAAGACGTGGCATTGCTGCGCAACCTCTCCAAAGTGGCCGCTGCCGCCCATATGCCGTTTATCGGTGCCGTTGGTCCGGCGTTCTTCCTCAAGAATTCCATGGAAGAAGTGGCAGCCATCAAAGATATTGGTAACTACTTCGATCGCGCCGAATACATCAAGTGGAAATCCTTCCGTGACACCGACGATGCGCGCTATATCGGCCTGACGATGCCGCGCGTGCTGGGCCGCCTGCCGTATGGCCCGGATACTGTGCCAGTACGCAGCTTCAACTATGTGGAAGAGGTTACCGGCCCGGACCACGATAAATACCTGTGGACCAATGCATCGTTCGCCTTTGCCGCCAACATGGTGAAAAGCTTTATCGACAATGGCTGGTGCGTACAGATCCGCGGCCCGCAGGCCGGTGGCGCAGTGACCGATCTGCCAATCCACCTGTACGATCTGGGCACCGGTAATCAGGTGAAGATCCCGTCTGAGGTGATGATCCCGGAAACGCGTGAGTTTGAATTCGCCAACCTCGGTTTCATTCCGCTGTCGTACTACAAAAACCGCGACTATGCCTGCTTCTTCTCTGCCAACTCGGCGCAGAAACCGGCGCTGTATGACACCGCAGATGCGACGGCCAACAGCCGCATCAACTCACGCCTGCCGTACATCTTCCTGCTGTCGCGTATTGCTCACCACCTGAAGCTTATTCAGCGCGAGAACATCGGCACCACCAAAGATCGCCGCCTGCTGGAGCTGGAGCTGAACACCTGGGTGCGCAGCCTGGTGACCGAGATGACCGATCCGGGTGATGACCTGCAGGCCTCTCACCCGTTGCGTGATGCGAAGGTGACGGTGGAAGACATTGAAGACAACCCGGGCTTCTTCCGCGTCAAGCTGTACGCGGTGCCACACTTCCAGGTTGAAGGGCTGGATGTGGGCCTGTCCCTGGTGTCGCAGATGCCGAAAGCGAAGGCCTGACAGTCACCTCTTTGTCCCGGTGTTGTCGCCCATTGAGCAGCAACGCCGTGGATGATGCACCGAGTCGTATGCAAGGAATGTTGATGAAGATTTACCGTCCGCTATGGAGTGAAGGGGCTTTTCTGGCCCCGCAACAGTTTCAGCAGCAGGCACAGTGGGAAGCGTTCAGTACCGATCGTGTGGCGCGTATTCCAGTGGTGCACCCTTGGGGCGTGCTGGTCTGCGAGTTTGATGAGCAGGCGCTGAACGTTGAGCGCCTCAACCTGGAACATCTGGTGGTTCGCCTGCCGGATGGCACCCTGATTGATAGCCAGGTTGCCGACACTTTGCCACCGGCCTGCTCGCTGGGCGCGCTGGCGGGGCGCGAGTCTGCCACCGTGGTGCTGGCCTTGCCATTATTGAGTGCCGGGGGCAGCAATGTGGATGCCACTGGGCACAGTGAACGCCCGCTGCGTTACCGGCAGGAGTGGGCCAACGTACAGGATATGTTGGGTGAGGCACGCACGGAAATGGCGGTGCTGCGTCATGCCCTGACCCTACGCTTTGACCATGAAGAGAACGGCGAATACCTGACGCTGCCGCTGGCACGGCTGGTGCGCGATAGCCAGGGGCAATGGCGTCTGGACAGCCAGTTTGTGCCACCGCTGCTGGCGTTTTCCGCCAGTCCGTTACTGATTGAACAACTGACACAACTGGCCTTGCAACTCGGTGCCAAGCGCCGTCGACTGATGGGCATGCGCCGTGAAAGCAATCAGCGTATGGCCGATTTTGCCGTGGCGGATGTGTCGCTGTTCTGGCTGCTCAATGCGCTCAACAGCCATGAGCCGGTGCTCAATGACCTGCTGGCCCACCCAGAACAACACCCGGAGCTGATCTACCGTGAACTGGCCCGCCTGGCGGGCAGCCTGATGACGTTTTCGCTGGAGCACGATATCGATGCCATTCCGGCCTACGATCATCGCGCGCCGGGTAACGTTTTTCTCCCGTTGTTTGCGCTGTTGAGCCTGCTGCTGGAAGCCAGCCTGCCGTCACGGGTGCTGACCATCGATCTCACCCGTGAAGGCGGGTTCTGGAAAGGGGCACTGCACGATGCCCGCCTGCGTGAAGAGGCTGACTTCTATCTGTCGGTGCGCTCTTCCGTGCCTGCCCATCAGTTGCAAACCCAGTTTCCGCTGTTGTGTAAAGCGGGCAGTCCGGACGAGGTGGCCGAT
This sequence comes from Serratia sp. MMO-28, assembly GCF_037199905.1. NCBI lineage: Bacteria > Pseudomonadati > Pseudomonadota > Gammaproteobacteria > Enterobacterales > Yersiniaceae > Serratia > Serratia sp. MMO-28. The sequence goes on from NZ_JBBCVB010000002.1 coordinate 2,275, forward strand.
ATCGTCAACGTGGCGATCAGCGGTGTGCCTCTGGTGGCGTTGAGCCACGTACCGGCGGCTATTCCGCTGCGCCTTGAGAATCAGTACTTTGCCCTGACGCTCGATAACGATGCGGCCCGTGCCATGCTGGCGGCCGGGGCCTGCGCGTTTTACGTGCCGGGAACCTTGGGTGATGTGCAACTTGAACTGTTTGCGGTGCTGCGTTCATGACCACGATAGCAATAGATGGGGTGTTACATGACACCTGGCGTACGGTCTGCCAATTGCGTAACGGCTGGCAAGCCGAGGATGGCCGAGGGCTGTACCGCACTGCCTGTGCACAGGTGGATGAGGCCCGTGCCGCGCTGACTGCGGCGGGGCTCAGTGCTGCTGATATTGACCATATCCTGTATGCGCAATGCGCCTTGCTGGATGGTGCGGTGATGAGCCGTAAAGTACAGGACGCTGGTTACCGTGAATGGCTGAACTCACCGTTGCAAACCCGCTACTTCAATACGTTGGGGGCAGGCGAACTGCTGTGGGAGCGTATTCGCGGCGTTCTGCGTCAACCGGCACCGAACGTGGCAGTGTTGACCTGTTTTCATCGGGTACTGCTGCTGGGGTTCAGTGGCCAGTACCGGGATGAGGATGCGCCGGACAGAGAGGCTATTCTGGCGATGCTTGAGCGGCTGGTGCCACCGTTTACCTTGCCGCAGCCGACACCGATGGTGACCAAACCCCGTGGCCGCAGGTATCGGCACGGTGCCCGTTCCCTGTGGTGGCGTGCACTGCTGGCCGTTGTGGCGCTGGCAGGGTTGTGGTGGGGATTGCACCTGAGCCTGCAACAGTGGGTGCAGCAGATGCTGTCGTGAGGATGTTCTAATGACAACCGTTTCACGGTGCTTGCTGTGGTGCTGGGCGGGGTTGCTGGTATTGCTGTTGCTCTGGGTGTTCCTGCCGCTGGCAACGGCTTCCCGATGGGGATTGACCGCGGCGGTGTTGCTGACTGTCGCACTGGCTTGCGGGTGGATGATCCGCCGTGAACCGCCCCTGGCCACCTCTGCCCCGGCGATAAATTTGCCAACCAAGCTAACGGGAGCGCTGGTATTGGTGTGTGGCGATACCGCACGTTTGTTTGCCCGCGGGGAAACCTTTCGTGCCACGGTACAGGGCGCTTATCTGGCCACGCCGACGCCGGACAGCCTGCAACACACCGTGCAGTGGCTCGCCGCCCATCGTCCGGAGGTGTTACCGCATCTGTCACCGATGCTGAGTGTGGTGCCTGAACAGCATCAGGACGAAGCCGCCTTGCGCGGGCAACTGCACCATTGGCGCAGTGCCATCAGTCAGTGCCGAGCCTTGAGCTCTGATACACCGTTCTGGCTGTGTGGCTATTTTGCTGCGCCGGTAGCCGATGAAGGCTGGTTTGTTGATGCGGGTGAGGGGATGACGGACTGGCGTGGTCACGCCGCTGCCGCGCCTTTTGTCGAGGCGAGGCAGGCAGGTACAGAGCGCCTGGCCGCCGAAGGGCGACTGTCGCAGGCCCTGTGGCTGGACGACGCACTGCGCTGGTTGAATGCGGTGGTGGTGGATGAACTGACGACGGCGCAGACGGCACTGCCGCCTTTACGCCCGCAGTGGTTGGCGGTGAGGATGACCGCAATGCGCGATGGTGGCGATAACCTGTGGCAGCGCGTTTTGCAGCGTGGCACCACGCTCACGGCACCATTGTCGGCATTGCCCGCATTGGCACTGCCGTTTCCTGACCTCGTATTGCCGCTGTTGCCGAAGCGGGGCGGATTGACGCCAGCGCAACGCATCGGGTGGTGGGGCGGTGCTTCATTGGCGCTGTTTATTGCGGCGGCGTTGTTGGCAAGTTTTGTCAATAACCAGCGCCTGACAAGCCGTATTGGTCAGGATCTGGTGCAGTATCGCCTTTTGGACGGAACGCCACCAGAGCCTAAACTGCGGGCGCAACAGCGTTTGCGTGAGGATGAAAGACAACTGGCCCGCTATCAACGCCAAGGCGTTCCACTGTCGTTGGGGCTGGGGTTGTACTCGGGGGAACCGCTGTATGCGGCAGTACAGCGTGCTATCGGTGACTGGGCGCCCGTTGCATCCTTGCAGGCACCCTCGTCAGACGTGACGGCGGCTGCGTCGCAAAGCGTGCGGCTCGACAGCCTGTCGCTGTTTGATACCGGTCGATTTCAGCTTAAACCGAGCGCTATCCCGGTGTTGAGCAACGCGTTGGCGACCCTTCATGCCCAGCCAGGACGGCTGATTGTGGTGAGTGGTCATACCGACGCCATGGGTAACATACAAAGCAACCAGGCGCTGTCTCTCCATCGGGCCGAGGCGGTGCGTGACTGGATAATACAAAACAGCGCAGTGCCTGCAAGCTGTTTTGCCGTGCAGGGCTTTGGGGCGACTCAACCGGTGGCCAGCAATGAAACGGCTGCCGGGCGAGCGGCCAATCGCCGCGTTGAAATCACTCTGGTCCCGGCGGCTTCGGCCTGCCCGGAGCCAGGTTCGATAACCGGGTCACCGGAACACGTGACCTTATTACGTCAATAAAAGGAGCTTTACATGGCAATTCCAGTCTATCTGTGGCTGAAAGACGACGGTGGTGCAGACATCAAAGGGTCGGTGGATGTGCAAAGCCGCCAGGGCAGCATCGAAGTGGTGGCACAGGACCACAGCCTGTACATCCCGACCGACAACAACACCGGTAAACTGACGGGGACCCGTATTCATACGCCGTTCCTGTTTACCAAGGAAATCGATGCGGCCAGCCCGTACCTGTACAAGGCGGTAACCACCGGCCAGACCCTGAAAAAGGCCGAGTTCAAGTGGTACCGCATCGATGACGCCGGTCAGGAAGTGGAGTATTTCAACACCACGCTGGAGAACGTCAAAGTGGTGAAAGTAGCGCCGAAGATGCACGACATCAAGGACCCGGGTAAAGAGAAGCACAACCACCTGGAAGAGATTGAACTGCGTTACGAAAAAATCACCTGGACCTACAAAGACGGCAACATCATTCATTCCGATGCCTGGAACGAACGTACTACCGCTTAATCCGTCTGCTTGTTAATGCTGTTCCGTTAAGCAAAAAAAGCATTATGCGGTAGAGGCTAAATGTAATGCCCCCTCTCCCTGTGGGAGAGGGTCGGGGTGAGGGGATTTAGGTCGGTGATCGCCCCTCACTCTAATCCCAAGAGAGGGAACTGATTAATCCTGGCGGGTTACTTGTTGTGTTTTTGGCTGAGTAAAGGCAGCTAACACCCCTGCAATGTGAAAGACGACGGGGATATTCAGCCAAGCACATTCACAGGATATCCAATGACCTTATGGGCCTCGGTTAACGGTTATGGGCGGTAGCGTGCCTGCACGGCATCATGACGGGCAGGAAAAGAGAACAGGGAAGAGGGCATGAGCAATCATTCAGCACGTTTATTACATCGGTTAAATCCTTACTGCGCCCAGGCATTGGCGGCAGCGGCCACTTTGTGCCAGACACGCGGCCACGCGGAGATCACCGTGGAGCACTGGCTGCTCAAATTGTTGGAGCAGGGGGACGGCGATATCTCGATGATCGCCCGGCGCTATGACTGGGATCAGGACGCCCTGTGGCACGGGTTGCTGGCACACCTTGAACGTTTACCGCATCAGCTCCAGGGCAAACCGCAACTGTCGGCCCCGCTGGAGCAGTTGATACAGCAGGCCTGGCTGGAAGCCTCGGCCCAGGTCAATACGGACGCAGTGCGCTCGTTACATGTGCTGATGGCCCTGGCCGCAACCCCCTCTCTCGTCACCCAGACTGCCGCCTGGCCGTTGCTCAGCCTCAGTGCCACGCAACTGGCCCATCTGCTGCCGCTGCTGGATGCGCAATCGGACGAACGTCCGGCCAAACCCCCACGCCTGGAATGGCCGGTTGATGCGCCGGTGCAGGCCACGTCGTCCATCGCCGAACCGAATCAGGCTTTGCAGGCTGAACTGGATAAATTTACCCAGGATTTAACGGCCAAAGCGCGCAGCGGCCAGATTGATCCGGTGTTGGGCCGTGACAATGAAATCCGCCAGATGGTGGACATTCTCTCCCGCCGCCGCAAGAACAACCCGATCCTGGTCGGCGAACCCGGTGTGGGGAAGACCGCCCTGGTGGAAGGGCTGGCGCTGTGCCTGGTCGAGGGTGACGTCCCGGCCAGTTTGAACAACATCACGATACGCACCCTCGATTTAGGTCTGTTGCAGGCGGGAGCCGGCGTGCGCGGCGAGTTCGAACAACGGCTAAAGAACGTGATTGCGGCGGTGCAACAATCACCGACGCCGATACTGCTGTTTATCGACGAAGCCCACACCCTGATTGGTGCGGGCAATCAGGCGGGCGGTGCCGATGCGGCCAACCTGCTGAAACCGGCGCTGGCGCGCGGTGAACTGCGCACCATCGCGGCCACCACCTGGTCGGAGTACAAGCAGTATTTTGAGCGTGATGCGGCGCTGGAGCGGCGCTTCCAACTGGTTAAAGTGGAAGAGCCGGATGATGTAAACGCCTGCCGGATGCTGCGCGGCCTGAAGGCGCGCTATGCGGCCTACCACGGGGTGCATATTCGCGATTCGGCGGTAAAGGCGGCCGTGACGCTCTCGCGCCGTTATCTGACCGGCAGGCAGTTGCCGGACAAAGCCGTCGATCTGCTGGATACCGCCAGCGCCCGGGTGCGCATGGGGCTGGACAGTGAACCGCAGCAAATGGTGCATCTCAGAGCGGAACTGGCGGCGCTGACCCTCGAGCAACAGGCGATTGAGCGTGACAAGGTGCTGGACCCGGCGGTTGACCCGGCCCGCCTGGCGGACATCAGTGACCGGCTGCGGGCACTGCAGCAGCATGAGGTCCGGCTGGCGGTGCAATACGAGGCAGAGCGTGCGTTAACCGAACAACTGCTCACCGCACGCCAGGACGGCAGCCGCCGTGAGGAGTGTGACGCACTGCGGGCGCAGTTGCACGATATCCAGCGCTGCAACCCGCTGTTGTGGCTGGACGTGGATGCCCGGGCGGTGGCGACGGTGATTGCCGACTGGACCGGCGTGCCGCTGGGCAGCCTGCTGAAAGACGAACAGAGCGAATTATTGCAGCTCGAACGCCAATTGGCGAAACGGGTGATCGGGCAGGAGGCGGCGCTGGGTGAGCTGGCACAGCGGCTGCGTGCCGCCCGCGCCGGGCTGACGCCAGACAACGGCCCGCAGGGTGTGTTCCTGCTGGTCGGCCCGAGTGGCGTGGGCAAGACCGAAACCGCGCTGGCCCTGGCGGACACGCTGTTTGGCGGTGAGGCGTCGCTGATCACCATCAACCTGTCCGAATACCAGGAAGCGCATACCGTTAGCCAGCTCAAAGGTTCACCACCAGGCTATGTGGGTTACGGCCAGGGCGGCATCCTGACCGAAGCGGTGCGCCAGCGCCCGTACAGCGTGGTGCTGCTGGACGAGGTGGAAAAGGCCCACCGCGACGTGCTCAACCTGTTCTATCAGGTGTTTGACCGCGGTTTTATGCGTGACGGCGAAGGGCGGGAGATTGATTATCGCAACACCGTGATCGTGATGACCTCGAACCTTGGCAGCGATGCGTTGATGTCATACCTGAACCAGTACCCCGAGGCACCAGAGAGCGAATTACATGAACGGCTGCGCCCGCTGTTGCGTGACCATTTCCAGCCCGCGCTGCTGGCGCGTTTCCAGACCCTGATTTACCGCCCGCTGGGCGCGGTGGCGCTCAAACGCATCGTCGCCATCAAACTGGCGCAGCTGGCCCAACGGTTGCAGCAGCATTACGGCCTGCGTTGTGTGATGGAAGACAGCCTGACCGACGCCCTGGTTGCCGCCTGCCTGCAACCGGACAGCGGTGCACGCCATATCGACAGCCTGCTCAATCAACAGGTCTTGCCTGCACTGAGCAGCCAACTGCTGCAACGGCAGGCGGCAGCACAACCGGCTCACGGTCTCACGTTGGGTTACAACGACGTCGACGGTATCACCCTGATTTTCACGGACGAGGAACACCAAGATGAGCACGCTCACGACCACCATCAATAACGTCATGTCCGGCCTGAACCGTTACCGCCTGGCGGTACAGGGCTGCGATGCCCCGCTGGATGTGGAGTCCTTCACGGCGCGCGAGCAGTTCAGCGCGACCTACCGCTATCAAATTCGCTTCACCAGCCGCAACCAGGATATCTCGCTGCAGCAGATGCTGCGCCGGGGTACCACCTTCCAGATGCAGACGCTGGGCGACACCGTGTTCGGGGTGGTGACTCCGCCAACGGTGCAAAAAGTGGTGCACGGCGTGGTGACGGATTTTCGCCGTCTGTCCGGCTCGCTGGACGAGGCGCTGTACCAAATCACTCTCGAACCCTTCTTTGCGCTGCTGGACAACCAAACCCGCAGCTACCGCTTTTTCCTCAATCAGTCGATCCCGGAAATCGTTGAGCAAATCCTGCGCGAGCACAACCTGAAGGGCTGGGAGTTCGAGTTCCAGCTGAAAAGCAGCTACCCACGCCGCGCGCAGGTGAACCAAGTCAACGAGAGCGACAAAGCCTTTATCGAACGGTTGCTGGCGGAGGTGGGGATTTTTTACACCTTCGCACTGCACCCGGATACCCAGACCGAGATATTGCGCTTTGGCGATCGGCAGAGCTTTTACCAGTTCGGCAAAACCCTGCCGCTGCGCAACCCGTCGGGGATGAACGACAACGCTGCCGACAGCGTCTGGGGCCTGAGCGTGCGCCATAAGGTGGTAGAGCAGTCGGTATTGGTGAAGGATTATAACTACCGCGAGGCGCACAACCCGCTGCTGTCGGCCCCGGCGGACATGACCCGCGGCGAGGGCGAAAAGGTCACCTACGGCGAGGTCTACCATTATCAGCCACGCCACCTGAGCCAGGGTGACAAAATCACCCCGGATCCCGAGACTGCCAACTTCTGGGCGCGGCTGGATCATGAACGGATGTTGACGGCGCAGACCCGCCTGCGCGGGTACAGCACCGACGTGACGCTGGCCCCCGGCCAGGTGCTGACCCTGAGCGCGACCAGCCCACTGCCGGACGCCTTCCGCGAAGAGATGGTGATCACCGCGGTGCGTTTCAGTGCCAGCCGCTCAAACGCCTTGCAGGTGATTTTCACCGCCATTCCGTACAGCGAAACCCTCTGTTATCGTCCACCGCTGAAGCCGCGCCCGGTGGTGACCGGCACGCTGATGGCGCGGGTCACCAGCCCGATTGACAACGACCTGTACGCGCACCTGGATAAAGACGGCCTGTACTGGGTAAGATTCGATTCCGATCGGGACGAGAAACGCCAGGGTTACGAAAGCATGCCGGTACGGCTGGCCAAACCCTACGGGGGCGATACCTACGGGATCCACTTCCCGTTGATCCAGGGCGCAGAGGTGGCGATTGCGTTCCATGAAGGGGACCCGGACAGGCCGTATATTGCGCATGCGATGCACGACTCGCGCCATCCGGACCACGTGACCGAACGTAACAACACGCGTAACGTGATCCGCACACCGGCGAACAACAAACTGCGGATGGAAGACCGGCGCGGTGAGGAGCACGTCAAGCTCAGCACGGACCACAGCGGTAAATCCCAGCTGAATCTGGGGCATATTGTTGACGCCGGTCGCAACCTGCGAGGTAAAGGAGCAGAACTGCGCACCGATGCGCATCTGGCGATCCGCGGCGGTGACGGGGTGTTTATCAGCGCGGATAGGCAGCAAGAGGCCGAAGGGCCGGTGCTGGAGATGGCAGCTATGCAGGCATTGCTATCTCAAGCGCTCAGCCGGATGGAGTCACTTTCTCAATCGGCACAGCTAGCAAAAGCTCAGGTCTTACATTACGAGCAGCAACAGAAATTAATGGAAGAAAAACTGCTTGAACTTAAACAAGCAGTGTTACTTGCCAGTGCTCCAGAAGGGGTTGCAGTCGCGAGCGGTGGCCATCTTCAAATGGCTGCGAGTGACAATATCTATATGACGTCGGGTCAAAGCACCGAGTTGGGTTCGATGCAAAATATCTCTCTAGCTGCGGCTAAAAAAATATCCCTCTTTACAGAAAGTGAGGGCGTCGAGACTATTGCAGCAAAAGGCGATCTTATTTCTCAGGCACAGTCAGGGAATATTGATACTGTTGCAAAGCATAATATTTCACTAACCAGTACTTCTGAGAATATCACTCTTACAGCAGCAAAAACGCTGACGCTGAACTGTGCTGGTGGGGCTTACATTCGACTTTCTGGTGGCAATATTGAATTAGGTTGCCCTGGTGATATCACGATGAAGCAAAGCAAACTGTTATACAGCGGACCAGCATCTTTAGAGTCGACATTACCAGAATTGCCAAGCAGTGGCCCTCATGCAATCAAGTTTATGTTATTAGATGCATTGGGTAATGTGGCACCGGCAGCCATGAAGGTCAAATTATTTGACAGCGATAATAAAGAAAACCTCTGGTCATCTAGATTTGATGATGGTGAAACGGGTGTTTTTGAACTGGAGGATAATAAGCGTTTTCATGCGATTATTGGTGATGATGCTTGGACCAGTCTCTTTACTGATGATGACGAGGTGTCTGATGAAGAAACTGATGAGGAATCGTTTGATGATGAACATGGCCCGCAATATGATGACGAGTTCAATACTTTGGAGGAGGAATAATTATGGAGCAATATACTGTTCAAGCGGGCGACAGTTTATGGAAGATCAGCCGTCGTTTTGGTATTGATATTAACGATCTTACCAGAGTTAACGGGCTCAACACCAAAGCAAAACAACATATTATTCATCCTGAACAGGTGTTAGTGATACCTTCAAAGGAAAAAACGTATGATACACAGCTTAATTTAAATATTTGCGACCTCAGGTGGCGGCCACTCAAAGATGCTAGGCTCAAACTGACTTTTGATGGTAAAACCCACGATTATATTACTGACGGCAGTGGCTCCGTGGCAGGGATCTTGATAGAAGACAGTACCAAAGGTATCAAGGTCGAGTTGCAGCACCTGGATAGAAAACAGTATATAGTTATTGCCAATCATCCTAAAGCACCATTAGGTAATAAAACCCTGAGAATAAACTCAAGAGAGATGGTGGTTAAGGGAAATACCCTAGTGAAAACAGGTACTCAACAATCCACTAAACAGCAGGAAAAAGAGAAAGCTAAAAGAAATAGTAGTCCTTCAACTACATCTACTGCTCCCCCAAGAGCAGCGGCAAATATACCTCAAGCGAGTCAGACACAACCGATCAATCAGACTACCCGCACTGAAGGGGGAATACCCACCAGTGTCAGTAATATCGGTAATGTTAGTGGAGGATTGCGTTTGCCTCCACAGGCGGAACAATACCGCGATTATATTATTGAAGCTGCGAGGAAATATGATTTCCAGCCAGAAGGTCTGGCAGCATTGATTAATGCTGAGTCCAGTTGGCGATCGAATGCAAGAAACAGTACCGGTTCTGGCGCGGTCGGTCTGGGGCAATTTAAGAAGTCGGCTTGGCTAGAGGGGAGTGGCAACCCAGCGTCCAAAGTTTATCAGCGCTTGAACACCCAATATCCAGATCGACAAATAGCGTATGAAAATAGAAATATTTACTACATTGACAGTAATGAGCGGAAGGAACTAATTACAAACCAAGTGTTAGCGTTGCGTACTAACGCTGAATACAGCATTGATATGGTTGGTTTATATGATAGGAAAGGAGTTGATGCGATTGGCAATATATTCCCAGCAGCGGCATCGTTAACCCCCGATGAATTGGTAAAGTTGGCTTATCTAGTTCACCACGAAGGTGTTAGAGGAGCTTATGACATTATTATGGATGGACAGGGGACAAGATATGACCCATTTGACGATGCTGTTCTTGGTGACAGAGCTGCAACAAATATAGCGGCTCGTGACCTTCCGAGATATCAGTCTATAGATAGTAATGATAGGACTACCTATGTAGCATGGTTAGCTGAGTTTATTGATACTTGCGTCGTGGCTGAGCACTTCAGAGTTTTACCCAAAGGGGAAAATCCTTTAACTAAGGGAATCATTAAGAAGCTTAACCCAGCCTTTAATCGTAATATTGATGTTCCACCACGCACTGTACAACCTGCCAACAGAGGCGCTACACAAAATAATACGGCTTCAGCTGGTTCCGGTACCGATAACCGTTCAAGTACCAGTCAGAGCTCTGGTAACAATTCAACTACCAGTACTAATGCCGCATCAGCAGGACAATGGCATAACCCGTTGGCAATCTGCCGCATTCGCACCCATCGTTTGGCTCGAGGTGCCTTTGGTGCTAGTTTTGGACGTAATCGTAGGACCGATAGTAACGGACATCCCAAAAATCACCAAGGAGTTGATATTGCCGCAGACAGTGAGACACCGATCTATGCGGTTGCTGATGGCAGAGTAGCATTTATAAAAGATGTACGTGAAGGTGGGAAATATGGTAAACAATTATGTATTGTTGTTCAGGTAGATGATTTACCATCATCGAAAAAAACGCATTATTATTCATTGACAGGAGAGTTTCATCCGAGGGAAATTTATTTTTTTTATGCCCATTTGTCAGCCGTAAGTGCTAACTTATCTCGCCATAGTGCGGTTAAAAGTGGAGATGTTATTGGTAAAACAGGCACTACAGGTAATGCTGGTGGTATGACAACCATTGCTCTCGGAGGACATCTACATTTTGAAGTCAGAGCCAAGAATCCACCAGGAGCGGGGTTAGCTGACCGCATTGACCCTGCTGGTTTTATTGATGGGTTTAATTATCCTTAAGGAATTTATTTATGAATAAGACAAGTTGGTTTTTTATTGCGTTTTTTTTGTTATTGATGACAAGAGCGGATTACACATTGGCAGTTGCCTCAGTCAATAATGATGCTGATCAAATGCAACAAGCTTTTGATCAGGATCAGCATGATGACTTTATTGTTTATAAAAACAAGCAGAATAGCTTGCCTGATAGTAAAAGGGAGAAAAGGATATTCAAAAATCAATATTGGCTGGTGAATAAAAAAGAGGATTTGTGGCTGGGTTTGTTTCTAGGAAAGCTGGTGGAGAAACCAGCGGAATTAGAAAACCATCCAATTGGAGAGAAATTGCCACGTCAGCAAGTTATCAGGATAAAACGAAGTAATCATATATCTCAATTTTTGCTGTCAGATGAGTACGATATTAAATCACCTCCACGCTGTACATCGAGAGAAAATTATATTTTAAAGGACTCTAAAGATTATTTACTTTTCTTTTCCGGTTGTATATTCAACACTTTTCAGCCTAAATCATCACGTCATGAAGGTAAAATTGATATTTTACTTTATGATAAAACCTATGATAACGTGATGGTGATTGATAATTTCCCTTACTCTGTACTTGATGGTGGTTTACTACCGCTTGATTATGGTCAATCTATTAATAAGTTAAATGGGTACTATATCAATACGAGTTCAGAATATAAAACAGCATTTAAGGTTATAGGAGAGGAACAAGTGATTTCAGTCGATCCTGAAACTGGGAATAAGGAAGACTTAGATGTGGCTCCTCCAACTTTACTAAAAAAATTACCCAAGGTTACTATTAATAAATAATTGAGCTGTTTGTATCTGTCGAGTTGCAGTAATTATAATGCGCTGCAACTTGAAATATACATGTTAGTGATCAAATCGTTATTTACCACAGCATTTCTCTCTTCCTGTAATTCGGGGTTTTATTTTTTCTTATGGGCATTAAAATATGAAAAAAACCATTTGTGTCGGAGATAAAACATCTCATGGTGGTGTGGTATTAACCGGCTCAGCTCAAGTCTCCATTGATGGCAGAGCGGTGGCTCGCAGATCAGATAGAGTTTCTTGTCCAAAGCATGGTATAAATAGCATTATTGAAGGTGACGAAAATCATTGCGATAATGGACTTCCTGTTGCATTAGAGGGACATCATTGTGCTTGTGGCGCGACGCTTATCTCCTCCGGTTCGCGCGTATTCAAGGAATAAGGACATGCCAGTAAACATTCTCGATATACCCCCTGAGGTAAAAATAACGACTAAAACACCGTCCTTACGGCTATGGGGTTGTATCCTACTATTGATAACCATAGTTTATGCATGCATTTTTTTGGGCTTCTTTTCACAATATCTGTCCAAGAACCCTTATGTTTTTTGGTCGGAATTATTGTTAATCCCCTTGTTACTTTGGGGGGGCATTTTTTCTTTCAGGTTATTGCTGTGGAATGGCAGTAATCTGGAGGGCGCATACTGGAATAGAACACGTACTGATTATTATCAGGCGTTGTTGCAAAAAGGAAGGGTTCACCTTGACGTTATTGATATAAAAGTTAAACTTCCTGACGTTGATGGGAACATAGTTGATGTAATGAATCATTCTCTCTTACCAGTAAGATATACACCTAAGTTCACACATATGTCACGTTATCTTGCTTTTTCTTCCTTTGTGAAAAATATTAATGATAAAGAGCAGTATGAAGAAAGGATGCAGTCTCTTTTTAATAAAGTAATGCCTGAGTTGCTAGAGGATATCTATACACACATCACTCTGTTGCCGCAAGGGGTAGCGTTAACGATTATATCTGTATTTCCTGATAGCCTGAAGATACAGTTGGAAAAGCTGTGGGATGAGCGCTTTAATACTGCCTTCCCATTTTCAAGTATTTCGTTTAGGGAGGGTATGTCCGAGTCATTAGATTCATGGTTGGATGATATCCAAAGTGAATATTTTATTCTCATTGCTGTTCGTTTACATGGTGATAATCTAATCAATGACAGTGTTGATAACCAATCTGAGTCGATTTCTTTGTTGTTCGGAAAAAAGAGCGAGGGGGTTGAAATTGAAAGTTCACCTTTTGACTCTCTCTACAGACCAGAAATTGGGTGGGATGGAATAGATAAGTCACTTATTTGGGGTGATGTATCTTCTAATAATCAGTTGTCAGGTGTTTTGTATTCTGGTTTGAGTGAAAAAGAAAAAAACGATATTGTACTAAAGACATCTGAGCTCATGTCCGAGGCGGCATTGATGTCATTTAACTATATTGATACTGCAGATTACCTATGTTTATGTGATCCGGTAACCGAAATTTTACAGGTTAAGTATGTGAAAGAATTTCTTGAGCCAGGATGTTACTTGTTTGTAAATAAAAGTCATGATTCATTAGTGTCCTATTTTTTCACTTTAGCTGCCAATAATAAGGGTGGGCTATGAAATGAAAAAATTTATCATTAAATTTTCTGCTGTTTTTTTTATTATTATCTTTACAGCTTTCCTGTTTTTGCTTTTTTATTTTTGGGGGGGAGACTTTGGATGGACCTCTCCGAAAGACAAGTTGCTGGTTGGCTGCGCCATTTTTTCACTTTCTTTTTTTCTTTCTTTGGCGCTTGCTAGCCGACGTTCATTAATTGCGGTAGGTTCTAGACTGCGATTCTTTCGTAAAATAGATGATGATCAAAAAAATGTGGTTGATCAAAAAGCATTACTAAAGCATCAGGTTGCTAATAGAGCCAGGGTCAGTGAGTTACGACAAGCACTCCGCGCCCGCTACGGCTTCTTCTGGCGCCGCAAGGTGCGCATCCTGATGCTGATGGGGGAACCCATGCAGGTCGATGCCATCGCCCCTAAGCTGGTCAGCCAGCAGTGGTTGGAAGGGGAAGGCACGGTCTTGCTGTGGGGCGGAGCCGCAGCGGGGGAACCCGACCGTGCAACCCTCAAATCCCTGCGTGCCTTGCGCCGCCGCCCGCTAGATGGCCTGGTGTGGGTCACCGATGGCTACAGTCCACCGCCGGTAGGGAGTGCCGGGGCGTCAGCGCCGCTCACCAGTGTGCTGGACGGCGACGCGCTGGACAACATTGCGCGCTCTTTGGTGAAGCGCTACGAACTGCTGGGTTGGCAGGTGCCGTTGTACGTCTGGTCACTGCAGCACAGCGGCTGGGATCAGAGCGCACGCGTGACTCAACCGGTGGGCTGTCTGCTGCCTCCACGCTGTCAGCCGGAAGAGTTGGCGGCGAGTCTTGCCTCGTTGCCACCACAGTTGATTGAACAGGGCACCCAACAGGTGCTGAAAGACCCGCGTCATGACTTCCTGCTGCGGTTGGCAGACACGCTGCTGCAAGGCGGGATTGAGCGGCTGCAAACCGGGTTGGCGGTCTTTATGAACCCTTACCGGCCGTTGCCGGTGGCCGGGGTGATGTTCAGCCTGCCGCTGAGCGGCAGTGGGCGCACGGCACCGCACAGTTGGGGGGCCGATAATAGCTGGCAGTCGGTGCTCGAGTCGGTTAAGCAACTGCCTGCCGCGTTGTTGCCTAAACGCGTGGGTTTTGCCTGGCTGAAAACCGTGCGCTGGTGCCTGGCTGTGCTGATGCTGGCCTGGGGCGCGGGCATGGTAGTGTCCTATATGACCAACCGTACCCTGATTAGCGAAAGTGCCGAACAGGCTCGTTTGGCCAGCGACGTGAAAGCCCCGTTGGCCGAACGGTTGCGGAACCAACAAGCCCTGCAACAGACGGTGGCGATGCTGCAATACCGCGAGGCCCGTGGTGCGCCGTGGTATGCCCGTCTTGGGCTGAACCAGAATGCGGTGCTGCTGCAATCGTTGTGGCCGTGGTATGAACGCAACAACAACCTGTTGATTCGTGATGCAGTGGCCGAGGTGCTGCATGGCAAACTGATGGGGCTGATTGCCCTGCAACCCGATAGCCCGCAGCGTGCGCAGCAGGCGAAAGTGGCCTACGAACAGCTCAAGGCCTATCTGATGATGGCGCGGCCAGACAAGGCGGACCCGGCACTGTTGAGCAAAATCCTGCAAGCGCATTGGCCAACACGTGAAGGGGTGCCGCAAGGGTTGTGGCAAGCCGTGGCACCGTCGCTGCTGGGGTTCTATGCCCAGAATCTGCCCGCACATCCTGAGTGGAAAATCACCGCCGATGATAACTTGGTGCGTGATGTCCGCCAGATACTGCTCAAGCAATTGGGGGTGCGCAATGCCGAAGCCACGCTGTATCAGAAAATGTTGCAGCAGGTGGCAAAAACCCGGGGTGATATCAATCTGGCCCAGATGGTGGGCGACACGGACGCTGAACTGCTGTTCTCCACCGAGATGGTGGTGCCCGGCGTCTTCAGCCGCAAGGCGTGGGAGAACGATGTCTCGGTGGCAATCGACAAGGTGGTGAATCAGCGCCGGGAAGAGATTGACTGGGTGTTGAGCGACAGCCAGCACACCCCGTCTTCTGACCTCTCGCCAGAGGCGTTAAAGGCACGTTTGACCGAGCGTTATTTCACCGACTTTGCCGGTAGCTGGCTGGAGTTTCTCAACAGTATTGAGTGGAAACCCGCCAGCAGCCTGTCGGACTCCATTGATCAGTTGACGTTGATGGCCGATGTGCGCCAGTCGCCGCTGATTGCCCTGATGAATACCCTGGCTTATGAGGGTAAAACCGGCCAGACCGGCGTGGCGCTGTCTGATTCGTTAGTCAAATCAGCCAAGACGCTGTTAAACGGTCAGGAACAGCCGGCGATAGAGCAGGATAATGGTGTTAAAAGCCCGATGGACAGCACCTTTGGGCCATTGCTGGCGCTGATGGATGGCAAGGCGGGCGGGCAGGGCAATACCAACCTCAGCCTGCAAACCTTCCTTACCCGGGTGACGCGTGTGCGCCTTAAGCTACAGCAGGTGACCAACGCCACCGATCCACAGGGCATGACCCAGTCGCTGGCACAGACGGTGTTCCAGGGCAAATCCATCGATCTGACCGATACCCGCGACTATGGCAGCCTGGTAGCCGCCAGCCTGGGGCAGGAGTGGAGCAGCTTTGCCCAGGCGCTGTTTGTCCAGCCGATGGATCAGTCGTGGCAGCAGGTGCTGATGCCGACCGCCGAGAGCCTGAACAGCCAATGGAAAGGGGCGATTGTGGATGATTGGAACAGCGCGTTTGGGGGCCGTTATCCGTTCAAGAACGTCGCCAGCGATGCGTCGCTGCCGCTGTTGTCACAATACCTGCGGGCAGACAGCGGGCGCATTCAGCGCTTCCTGGAAAGCCGTTTGGCAGGGGTATTGCATAAAGAAGGCAGCCGCTGGGTGCCGGACAGCATCAACGCCCAAGGGCTGAGCTTTAATCCGGCGTTCCTTGAGGCGGTCAACACCCTGAGCCACCTGGCGGATGTGGTATTCACCGATGGGGAAGCGGGGATGCACTTTGAACTGCGGCCAGAAACCGCGGGAGAAGTGATGCAGACCGACCTGATCATCGACGATCAAAAACTGTCTTACTTCAACCAGATGCCGAACTGGAAACGCTTCAATTGGCCAGCAGACACCTCCGCACCGGGCGCGACGCTAAGCTGGGTGAGCACCAAGGCTGGAACTCGACTGTATGCCGACCTGCCGGGGGCCTGGGGGCTGATACGGTTACTGGATTTGGCCAAGGTTGCACCGAACCCCGGCGTGCGCAGCAGCTTCAGCCTGCGTTGGACCGCGCAGGATGGCCTGCCGCTCAACTACACCTTGCGCACCGAACTGGACGAAGGCCCGCTGGCATTGCTGAAACTCAAAGGCTTTGTGTTACCGGAGCAGATATTCCTGACTCGACCATCGGCCGAGGCGGAGCAATGAGTTTTTGGTCAGCAAGGCAACTGGCGCAGCAAGGCATCGCTGATTGGTTCGCGAGTCTGTTTGTTTCTTCTCTTACGTCAAACGAGTACCCGACATGGAAGATTTAACCCTACGCTATTTCGAAGCCGAAATGCGCTATTTAAAAGAGGCGGCCCGCGAGTTTGCCGATGCGCACCCAGATCGTGCCGCCCAACTCAGCCTGGATCGGGTGGGGGATATCGATCCCTACGTAGAGCGCCTGTTTGAAGGGTTTGCCTTCTCGATGGGGCGGCTGCGTGAAAAGCTGGATGATGACCTGCCAGAGTTTACCGAAGGATTGGTCAGCCTGTTGTGGCCGCACTATCTGCGCACCATCCCGTCGCTGTCGGTGGTTGAACTGGCCCCAGACGTCAGCCAGATGAAGATGCAGGAAAAGGTGCCGCAGGGGTTTGAGGTGCTCTCCCAGCCGGTGGGCCCGAAAAATACCGTCTGCCGCTATCGCACTACGCAAGAGATGCGCCTGAACCCGATTGCGCTTGAAACGGCGCAGATGGCCACCGAACTGGATGGCCGTTCGGTGCTGCGGCTGCGTTTTCGCGTCAGCGAACTGGTGGATGTGGGGCAGATGGATCTGAGCCGCCTGAGCCTGTATCTCAATGCTGATGCACCGGTCAGTGCCGCGTTGCACCTGGCTCTGACCAAACAGCAGGCCGCACTCTACCTGCGGGTGCCGGGGGCGGCAGATCGCCAGCCGTTGAACGGGTATTTTTCCCCCGGCGGCTTTGCTGATGAGGATCGCCTGTGGCCGAAAGGCGACAGCGCCTTCAGCGGTTACCAACTGTTGCTGGAGTATTTCACCTTCCGCGAAAAGTTCATGTTTGTGCATCTGCACGGGCTGGAGAACATGGTGTTGCCGCCGCGCGCCAGCTGGTTTGAGCTGGAGGTGGTGTTAGGGACGTTGTGGAACCACGAACTGCCGGTGTCGGCCAGTAACCTGCGTCTGCACTGTGTGCCGGTGATTAACCTGTTTACCATCGAAGCCGATCCGTTGATTATCAGCGGACTGGAGAGCGAATATCTGCTGCGCCCACGCCGCTTGCAGGATGGTTACACCGAGATTTATTCGGTGGACGGGGTCAGTGGATTACAGCGCCTTGAAGAAACCCAGTATGTGCCCTTCACCAGCTTCCGCCATCGTGGGGGCATGCTGCGGCACACCGCCCCCGAGCGTTATTACCACACGCGGGTGAAACGTGGGCCGTCCGGGCTGCATGACACCTGGCTGATTTTAGGCGGTCACTCTTGGGAAGAGGACAGGCTGTTTGAGCGTGAAACTGTCTCGTTGCAAATTACCGGCACCAACGGCCAATTGCCGCGCAAGGCGCTGCGCAGCACGCTGATCAACCGTTGCGAGCAGTCGCTGCAAATCCCGCTGCGCGTGCAGAACCTGTGTCCGCCGACGTTGCCATGCTATCCGCCAGCCGAAGACCGCTTTCACTGGCGAGTGATGAGCCACCTGGGGTCGAACTTCCTCAGCATGATGGCCAGTGCCGAAGTGCTGCGCGGTACGCTTGCGTTGTATGACTGGCTGGATAACGAGATGACCCGCCGCAAGCTGGAAGCGATTGTGGAGGTGAAACAGCATCTGATACAGCGCTTTGAACAGGGCTTTTTACTGCGTGGTACGGATATTGAGGTGACGCTCAACAGCGACGGCTTCAGCGGTGAAGGGGATATCAATCTGTTTGGCGAAATGCTTAACCGCTTCTTTGCCCTGTACGCCGATATTCACCTGTTTAATCAGTTGACCCTTATTCTTCAGCCCAGTGGAAAATGCTTACGATGGAACGAAAATCACAGCCAGCGCATCCCCGGCTGATAGCGCAACTGGCGCCTCATATCTCTAAAATCAATTTCTATCGCTTCTGTCAGTTGGTCGAGCAGGCGACGCCCGGTTCGCCGGGCCTGGGCCGCAATCATCATCTGCTGCATGAGGCGGTGCGTTTTCGGCCCAATCCGGGGATGGGGTTCCCGGTCAGCGAACTGAAGGCGCTGGAAACCGACAGCGAACACCCGGAGCGGCCGCCTACGGTGCGTACTACCTTTCTCGGGCTCTACGGCGTGGAATCGCCGTTACCGACGCGCTATATCGATGATATTGCTCAGCAGCGTGAAGGAACCGAGGCGGTTACCGACTTTCTGGACATCTTCAACCACCGCCTGACCACTCAGTTTTACCGCATCTGGCGTAAATACTCCTACCCGGCCACCTTTCAGCCGGGGGGAACGGATGAGACCTCGCAGTATCTGCTGGGGCTGGTGGGCCTGGGTATTCCAGGCACGGAAAAGCAGATTGGTGCCCCAGCGTCGCGCTTTCTGGCGCTGCTCGGCACGCTGCGTTTGCCGACCCGTACCGCCGAAGGCATTATGACGCTGGTCAGCCTGTTGGCCCCGCGCACCCAGGCCAAAGTGACGCCGCACGACAAGTTGACGATTAACCTGGCCAGCCCAGTGACGCTCAGCAGCCAGCACCCGGTCAGCCTGCAACGGCGCCCGGTATTGGGCAGCCAGAGCGTGGACGTCAACAGCCAGGTGTTGCTGACGTTGACCACCGAAGATCCGCAGGAAGCGCAAGGCTGGTTACCGGGGGGGCAACTGCACAGCGACCTGCTTACTCTGCTGCACGTGTATCTGGGCGCGCGTTGCCATGCCCGGCTGCAACTGACGTTACCGCGGCACCTGTTGCCCGTCGCGCAGTTGCGCAGTTCCCCTGAGGCGGGCACGGTGCAACTGGGGCGCACTGCCGTGCTGCCCGGCATTCCGCTGGCGGCTTCCGCGCGCACCCCGCAGACGGTGACCGTCAGCCTGGGCCGTTATCAAGGTTTAACCGCTAATCCACAACATCGAGAGGCTGCCAATGGCAATTACTCGTTTTAAACTTTTCCTGCCGCTGATTGCCCTGAGCGGCATGTTGGCAGGATGTGGCCTGACACAGTCCGTGACCGATGGCACGGTGTCAGCCACCAAAGCGATTTTCTACAAGCAGGTCAACACGTTATACCTGGATTTTACGGCACGCAGCGCCAGTAATAACAACCCGAACGGTGTGCCGCTTTCTACCGTGGTGCGTGTCTATCAGCTCAAAGACCGCAAGGCGTTTGATACGGCGGATTACCGTGCGTTGTCGGCCGCCGACAGTCAGGAAATCAAGGCCGACCTGTTGGCTACGCGTGACATACGCCTGCCACCGGAAGGGGCTTACTCGCTGGAGATGCCAATGGAAAAAGAGGCACAGTATGTGGCGGTAGTGGCGTTGTTCCTGGCCCCGGAGATTGAACAGAACACCTGGCGTGTGGTGATGAAGCGTGATGAGCTTGACCCGGATAAACCGCGCAAGATTGAGCTGAATAATAACCGCCTGGTGTTGCAACCGGTTAAAAAGGACTGACGTATGCCTCATCCCAAAACCCCCTCGCTGTATGAGATATTGACGCAGAACTTTAGCGGTGGATTGCCATTGCAGCAGGTTAACGAGGATGACCAACGCATTTTGTCGGTGCTGGATAATTTGCAACGCATCCTCAACAGCCGGGCGGGCCAATTGGCCCACCTGCCGGATTATGGGTTGCCGGACATGAGTGAAATCCTGCAAGGGATGCCCGGTTCGGCCCATAGCCTGATGGCGACCTTGCAGCACGTGCTGATGAAATATGAGCCGCGTATTGCGGGTGTCAGTATTGCGCTGCTGCCGCAGAGGATGCCAGGGGAACTGGAGTATGCGCTGGAAGCCGAACTGAAAGGGGTAGGGCGGGTGTCATTCGGCACCACCTTTACGCCAGAAGGTAAAATCCTGGTCCGCCATCTGAAACAGCAGAACTATGTCTGAACGTCCTCTCAGTACTTTAATATGGCACACTGATAAACTGCGGGGAAAGCTGCTATGACTTCACTTCCAGTCTGGTTTTCGTCGCACTTTCGCCTCGATAAACACTATAGCAATTACCGAACCACATGAACTTACGACAGGGTTTGATATGGGTAACAGCGGGTTGAGTTCGGAGGATAGCGGTTAGAGGAATCAACGGGATACACAACGCAAAACGGACGCCCGTGGGCGTCCGTTTATAAATGAGTGGTGCCCGGACTCGGAATCGAACCAAGGACACGGTACCACTTTCGATAACTTGCTGATAGTTAATCAGTTGTATGGTCGCTTCAAGAACGGAATGTACCACTGTTTTGTACTATCAGCAACAGATAGAATCAACGTTGCTACTTTTCTGTCTGAATCCATTTTTGTATCTCCTGGTATGCAGTCCGGGATTTATCTAGAGACCTCTCGTTTATAGCAGTGCTTGCTTTACTATAAATGTCGCTTTTTGATGATATAACTTTTTGTATGTCTTCATACTCCTTATAAATATCAGTCTTTTTGAAGTCCTCATCATACTCTGGTGTATTTGGGGAAAATACTGATAGGTTGCACTTTTCAATATCACCCTGTCTATTTATATACTCTATAGTTTCTTGTAGGATGTATGCCCTAATTGAATATCTTCCTTTCTTTTCAATATTGAATGGATAACCGGTTAATAAGAAGCAAGAACTCCTTGCGGTCTCATTGTTAAACATAACTCCCTGATAACCATCTTTAGTCTTATCCGTAATGTAGAACTCTCTTTTTTGTGGGAAGAAATTTTTGATTGCAGACAGTTTTTTGTCATCCTCACTAATAGCGTAGTCCAATCGCTTTAAAGAAAATTTAATCATATTGTTATAGTAATCAGTAAACTTACTTTGGAAGGTATCAGATGGCTTCCTGTTTTTTGAATATGATTGGTAGAGTTCTATAGCCTTGCCTTCTTCAAAGTTATCTAATAGATCTTGTGAGCAGAATAATACTGTGCTTTCATCTTCTTTTATTAACTCATTGATTTTATTGCGGCATTTAACTCTTATTGACTTGATTCTATCTTGGTCATTCTTTATTGATATCAGATTTTCTATTCGCTTGGATAACTCTCCTTTCTTAATTTCAAGCTTTTCAAAATAGTCAGGGGATGACTCATAATATTTATCATGATAATGTTTCATGAAATCCGATATTCTATTTATTGTTACTTTGCATCCATCGACTACACAATTATCGATGGTGTCTTCTGGGTCATCCATGAACTGATTGTATAATTCAATGAATTCATTCCTTTTTTTCATTTTTGACGTTGGTGTTGATTGTGCCATAGGATCAGCAGGAATACCTTGTATGATTTTGTTTAGGTAGTCAATGCGACTATTATAACTATCTAATAACTCCTTGGCATTACGTATTTCATTCCTTTGTTTTATCCATTCCCTTTGATTCTGTTTGATTTCATCGCCTTTGAGCTTGAGGGCATTTTTATAAACCTTGTCGAGATCACTATCCGCTTTTTGAGTTGCCGGAGTGGAGCAAATAAGTCTTTCTATGTCATAAGCGGCTCTGGAGCAATCAAAACTCGCTGCATTTATATTAAAGCTTAGGAGAAGTAGTAAAGCTAAATGTGTCCTTGATAGCATATTAATTTCCTCATGGATGGCAATGGTCGCCAACCTCAGTATTTGTTAATCTCTGCGTTTTTATATCTAACAATACGGTAAATACTTGTTATCCCGATACCAAGCTGGCGGGATATTTGTGGTTTAGTTAATCCTTGCTCCAATAATTGAATAACCTCCTGTGATTTCTCCTGTGCTGTTGCCTTTCGGCCCTTGTATTTCCCCTTGAGTTTGGCTAATGCAATACCTTCAGCCTGCCGTTCCAGCATTAATTCACGTTCGAACGTCGCTATGGCACCAATCATGGTGAGCATGAGCTTGCCGGTTGCGGTTCCTGTGTCTATCCCAATATTCAGGATTTGCAGGGTTACATCTTTTTGCTGCAAGTATTCCGATATTTCCAGAAGATGGCGGGTATTACGAGCTAAGCGGTCTAATTTGGTGACTTGAACCGTGTCGCCTTCACGAACGAACTCCAGCAATGCCTGAAGTTCTGAGCGGCAATCCTTGGCCCCGCTGATCTTTTCCTGAAAAATCTTGTCACAGTCCTTGAGTGCTACCAGTTGAGCATCAAGGCTTTGCCCGGTAGTTGATACACGGGCATATCCAACAATGGCCATATGTTTTCCTTACCCCTACCAATAGGGCGTGCTAGGCTGCAGAAGCCTGCCGAAATACTTAATCGACCCTGTGGCAGGGGTAAGATAGGCATTCGACCGTGGTTGTTCTGGCAGTCGTTTAGGGCACGCTTGATGGTAGGGGGCAATCTGGTGAGAATACCGCTGGTGGCGGTCGATGAAGTGGCTTAATAATCCGCCTGTGGTGAGTAACGAGCTACCATTGCCTGCACTATGACGGTGGCAAAAGCGGTTAGAGCCGCCAGCAGTGCTTCGAGGATGATACCCCAGATCATAGCCAGCCTCTCTCAGCGAACGATACAGACGAGTTCCCGCCGATGACGAGGTGGTCTAGCACTTGGATGTCGAGCAGCTCCAGAGCCTTTACAGAGCGTTCTGTGACGTTCCTGTCTGCCAGTGATGGTTCAGGAACGCCTGAGGGGTGGTTGTGGCTCAGAATGACCTTTGCAGCGTTATGCTTCAGGGCCGCTTTGGCTATCTCTCGGGGGTACACACTGGTTTCGTTGATGGTGCCGTGGAACAGTTCTTCGTAGCTGATAACCTGCAACTGGCTATCAAGAAACACAGCGGCGAATGTCTCTTGTTCTCGTAATGCCAGCTTTAGAGATAGATACTCACGGACAGCTTGCAGAGTTGATAGTTTTTCAGGACGATAGAGCCTGTTAGCTACAATTTCCTGTGCTTTTTGGATAATTTTCTCTTCTTTGAGTCTGATTGAATCGTACATTGCAATGCTCCTATGGGTTGTATGCACGATTCTTATACCTGTGGGCTTTATTTTTATTGAGATGGCGCTATTTTTCCATGATGGAATACTGGCAGCAGCGTGCAATTTTTCGAAGGCTTGCTGATCGTCAATTTGGTTGAAGCCATCATGGTTATTACCTATAAGTTACTATGAAGAGTAAGGAAAGGGGGTAGTATAGTATGTATACCCCCCCGCTCTATATATAAGGGTGTTGTTCCAGATATTATTTGTGTAGAAACGTTGGGATTGGCTAAAAGTCGCTAAGTAATAGGGAAAACGGGCCTACGCCAGTTCCCCCAGCCAACGCGGAGACGTTATCGCCGCCTGAGAGTGGCTTTACTCAGGTTTATCACTCGCACTCCATCATAGGGAACGTTAAGTCGTTTCAATATGTTCCTTAGCTCCTTAAGCCTATGTTTAGGGTCGTTCAGAAGAAAAGCGTATGGGTTTTGTTCTATGTCATAAGCAGCTTGGGCTGACTGGCTGGTAATCCTCAGCTTTTGGTTCTTTGGACACTCAGCGGCGGACAGAATGCAATGGGCGTAGAATTTCTCCATGCTGATAAATGCTCCAGTCCGGCTAACAGTATCTAACCATGTTTCAGACTCTGCGTGCTTCACCCGAATGAAGGTGATATCGGGGCGTTTATCTCTAAACCATCGGTTTCTGATCGGGTCATTAGCCAAATAATGCTTTTTCTTGTCGTGAGCCTCTTCATCAAACTCAATGACATACTTAGGTGTCCCATCAATATGTATTTCCACATAAAAATCAACATAGTATGGTCCTATCTTTTTCTGTTCACGCAATTCATACCCACTAGTGCTATAGAGTTCCTGAAGCAGTTCTTCAAGTCGTAAACCAAATATTGCCTCAAACTTTGATTTGTGTGGCTCTATCGGTAGCTTAACGCCAGTGACTCTCTCTATCTCATTGATTAATTGTGTATATCTTGCGTGATTAGCATTGAATGTCAGTAGTGTTAGTGCTTCGGCTGGTGTTAGTTTCCCGTCGAATGCCCTCATACTCTCAAAAAACTTGGGCCTACACAGCGTTTTCACTTCTTCAGGAGCACTTTGTGCCTGTTTCAGCAACCTGTCGAACCATTGTTGAGGGCGGTGGGTCCTTCCCGGTATACACCCATATAGCCAGCGGATGCTGATCTTTCCATCTCTAAAGGCGTGTTCAAGATTGAGTTGATCCCTAGCCATCAGTTAGCCCTCCGAGTCCAGATGTCTAGCCGTTGCAGGTCTAACCGTGGGATTTTCTCGATCTCGGTTTTCTTGCTCTCAACGCTGTAGATTCCATAACTGCGGCTGACGCTTGTCAGGGAATGCCCTAGAATGCTGTTCTGCATATCTTCTCTGGTGCCATTATCACGGCAGTAGCTGGCGAAGGTATGTCTGAAGCTGTGTGTAGGACTAATTTCTTTGCGTGTTACACCGTGTTTACGGATGTAATGACCAAACCAGCGGAGGAAGTTGTAAGAGTATTTTCCAGCGGGGTTCTTTTCTTCGGTAAAAAGCTGGTGCTCGCGGCTGTTGGCATAATCCAGAAAGCCTAGTTCGATTAAATGATCGCATAGTGGAACTAAGCGGGACAGACCATTTTTAACTGATTGGTCATCTTTCATCTGAATTTTTAGGCAGTGCAAGCCATTTTCTATCACGATATTTTTTTTATAAAGCTGGGCGATCTCTTCAACACGGGCACCGGTGTAGTAGAGAATTATTGGTATCCAGTAGGCCATCGCGCCATGCGGTGATGCTTCCCCTTGGAAGAGAGGGGTACTAAATATCTGGCTGATTTCCGACTTGGTAAAAGGTTTATCATCACTGTTTGTTCGCTGCCTTTTACGCTTTGGTAACTCACGAACGGGATTACTGGTAATCCACTGATTTTCGACTGCGATGGTGAATATTGCTGACAGTGCCATCAGCAGGTTTCGAACCCTCTCCGGGCTAATTTTCTTCCCTTCAACTTTTGCCTGCTCTGTAAGGGGACGCTGTTTTATATCTTTACTCGGGCGAAAGGGCTGTTGTTCCATCAAAATACGAAAGTCAGCCATATCTTTTACGGTAATGGTGTCTATCGGTTTGGCTCCGATGAACTCAATGAAACGACTGGCTGCTGTCGAGTATTCGGTAATGCGTTTCTCTGCTCGTGCTGGCTCTGCATAACGAACATGATCTTGATATTTAATGAAAAGATCGGAAAAAGTGATACTGGAAGGCTGTACTGGTTGCTTAACAGTAGTCGAATATTTAGGTAAAATATTCAGTATGAGCATTTCGGCAGCCTGATTACGCCTATCAGCAAGCCGCCATGCCAGTTCGTTACGCCATCCATGGGTAAGTTCAATCGGGGTCCACTCAAGGGCTTCAGCTATCTCTCTTTGAACAAGTTGCATGAGGTCCAGATTCCACTTGTCTTGCCATTGCTTGGAGTGCTGTTCACGTTCGTTAAGATAACGCTTGATTTGTGTACTTTCTGGGTTTAGGTCAAGGCCGTAAGGGTAGAGATACAGATAACGTTCTTCGATTAGGTCGGCCTGTGGGAGGATTTTAGTTGACCAGACCGATGCAACTAATTCGATATCATCACTAGTAATGGATTGCTCTGCCAGAATGGTTCTACGGGCTTGCTGAAGTATCGCCTGCATTTCAGCCATTACAGCGGGTGCATTGATTTTGGCTGCTGCAAGCTCTTTGGTTTTGAGGGAACGCTTAATCTCACTCTTACCGAGTGTTATTCGTAGCTCAGACGGAACCGCCATACGGAGGATGTACACTCCGTGTTTGTTCTTGGTTGGCTGTATCATAGTGCTCATGAATGTACCACCATTCTGTACCACCGGGAAGCGGGGCCGGTAGCGGGAGAAAAGGGATAATCACTGATAAACCAACAAGTTATTGAGCTATAAAGCAAAAACCCCCGCATAAGCGAGGGTTCGAAATGATGGTGCCCGGACTCGGAATCGAACCAAGGACACGGGGATTTTCAATCCCCTGCTCTACCGACTGAGCTATCCGGGCAACGGGGCGCATTAAACCGTATTGGCCGTGCGGCGTCAACGGCTTTGTGGCAAAAAATACGAAAACAGCGTTAATTGCTGGCTTTTCAGTCAAAACGTGTGGAATTCAGCCTCTGCGATCAAAACAGGCGCATGCCACTGCCTTAACTCAGTGCGCCATACTTGCGGCACTGAGCAATTTTCAAAATATCTTCTGCTAACCGCTTGGCAACGGAGACATCCTGTAACTGCCTTTTTATCAGCAGCTTGCTTAAACAGCCTTCCTGCACCAGCTCCATCTGCTGTGCCACGGCATCAGCGTCGTCCGTTTCCATTTCGCGCAGCAGGTCGCGGGTGAAATCCAGCGAGGTCTGTTTCTGTTGTTCTGCCAATTGGTGAATCGGGTGGTCAGGGGCCGGAAAGAAACTGCAGGCAGCAATAAACAAACAGCCCGGGTAGCGTTCATTGCGTACATGCTCGGCCAGCACGTCATAGCGCGCCAACAGCTTTTGCTGTGGGCTGCGTGTTTCATCAAGCAGCAACTGGCGGCGCCAGGTATCTATCTGTTGGCTGTGATAACGCAGGCAGTCATACAGCAGCGCTTCACGATCCGGCCAGAACGGTTTCATATCGCTGAGTTGTACACCTAACTTCTCTGTCAGCATTTCCAAGGTGGTGGTCGCCAGGCCTTGCTTTTCCAACAGCTCCAGCGCGGTATCGAGAACCTGTTCACGTTGCATCTATGCTCCCTCCCAAAAATGTTCTTAACCTGAATATATCCGTCGTCTGCGCGACAGCAATTACGGTTGGCTCACGATCTGCCGCAAGTGTGCGCTGAACGCCGATGCATTCATAAAACCGGTCACGCGGGCAGCCGGTAGCTCCTCACCTGTCTGGCTAAAAAACAGGATGGTGGGCAGGCCCAGAACCTGTAAATGTTTGAGTAACGCCACCTGCTCGGCATTATTGGCGGTCACGTCGGCCTGTAACAGCACCATGCTGGCCAATTGCGATTGCACCGTGGGATCGTTGAAGGTGTATTTTTCAAACTCTTTGCAGGCAACGCACCAGTCTGCATACAGATCCAGCATAACGGGTTTTCCCTGTGCTTGCCGCAGCGCCAGGTTAAGTTGCTCAACATTATTGATACGGGTGAAGATCTGGTGTGGCCGATCGGCCTGCTGCGCGGCGGTGGAACTGCCAAATGCCCAGTCCTGCAATGGACGAGCGGCGATCACCAGCACAACCAGTAACACTAGCTGCATGATGCGTGCCCAACCGCGGGACGACTTCAGGCTCAGCACGAACGCCCAGCCAAAGAACGCGACGCCGAGCAGGCTCCACAGGCGTAGCCCCCAAACATCACCCACCACCCGTTCAAGCAGGAACACCGGCAGGGCCAGGATCACAAAGCCAAAGGCCTCTTTGACGTATTGCATCCAGGGGCCGCTGCGTGGCAATAGACGGTTACCGAACAGCGTGACGAGCACCAACGGCAGGCCCATGCCCAAAGCATAAAGATATAGCGTGCCGCCACCGGCCCACATATTGCCGCTTTGGGCGATGTACAGCAGGATCGCGCTGAGCGGGGCGGTGGTGCAGGGGGAACAGATCAGCCCGGCCAATGCGCCCATCGCGAACACGCCTGCCAGCGATCCGCCTTGCTGGGTGTTGCTCCAGTTTGCCAGCCGCGTTTGCAGCGAGGAGGGCAGTTGCAGGGAATAGCAGCCGAACATGGAGAAAGCCAGGGCAACAAACAGTAACGACAGCCCGATCAGCACGTAAGGGTGTTGCAGCGCGGCCTGGAACTGCAGCCCGGCGGCGGCCACCACCAGGCCAAGCAAGGTATAGGTGAGCGCCATTCCCTGCACATACACCACCGCCAGCACCAGGATCCGCCCGCTGCGATGTGGCCGTTCACGGCCGAGAATGATGCCTGAAATCAGCGGATACATCGGCAATACGCAAGGGGTGAAAGCAATGCCGATCCCCAGCAGCAAGGCCCACAACGGTGAGAACGGCAGGCTGGCTGGCACCGTTTCGGCCGGAGTGGCGGCTTGCGTGGCCGCAGCCACGGCGCTGAGTGGGATCACGCGGGTTTCTGGCGGGTAACAGAAACCGGCAGCGGCACAGCCTTGATACGTCACGCTCAGGCTCCCGCTGGCGTCTGCCTGCAGCAGTGGGATATTCAGCGTCAGTTGCTGCTTGAAAATCGCCGTCTCGCCAAAGAACTCGTCTTTGTGCGCCAACCCGGCAGGCAGCTCAAACTGGCCGAGCGTTGCCTGTTGCGGAACCAGTTTGATTTGCTGGCGATACAGGTAATAACCTGGCCGGATCTGCCAGTTCAGGGTCAACTGGTCGTCTTGCTGTTTAAAATCGAAGGTGAACGCCTGATCGACAGGCACGAACGGGTTACCGCCGCTTTGGCCGAACAGCGAGGCCTGAACTGGTTGCGGCAGGAAAAACAGGCTGCAGAGCAGCAATATCAGCTTAATGAGGCGTTGATCCATGACAGGTAATCTTTATCTCCAGCCATCACCGGCAACACCAACAACTCGGGCGTTTGATACGGGTGATGTTGTTTCAGGTAGGCGAGCAAGGCTTGCTGATGCTGACGATCGCTTTTGAACAGCATCTGTACCTCATATTCCTGTTCCAGTTTCCCTTCCCAGTAGTATAGCGAGGATGCGCCGGGCAGCAGCGTGGCACAGGCCGCCAGTTTCTCCCCCAGCACGCGTGCCGCCAGGTCTTGCGCGGTCGCTTCATCGGGTGTGGTACAGAGTATGACGATAGCTTCGCAATCGGACATCTTCAGCCCCTCTCAACCAGATTATCAACAGGGCACTATACCCTGAAGCCAGCCTGGCTAGAAGGCGAGTTTATCACCAACGGGGAAATGAGTGGGGAGAAGCGGGGCCGCAGCCCCGCCTGAGGATTACAGAATAACGCTGCCAATCAGGAAGCCGAACACCACCGCGAACACCACGCCTAGGGTGCCGGGAATGAAGAACGGATGGTTAAACACAAAGCGCCCGATGCGCGTAGTGCCGGTATCGTCCATCTGTACTGCAGCCACCAGCGTTGGGTAGGTTGGCAGAATAAACAGGCCGGAAACGGCAGCGAAGGAGGCGATGGCGGTCAGCGGCGTGACGTTCAGCGCCAGCGCCATTGGCATCAGCGCCTTGGCGGTTGCCGCCTGAGAGTACAGCAGCGCAGAGCAGAAGAAGAAGATCACTGCCAGCAGCCAAGGGTGTGACTGGATGACGGTACCCGCAGTCTCTTTGATCCAGTCGAGGTTGGCCTGCACGAAGGTATCACCCAGCCAGGCGACGCCCAGAATACAGATACAGGCGCTCATCCCGGCTTTGAAGGTGCTGGAATTCAGCACCAGATCGGTGTCGACGCGGCACAGAATGGTGGTCAGGGTGGCCACGCTCAGCATGATGATCAGAATGGCGTTAGTGGTGTTCATCAGCGGTGTTGCCACCAGGCCCATGCTTGGGCTGTTGATGATGGCATAAGCCACCACGCACAGTACGCCCGCCAGGAACAGCAGTACCGACATTTTGGCCCGTGGTTTGATCTCCATAACCTGGTCACCGCGCAGGGTGATTAGGCCTTCTTCGAAGCGTTTTTGATAGACCGGATCGTCAGACAGCTTGGAGTCAAACAGCCAGGTAACCAGCAGTGACATCAGCAGCACCGCGAGGAAGGTGGAAGGAATGACCACCATCAACATGTGCAGATAGCTCACGCCGTGGCCTTCCATCACCGAAGACATGTAAACCACTGCGGCGGAGATAGGCGAGGCGGTAATGGCGATCTGCGCGGAAACCACGGCGGTAGACAGTGGGCGGCAAGGCTTGATGCCCTGCTCTTTGGCCACTTCGGCAATCACCGGCAGTGCGGAGAGGGAGATATTACCGGTGCCGGCAAAGATGGTCAGAAAATAGGTGACGATCGGTGCCAGAATGGTGATGTATTTTGGGTTCTTGCGCAGCAGTTTTTCGGTTTGCTGCACCAGATAATCCATCCCGCCAGCCACCTGCATGGCGGCGATAGCGGCGATCACCGCCATGATGATTGAAATAACGTCGAAAGGAATGCTGCCTGGTTTGACGCCAATCATCGCCAGCACCAGCACCCCAAGGCCCCCTGCAAAGCCGATGCCGATGCCGCCTAGCCTGGCTCCCAGGAAGATGGCCAGCAGAACGATCACTAACTCCACGACTAACATAGTGTTTACCCCTTAAAGTGAAGAATTTATTCCCTTCGTATTTGAAGTCGCAGGGGTGTTGGCTGCCTTCTCTCACCCCAGTCACTTACTTATGTAAGCTCCTGGGGATTCATTCAGTTGCCGCCTACCTGCAACACCAAATACTTTGGGTATATGAAAACAGAAAGTTAATAATTTGTGGAAGCCGGAAAGAAAAAAGGCACGCTATCCAAAGGATTAGCGTGCCTTTCAGGCTACCGGATGTATCTATTATTGTTCATTTTCATCTGTATAACGTTTCGCTTTATAGGCTGGGTGCATCAGGTTCTGCACAGAGAAAATATCATCCAGCTCAGCTTCGGTCAGTAGCCCGCGCTCCAGCACCACTTCACGCACGCTCTTACCGGTTTCAGCACAAATCTTGCCGACAATGTCACCGTTATGGTGGCCAATGAATGGGTTCAGATAGGTCACGATACCGATAGAGTTGAACACGTAGTGCTCACACACTTCTTTATTCGCGGTAATACCGTTAATGCATTTTTCCAGCAGGTTGTAACAGGCGTTGGTCAGGATGTGGATTGACTCAAACATGGCCTGGCCGATCACCGGTTCCATCACGTTCAACTGCAACTGGCCCGCTTCGGCCGCCATGGTAACGCAAGTATCGTTACCGATCACCTTAAAGCAAACCTGATTCACCACTTCTGGGATCACCGGGTTCACTTTGGCTGGCATGATAGAGGAACCGGCCTGCAGTTCTGGCAGGTTGATTTCATTCAGGCCAGCGCGTGGGCCGGAAGACAGCAGGCGCAGGTCGTTACAGATCTTGGAAAGCTTCACTGCCAGGCGTTTCAGCGCGCTGTGCACCATCACGTAAGCACCGCAGTCGGAGGTGGCTTCGATCAGGTCTTCGGCAGGAACCACCGGCAGGTTACTGACTTCCGCCAGTTTCTGCACGGCCAGTTGCTGGTAGCCTTCCGGGGTGTTCAGCGCAGTACCGATCGCCGTAGCACCCAGGTTGACTTCCAGCAGCAATTCCGCAGTGCGGTGCAGGTTGCGGGTTTCTTCATTCAACAGCACGCTGAACGCACGGAATTCCTGGCCCAAGGTCATTGGCACCGCGTCCTGCAACTGGGTACGGCCCATTTTCAGGATGGTTTCGAACTCTTTAGATTTGCGGTCAAAGCCTTCACGCAGTTGGTTGATGGCGTCGATCAGTTTCTGATTGGATGCGTATACCGCAATACGGAAGCCGGTAGGGTAGGCATCGTTGGTGGATTGGCATTTGTTGAGGTGATCGTTCGGGTTCAGGTATTGATATTCACCCTTCTGGTGGCCCATCAACTCCAGGCCGATATTCGCCAGCACTTCGTTGGTGTTCATGTTCAGCGAGGTGCCAGCACCGCCCTGAAACACATCCACCGGGAATTGGTCCATGCATTTGCCTTTGTCCAGCACTTCATCACAGGCCTGGATGATGGTATCGGCGATTTTGCGTGGAATGGTTTTCAGCTCTTTATTGGCCATTGCCGCGGCTTTTTTTACCATTACCATGCCGCGTACAAACTCAGGAACGTCGCTGATTTTACTGTTACTGATGTAGAAGTTTTCAATCGCACGCAGAGTATGAACACCATAGTAGGCTTCTGCGGGGACTTCACGTGTTCCTAACAGGTCTTCTTCGATACGAATGTTGTTTGACATGAGAACCTTCTCTATGTTGCTGCCGAATTAATTATTTGCTTGATAACGAAATTATGTTGCCGAGAGCTTCAAGTGCGGAAGTATTGACCGCATCGATTGTTGCTACCCAGATCATATGCTGCTTGGTAATAAATGAATGAACGCAGATCACTATCTGGTGTTTCAGAAAACCAGAGCTTTTGCATTCTGTGATCTGTTTCACGCTTAATAACTTTAGTAAAAAAAATCTGGCTGGTTGAAATAACGCGCGGCAGGCCCCATTCTAGAAGGGTTAGCCTGTTGCAGGCTCCATGATTGCGCGTATGCACCACCGGGTGGGTATGCCGACTCTACTGATAGGAGAACCCGGTGCGCTTGTTACCGTTACTGTTGATATTTCTGTTTGCCTACATAGAGATATCGTTATTTATCAAAGTGGCTTCCGTGCTTGGCGTGGCCGTCACGCTGCTGCTGGTGGTGTTTACCTCTTGCGTAGGGGTTTCTCTGGTGCGTAATCAGGGAATGAAAACTTTCATTCAGATGCAGCA
Source organism: Serratia sp. MMO-28 (assembly GCF_037199905.1). Taxonomy (NCBI): domain Bacteria; kingdom Pseudomonadati; phylum Pseudomonadota; class Gammaproteobacteria; order Enterobacterales; family Yersiniaceae; genus Serratia; species Serratia sp. MMO-28. The sequence continues at coordinate 35,281 of NZ_JBBCVB010000002.1, forward strand.
AAAGCTGGCAGCGGGTGAAAGCCCGGCGGCAGAGATGGTGAAAAGCGTTTCTCTGGTGCTGGCCGGATTTTTGCTGCTGGTGCCGGGGTTCTTCACCGATTTCCTCGGCTTGCTGCTGTTGCTGCCGCCGGTGCAGAAATCCCTGACGTTGAAGCTGATGCCGCATCTTTCTGTCTATCGTTCCGCAAGGTGGAACCAGGGCGGAGGTGCTGCCAATGGCAACACCTTTGACGGTGAATTCCAGCGTAAAGATGACGAGCGCCGGACGCTGGATCACCAACCGGACGATCGCGACAAACCTCACGATCGCTGAGTGAATTCCCTAAGCGCGGCCATCTTGGCCGCGTTTTTGCTAGCAGCACCAGCAATCTCCTCCATCAAAACAAAAATTTTTTTGATCTTGCCCCTTGAAGAGGGATGGAACGCCCCCATTTCAAATCCCACGAGGCCGGTATGATAACCGGTGAACAACCCTAAATCTGATAGAGACCTTCTTACAGGAGAGCGTTCAATGAGTATTCGTCCATTGCATGACCGCGTTATCGTCAAGCGCAAAGAAGTTGAATCAAAATCTGCTGGCGGCATCGTTCTGACTGGCTCTGCAGCGGGTAAATCCACTCGTGGTGAAGTTGTAGCAGTAGGTAAAGGACGTGTTCTGGAAAGTGGCAGCATTCAGCCGCTGGATGTGAAAGTAGGTGATATCGTAATTTTCAACGACGGTTACGGCGTGAAAGCAGAGAAGATCGACAATGAAGAAGTGTTGATCATGTCCGAAAGCGACATTCTGGCAATTGTGGAAGCGAAATAACGCTTTATATCTTTCTGAACTGAACGAGTTGAAGGGAAATACCAATGGCAGCTAAAGACGTAAAATTTGGCAATGATGCTCGCGTGAAGATGCTCCGCGGTGTGAATATTCTTGCTGATGCAGTAAAAGTGACCCTGGGCCCGAAAGGCCGCAACGTAGTGCTGGATAAATCCTTCGGCGCGCCTTCCATCACTAAAGATGGCGTATCTGTTGCTCGTGAAATCGAACTGGAAGACAAATTCGAGAACATGGGCGCACAAATGGTGAAAGAAGTTGCCTCTAAAGCGAACGACGCTGCGGGCGACGGCACCACCACTGCCACCGTACTGGCTCAATCCATCATCACCGAAGGCCTGAAAGCCGTCGCTGCCGGCATGAACCCGATGGATCTGAAGCGCGGTATCGATAAAGCCGTTATCGCTGCGGTTGAAGAACTGAAAAAACTGTCCGTACCTTGCTCTGATTCCAAAGCCATTGCTCAGGTAGGCACCATCTCTGCAAACTCCGACGACACCGTGGGTAAACTGATTGCAGAAGCCATGGAAAAAGTGGGCAAAGAAGGCGTAATCACCGTTGAAGAAGGCACTGGCCTGCAAGACGAGCTGGACGTGGTTGAAGGTATGCAGTTTGACCGTGGCTACCTGTCTCCTTACTTCATCAACAAGCCAGAAACCGGTTCTATCGAACTGGAAAGCCCGTTCATCCTGCTGGCTGACAAAAAAGTTTCCAACATCCGTGAAATGCTGCCCGTGCTGGAAGCCGTTGCTAAAGCCGGTAAACCACTGCTGATCATCGCTGAAGACGTTGAAGGCGAAGCGCTGGCAACTCTGGTGGTCAACACCATGCGTGGCATCGTGAAAGTGGCGGCGGTTAAGGCACCTGGCTTCGGCGATCGTCGTAAAGCCATGCTGCAGGATATCGCTACCCTGACTGCCGGTACCGTGATCTCTGAAGAAATCGGTCTGGAGCTGGAAAAAGCCACCCTGGAAGATCTGGGCCAGGCAAAACGCGTTGTGATCAACAAAGACACCACCATCATCATCGATGGCGTGGGTGACGAGAAGACCATTCAGGGCCGCGTGACTCAGATCCGTCAGCAGATCGAAGAAGCGACCTCTGACTACGATCGTGAAAAACTGCAGGAGCGTGTTGCTAAACTGGCTGGCGGCGTTGCCGTTATCAAAGTTGGCGCAGCCACTGAAGTTGAAATGAAAGAGAAGAAAGCCCGCGTTGAAGATGCCCTGCACGCGACCCGTGCTGCGGTTGAAGAAGGCGTGGTTGCCGGTGGTGGCGTAGCGCTGATCCGCGTAGCGGGTAAAATCGCTAACCTGAAAGGCGACAACGAAGACCAGAACGTGGGGATCAAAGTGGCTCTGCGTGCCATGGAGTCTCCACTGCGCCAGATCGTGATCAACGCCGGTGAAGAAGCTTCTGTAATCGCCAACAACGTGAAAGCGGGCGAAGGCAGCTACGGCTACAACGCCTACACCGAAGAATACGGCGACATGATCGCGATGGGTATTCTGGATCCAACCAAAGTAACCCGCTCTGCTCTGCAGTACGCGGCATCTGTGGCTGGCCTGATGATCACCACCGAGTGCATGGTGACCGATCTGCCGAAAGAAGATAAAGCTGACATGGGCGCTGCAGGTATGGGCGGCATGGGTGGCATGGGCGGCATGATGTAATCCTCCCCCACACTTTTGTGTGCTGAAAACCCCGGCCAGAGATGGCCGGGGTTTTTTTATCCCTCTACATCCCCAATTCCTCTCATTTAGCTAATCAGGATGAGTTTATTTTCTGTTCGGCATAAACACTTGCTCAGCCAGACCGATATTAACCATACCGATGAAAGGACGGTTTCTTTTTGCGATCGATGTTAATGGAGAGGATGCATGCTGAAAAATATGAAAATAGCCACTTGGTTGATGCTGATCCTGGTGTTATTGGGGTTGATGCCGATGGGAACCAGTACCATCGCTTTCTACTTTATCAACCAGAATGGCCAGGATATCCGCACGATGGGGACGCTGTCAGAAGAAGAGGCCGCCCTCAACCGCAGTTGGAAGGCACTGTTGCAGACGCAGACGCTGGTCGACAATCTGGCATTCGAACTGATGGTGAATGCTGAGCAGGTTGATATGAAGCAGGGGCTGACCGAGGTGCGTAACGAGCTGAGCACCGCCGATCGTGCTTTTGATCTGTTCTGGACCATTCCTGGGTTGACCCTGGCTAACCCTGAGCTGGGTGAAGCGATGAAGAAAGCCTATCTGGGGCAGCAAACCATGTTAAAGCGTGAAATCGCGCTGCTGGAAACCACACCGGTGGCCGGGTTACTCGGTTCCTTACACCAGTTAAGCGCCGAGAAACGTCAGGCGCGGCAAAATCTGGACAGCCAGTTCGCCGACTACATGGCGGCTACTCAGGCGAATCACCGGGCCGCGCTTAGCAGTGCGCAGCAGAGCCAGCAGTTGTTTGTCCGCTTATTGGCCGGCACGCTGGTGGCGATTGCCGGGCTGTTCCTGTGGGTACATCGCAGCTTCCGTAGCCGCCTGGTGCAGCCACTCCGGCAGGTCTCTGAACATCTGCAGAAGATCGGCGGTGGCGATCTGCGCGAGGTGATTGAAGTAAAAAATACCAATGAAATCGGGCAACTGTTTGCCAGCTTGCAAAAAATGCAGCATGAGCTGACAGAAACCGTCCAACAGGTGCGTGATGGTGTCGAATCCATCAATCTGGGGACGCAGGAGATCGCTGCGGGGAATACCGATCTTTCCAGCCGCACCGAGGAACAGGCCAGTGCTTTGACTGAAACCGCCGCCAGCATGGAACAGATCACAGCCACGGTGCAGCAGAACGCGGATAACGCTAATCAGGCTTCCAGCATGATTAACCAGACGGCCAACGTTGCCCGTGACGGGGGCGAAATCATGGGCAGTGTGGTCAGCAAAATGCACGTGATCAGCAATAGCGCACAGAAAGTGGGCGATATCATCAACGTTATCGACAGCATTGCCTTCCAGACCAATATTCTGGCGTTGAATGCCGCAGTAGAAGCAGCACGCGCCGGTGAACAGGGGCGTGGCTTTGCCGTGGTGGCGGGGGAGGTGCGCAATCTGGCACAGCGCTGTGCCTTGTCGGCGAAGGAGATCAGCACTTTGGTGACGGGGGTTGCCAATGATGTTGCAGAAGGCGTGCAACTGGTGGAAAAAGCAGGCCATACCATGGCGGATATTGTCAGCTCGGTGGATAAGGTCACAGCCATTATGGAAAACATCACCTGTGCTTCTGAAGAACAGAGTAAAGGGGTGATGCAGGTTGGCGTAGCCATCACCCAGATGGACCAGGTGACGCAGCAGAATGCGGCGCTGGTGGAGCAGGTGGCGACGACGGCGGCCAATGTGGAAGAGCAGGCGGTGGTGCTGGCGCAGGCGGTATCGGTGTTCCAACTGTTGGGGAACCACTTGCAGGTCACTCCAGTACGGGCAACTGAACCTAAAGGGACGTTGGAGGCCGATTGGGTGTGAGGTTGTCTGAGGCCTGCGGTTTAATGTGAGTTTTGATTTTGCGAGCGCTGCCGCACTGTATGGGATGATATTTTTGCAGACCGGGCTGATTTAGCGTGTAAACTGAGGGCTTATCGGTTGTTGCTTAGGGTGCTTAACAGGTATCAGTGGCAACGGATGCTTAAAAACGATACCCACCGTCGGGTATACTTAGCCTTACTGATCAGCTTTTGCTTAATTCTCAACATCATATGGGGAACAAGATGCGGATTAAAGCCTTACTGGGTCTATCAGCGGCATTGCTGCTGGCAGGTTGCAGCAGCTCCAATGAACTGACCGCCGCAGGTCAGCAAGTCCAATTCACCGACACCAAACCGGCTGCAGAATGCCAGTTGATGGGCGAAGTGACCGGTTCGCAAAGTAACTGGCTGTCGGGTACCGGCGGTGAAGGCAGCTCAATGCGCGGTGCCGCCAACGATCTGCGCAACAAAGCTGCGGCCATGGGGGGTAACGTGATTTATGGGGCGAGCAGCCCAAGCCAGAACCTGCTCTCAAGTCTTGCGCCGCTCGACAGCAAAATGGTCGGCCAGGTGTATAAGTGTCCATAATGCGCACTCGGCGTCGTGCATAATCGAGAGGAATGCCGAGGCATTCCTCTAAGCGATCACTCTTGCGTTAGGCGCAGATCCAACGGGGTTTTGCTGGGCTCACCGCCCACTTCACGCGTCAGGCGTGGCACCAGATAGCCAGAAACCTTGCTCAACAGGCCCTTCATAATCACGCGCGCTTCATCATCGCTAACCATAAAGTGGGCAGCGCCCTGGACTCGGTCCAACACGTGCAGGTAGTAGGGCAGGATCCCGGCATCAAATAGCGCGTTACTCAGAGCGGCCAGCGTGTCGACACAGTCATTGATGCCGCGCAGCAGTACGCTCTGATTCAGCAGGGTAACGCCTGCGCTGCGAAGCTGTGCCATACTTTCACGCAGCTCCTGATCGATTTCGTTGGCATGGTTGATATGCGTCACCATCAGCACCTGCAGGCGCGATGCCGACAGCCGTTGGCAGAGCTCAGCGGTAATACGGGCAGGGATCACCACCGGCAAGCGCGTATGAATCCGCAGGCGTTTCAGGTGCGGGATGTTTTCCAGTTCCCCGATCAGCCAGTCCAGTTCGTGATCTTTGGCCATCAGTGGATCGCCACCGGAGAAAATGATTTCATCCAGCTCTGGGTGCTGGCGGATGTACTCCAGCGCCAGACGCCAGTTTGCCTTGTTCCCCTGGTTATCCTGATACGGGAAATGGCGGCGGAAACAGTAGCGGCAATTAACCGCACAGCCGCCTTTCACCAGCAGCAGGGCGCGGTTGCGGTATTTATGCAACAGGCCCGGCACCACGCTGCGCTGTTCATCCAGCGGATCGGTGGTGAAGCCGGGGGCCGTGATAAACTCTTCGCGGGCGGTCAGCACTTGGCGCAACAGTGGGTCATTGGCATCGCCGGGCCGCATGCGCGCGGCAAAGGCGCGCGGCACGCGCAGGGCAAACAAACGGCGTGCATCGCTCCCCTGCGGCAGTTCCGGGTGGGTATTCAGTGATAAAAGATGCAGTAGTTCATCGGGATCGGTAATAACATCGGCGAGTTGATGCAACCAATCTTCTCTATCCGCCGCGTTTTGGGTTACAATGTGTGCCATTTTTTGGCTAAGCTACCAATTTAAATATTCAGAGGGCCATTATGGCGACTTATTCTAGCAACGATTTCCGTCCGGGTCTTAAAATCATGTTCGAGGGCGAACCTTACGCTGTCGAAGCCAGTGAGTTCGTAAAACCGGGCAAAGGCCAGGCTTTCGCACGCGTGAAAATGCGTCGTCTGCTGACCGGTACTCGCGTTGAGAAGACCTTTAAATCTACGGATTCCTGTGAAGGCGCAGACGTTGTAGATACTAACATGAACTATCTGTACAACGACGGTGAGTTCTTCCACTTCATGCACCCTGAGACGTTTGAACAGCATCAGGTTGAAGAGAAAACCGTGTCCGACGTAGCAAAATGGCTGCAGGATAATGCGGAATGTATCGTTACCCTGTGGGATGGCCGCCCGATCGCCGTGCAGCCGCCAAATTTCATCGAAGCAGAGGTGACTGACACCGATCCAGGTCTGAAAGGTGATACCGCAGGTACCGGCGGCAAGCCAGCGACCCTGAGCACCGGCGCAGTAGTGAAAGTGCCATTGTTCGTGCAGATCGGCGAAGTGATCAAAGTTGACACCCGCTCTGGCGAATACGTTTCGCGCGTAAAATAATTTCTGTTTAGAGGAGCCACGGTTTGCGTGGCTCCTCTGATTTTCTTCTTTTTTACCGGTTTACCCTTCAGCCCTATAGAGCGATTGTCGCCTTTCGGCGCAACGTTAGTTATTATCTCTATCTTCACCCAGCCAGGCGGGACGACCCACCTGCGCATCTTGTTGCCCGGGGACGACCCCATCAGTTCTGGAGCCTGTTCATGGCGTGGATCATTTTGATTTTTGCTGGCCTGCTTGAGGTCGTGTGGGCGATTGGCCTGAAATATACCCATGGTTTTACCCGTCTGACTCCGAGCATCATTACGGTTGCTGCCATGGTGGTCAGTATGATCTTGCTGGCTAATGCGATGAAAACGCTGCCCGCTGGCACCGCTTATGCGGTGTGGACCGGGATCGGTGCGGTTGGGGCAGCGGTAATGGGCATGGTGCTACTCGGCGAATCGACCAATATCATGCGCATTCTCAGCTTATGTTTGATCGTCGCCGGTATTTTAGGGCTGAAATTCAGCAGTCACTGAGCGGTTGGCTGTTTCACCCACACCAGGGCTGTGGTATCAAAACCATAGCCTTTGGCCACTTGCACTAACCTGTCGCGTGTGGCGGCGTCGATCGTTGGCGTGCGTGACAGGATCCACAGATAGTCGCGGTTCGGGCCGGCAACCAGCGCGTAGCGGTATTCAGGATCCAGATCGATCACGTTATAGCCACCATAGAACGGGCCGAAAAACGACACCTTCAACGAGGCAACCTGCGGCGAGCCGATAAAATAGGCTTTCCCTTCGCTCTCCTGCCACTGCTGTTTCTGTGCATTAAATCCGCGGTTAACCACTTTCAGGCCGCCGTCTGCGCGCGGGCTGTAATTGGCCGTTACCTGCTCCAGGCCACGTTCAAAGCGGTGATCCAGCCTGGCGATTTCATACCAGGTACCGAGGTAGCGTTGGCTGTCGAAGTTGTCCACTATCTTGATGTCTTTCGGTGGGGTCACGCTGCAAGCAACGGAAATTACGGCAGATAACATCACGCCAAGTTTTGACCAAAAACGCATAGGTAATACCTGTTTATCAGTAGAAGATAAACGATGTATACCATAGGGCGAGGATGGCGGCCAACGGAGGCTGGCCGCCGGGGGATTTACAAGGTGACAACGCCGATCAGTGCCACGACGCTCAGGATCGCTGCCAGGCCATAGAACACCCATTTGCCAGCAGGCACATGGATTTTCAGGTCATGCATGGCATGGTGGATACGGTGTAGCCCGCACCACAGCGGCAGAATGATCATCAACAGCAGGAACAGACGGCCGATCCAGCTTTGGCAGAATGCCAGTACGCGCTCATAGCCTAATGCGTCACCGGGGAACAGGCCAAGGGGCAGCATAATACCGACCAGCAGCACGATAGCGGGAGCAACGATCGCCCCCCACATGCCACCGGCACCAAATAATCCCCAGAAAACCGGCTCATCAGAGCGTTTAGGTGCTTGATTTATCATGTTTCCTCCGGGTTAGATTAAGGCGACGGCGAGAATGATCACCGTGACGGCAATCGTCACGGCCCACAGTGCCTTAACGATCGGCTCTGGCCCCATTTTTTCGCTGTTTACCACGATATTGGCGGCTTTAGGCGCCAGATCGAACCAGGTTTTGGTGTGCAGCACCGCGGCCAGCAGGGTGATGATATTAATCAGCAGCACCAGCGGGTTTTGCAGGAAGCCGACAAAACCGGCCCAGCTTTCAGGGCCGCCTTTCAGCGCAAAAACGCCGTAGATCAGTACGATGCTGAACCAGGTTGCAGGCACCGATGTACCTTCACGCAGCATGTAGAAACGGTAAAAACCGAGCTTCTGCCACCAGGTGGGTGTCATGGTACGCACATAGGGTTTACGTTGTGTTGTCATTGCTGTCTCCTCTCCCTTATTGCGGTTTCAGCATTGCGATCATGAAGTCTTTGGCACTTTCTACCTTGCCCTGCTGGATCGCAGCGGCCGGGTCGACGTGTTTCGGGCAGACTTCAGAGCAGTAGCCAACAAACGTACAGGTCCAGACACCGTTCTGGCCGTTGAGCTGCGGCATGCGTTCTTTCTTGCCGTGATCGCGGTTATCCAGGTTGTAACGGTGTGCCAGCGTGATCGCCGCCGGGCCGATAAATTCCGGGTTTAGGCCGAACTGTGGGCAAGCGGCATAGCACAGGCCACAGTTGATGCAGCCGGAGAACTGATGGTATTTCGCCATCTGTGCCGGGGTCTGCACGTTCGGGCCGTCTTCCGGTTTACGATTGTTGCCGATGATGTAAGGCTTAATCGCTTCCAGGCTTTCGATAAAGTGGGTCATATCGACCACCAGATCGCGTTCGATCGGGAAGTTGCCCAGCGCTTCAACCTTCATACCGGCGGTGTATTCGCGCAGGAAGGTTTTACAGGCCAGCTTCGGCACGCTGTTGACCATCATGCCGCATGAACCGCAAATGGCCATACGGCATGACCAGCGGTAGGACAGATCGGGTGCCAGGTTATCTTTGATATAACCCAGGGCATCCAGCAGCGAAGTCTGCTCATCGTAAGGCACGCTGTAAGTCTCGAAATGCGGCTCGGCGTCGCGTTCCGGGTTGTAGCGCATCACTTCGATTTTCAGGTTTTTCATCTCAGCCATTCGCCTGCTCCTTATCCTTTTTCTCCTGTGCATCGGCTTCGGCGCCGTAAACACGTTTGGCCGGTGGCAGCTTGGTGATTTTCACGTCGCTATACTCCAGGCGAGGCGCCCCCTGCGGGTTGTGGAACGCCAGCGTATGTTTCAGGAAGTTCACATCGTCACGCTCGGTGCAGCCTTCGTCTAAGCGTTGGTGCGCCCCGCGCGATTCTTTACGGTTGAAGGCGGAGTGCGCCATACATTCAGCAACGTCCAACCCGTAACCCAGTTCAATGGTATAGAGCAGATCGGTGTTGAACACGTTGGTGGTATCGGTGATTTTGACGCGCTTGAAGCGCTCTTTCAGCTCTGCCAGCTTATCGATGGTTTTCTGCATCAGTTCCGGCGTGCGGTAGATACCGCAGCCTTCTTCCATCGACAGGCCCATTTCGTCGCGGATCTTCGCCCAGTTCTCGTTGCCTTCCTGCTTCATCAGGTTGCTGAGACGGGTTTCCACGTCACGCCCCTGCGCGTCGAGCGCGCTGCCGTTGGCCGGGCCACTTTCCAGCGCACGGCGTGCGGCGTGTTCACCGGCTACGCGGCCAAAGACCACCAGTTCTGCCAGCGAGTTAGAGCCCAGGCGGTTTGCACCGTGCAGGCCAACGGAGGAACATTCCCCTACCGCGAACAGCCCTTTAATGCGGGTTTCGCAGTTCTGATCGGTCTCGATCCCGCCCATGGTGTAGTGCGCGGTTGGGCGTACCGGGATCGGATCTTTAACCGGGTCAACGCCCACATAGGCTTTTGCCAGTTCGCAGATGAACGGCAGGCGTTCCAGCAGTTTTTTCTCGCCCAGATGGCGCAGATCCAGATACACCACGTCACCACGCGGCGTGGGAACCGTACGGCCAGCACGCCATTCGTGCCAGAAAGCCTGGGACACTTTGTCACGCGGGCCCAGCTCCATATATTTGTTCTTCGGTTCGCCAAGCGGGGTTTCCGGGCCCATGCCGTAATCCTGCAGATAACGGTACCCGTCTTTATTGACCAGAATACCGCCTTCACCGCGGCAGCCTTCGGTCATCAGGATGCCAGAGCCCGGCAGACCGGTAGGGTGATACTGCACAAACTCCATATCGCGCAGCGGCACACCGTGGTGGAACGCCATGCCCATACCATCGCCGGTGACAATGCCGCCGTTGGTGTTATAACGGTAAACGCGGCCAGCCCCGCCGGTTGCCATGATCACCGCGTTAGCGCGGATCTGCACGCGGGTGCCTTCCATCATGTTCATGGCGATCAGACCGCGAGCCTGGCCGTCGTCCACCAGGATATCCAACACGAAGTGCTCGTCAAAACGTTGAATTTGCGGATACTTCAGCGAGGTTTGGAACAGAGTGTGCAGCATATGGAAGCCGGTTTTATCGGCGGCAAACCAGGTGCGTTCGATCTTCATGCCGCCGAAACGACGCACGTTGACCGAACCGTCCGGTTTGCGGCTCCACGGGCAACCCCACTGCTCAAGCTGGGTCATTTCACGCGGGCAACTGTGAACGAAGTGATCGACCACGTCCTGCTCGCACAACCAGTCGCCCCCGGCAACGGTGTCCTGGAAGTGATAGTCATAGCTGTCGTGAGCTTGGGTGACAGCGGCGGAGCCCCCTTCGGCGGCTACCGTATGGCTGCGCATCGGGTAAACTTTAGATATCAGCGCGATTTTGAGTTGGGGATTGGCTTCCGCAGCAGCGATAGCTGCCCGTAAACCGGCACCCCCAGCGCCAATAATGGCGAGGTCGGCGTTAAAGGTTTGCACTGCATTCCTCCAGTAGTCTTGTTAAAACGACAAAATGAAAATATCTATACTTAATATTTATAAAGCTCTTGGGTGATCGTTTGTTTAGCATGCCGTTTGGCTGAACATTGCTGAACATTAAGGATAGATAACTCCCGGCAAATGTAGGGATATCACTATACCTAAAGTTAAGTAGTAGAAATTTGATGTGATCGATTGTTTTGCCTTTTAACTGCTGGGCGAGAGGCATTCCTGTAAAAATAAGGGGTTGGCAGCCCTTTAACTCTAATTCACCGTATTCGCGGTGGTTTATATGGTGACTATGTTTTTTATGATTTTAAAAGAGGAAGTCCGGTGGTGAAGAATTTGTTTGCATAGCAGGATACGAGTAGACTGCATCCCCTGTTTGATTTCGGAGTAATTATCATGAGCGAAACGGCAAGCTGGCAACCGAGTGCACCCATCGCCAATTTGTTGAAACGCGCGGCGATCTTGGCTGAGATCCGGCGTTTCTTTGCCGATCGTGGCGTATTGGAGGTGGAAACGCCTGCAATGAGCCAGGCGACGGTTACCGATATTCACCTGTTTCCGTTTCAGACGCGCTTCGTCGGGCCTGGGGCGGCAGATGGCCTGACGCTATACATGATGACCAGCCCGGAATATCACATGAAGCGCTTGCTGGCGGCCGGTAGCGGCCCCATTTATCAGTTGGGACGCAGTTTCCGTAATGAAGAGGCCGGGCGGTATCACAATCCTGAATTTACCATGCTGGAATGGTACCGACTGCATTACGACATGTATCGCCTGATGAATGAGGTGGACGATCTATTGCAGCAGGTGCTGGATTGCGATAGCGCCGAGACCCTGTCCTACCAGCAGGCATTTTTGCGCCATTTGGATATCGACCCACTCTCTGCAGAAAAACCGCAATTGCGTGAAGCAGCGGCCAAGCTCGATCTGAGCAATATTGCCGATACTGAAGAAGATCGCGACACGCTGTTGCAACTGCTGTTTACCGTCGGCGTTGAACCGCACATTGGCCGCGACAGGCCTGCGTTTGTGTATCATTTCCCGGCGTCGCAGGCGGCATTGGCTGAAATCAGTACGGAAGATCACCGCGTAGCAGAGCGCTTTGAGGTTTACTTTAAAGGCATTGAACTGGCGAACGGCTTCCGGGAATTGACCGACGGCAATGAACAGCGCCAGCGTTTTGAGCAAGATAACCGTAAGCGCGCGGCGCGCGGGCTGCCGCAGCAGCCGATTGACAATAACCTGCTGGATGCGCTGCAGCACGGCATGCCCGAGTGTGCCGGGGTGGCGCTGGGGGTCGATCGTCTGGTGATGCTGGCGTTGGGAGCAGAGCGCCTGAGTGAAGTGATCGCCTTCCCGGTCGATCGGGCTTAAGCGTTACGCAAGACAAAAAAGGGTTTGGCACTGGCCAAACCCTTTTGCATTTATAACCCACCTGATTCGCGGCGATGATTTGGTGCTGCGGTGGAAGGCGGTGTGCGGCTGTTATTGCTCAGGCGCGACAGCGTTTCGGTTCGCACCTGGAACGGTGGGTACGGCAGCGTAATGCCATGCTCGCGGTAACCGGCCAGAATCAACTGGTGGATCTCATGGCGCAGCGGCATGCGGTGGCCCATTTCGGCGGCGTAAATTCGCAGCTCGAAGATCTGAATACCTTGCTGCAGATCGACCAGATACACTTCCGGTGCCGGAGTATCCAACACCAGTGCGCAGCGTTCGGCCGCGTTGGTCAGGATCTGGGTCACTTCTTCGCTGTTGGCCTCTGCCGGTGCCGGTACGGTGAGCACCACACGGGTCAGGGTGTCTGACAACGACCAGTTGATAAATTGCTCGGTAATAAATGCCTTGTTAGGCACGATGATCTCTTTGCGATCCCAGTCCGAAATGGTGGTGGCGCGGGTGTTGATCTTGGTAACGCTGCCGGTGAGGTTGCGGATCGTCACGGTATCGCCAATGCGGATCGGCTTCTCAAACAGAATGATCAGGCCAGAGATAAAGTTGGAGAAAATCTCCTGCATCCCGAAGCCCAAACCCACGCTGAGTGCGGTCACTACCCACTGCAGTTTTGACCATTCAATGCCGATCCACGAGAAGCTGAGGATCGCCCCAAACAGCAACAACAGATACTTGGTAATGGTGGTGATGGCATAGCCGGTGCCCGGCGTCAGATCCAGGTGCTGCAATACCGCCAGCTCCAGCAACGCCGGTAGGTTGCGCACCAGTTGCATGGTCACGATCAGCACCAGAATGGCGATCAGCAGTGCGCCCATGGTGATCGGCTGGGCGGTATCGACCCCGTTGACCGTTGACGTGACATCCCACAGCGTAATGTTTTCCAAGAAACCGAACGCGGAATGGATCTCGGACCACAGGAAGATCACCGAAACCAGCGCGATCATCGTCAGGATCGAACGGACCAAGCGCAGCGACTGCGCGCTGATCACATCAAGATCGATCTCGGTATCATCCACCTCCATCGATCCCTCATTGCTGTTGGGAGTGTGCGATGTTTCGTCTTCGCCCTTGGCGCGTTGGGCCAGAATATCCGCCCGGCGCTGTTTGGCGCGATCGAAGGCAATGCGCCGCCGCTGAATCAGCATCCAGCGGCGGATAATGTGATACACCACCAACAACAGGAACCAGATAGCCACCGACGTTTCCAGCCTGGCCAGCAGTTTCTGCGAGGTTGTCAGATAACCGACGGTAGAAGCCAGCGCGGCAACCAGCGGCGCCGAAAGCAGCAGGCCCCAGAGCGCGGTGTTAACCAGGTTCTCGCCTGAGCCGTTTTTGTCCAGATACAGCGGGATCCCGGCGCGTTTCAGGCTGTTGGTCACCAGGCTCAGCGCCAGGCACAGCAGGATGAAACACAGGCGGCCAAGGGTATTGGAAAATTCGCGTTCGTTCAGGTTATCGAAGGTGATCAGCGCCATAATCAATGGCACGATCAGCCAGATCGACATCTTGTAATAGCGCATGGCGCGGTAAACCTGCTGCGCCGGCCAGCGGAAATGCACGATAAACAGCCCTTGCGGATGGGCGAAGGCGGCGCTGATCATGCAGATCCACAGCACTGGCAGCGTGGCGGTAACGCCGTCGCCGATCGCCACGGCCACCGGATAAGGCCAGGCGTTTTGCAGGCCGAAGCCTAACGCGGCCCACAGAACCGGTAAGGGTAATGCCACCAGGATCGACCAGAATACGGTGCGCAGCGTCAGAGAAAACTCATCTTGTGTCACCTTGCCAACCCGGCTGCTGGCGCGTGCCAGAAACGCATGGTAGTGCTTGCGTGAGCTGATGCTGAAAATCACCAGCAGCAGCGCGCCGAAGATCGGTATCAGGGTTTCCTTGCTGGTGACCATCATCATCGAGGCCCCGCTGAGCTGCGTCAGCGTGTCTAGCGACAGCAGACGGGTCAGATCATGTGCAACGGCCAGCGGATAAGACAGCGTGACCGGGCTGACGTCTGGTACCCAGAACAGATAACGGTGGGCGGCATCGCGGATTTCGTTCAGCGCATCGACCAGCTGAGTATTGGCGACTTTCAGCTTGGTGAGTTCAAGGATTTGGGTATCGCAGCCCGAAAGCAGCGAGTTGAGCAACTCGCGCTGGGTGCGTATCTGCGCATCGACAATGCGCTGCTGGGCGCTGGTCAGCGGGGAGCCATCGTCCTGCTTAAGCTCTTTAGCCTGTTGCGGCAGCTTTTCCAGTTGGCTTTCAAAACGCAGGCGCTGCACGCGTAACTCGGCCATGGCGCTGTCCAGTTGCTGCGGTTTTGGCATTTCTGGCAGCGCAGCAACCTGTGCCCGTAAGGTTTCCCCCAGTGCGGAAGAGGTGCCCAGCCATTGAGCCTGCTCGATAATGGTGCTGAGTGCCTGACGCACTTGCAACGTTTGTGCGGCTGCCAGACGCTGCTGAGAGGAGATCAGATCCATCTGCTGCGCCTGCTGGTTCAGGGCGGTAGAAAGCTCGCGGTTGATCTGCAGTTGCTGGTTGATACTTTTGGGGAGATCGCCGTTCTGCTCTGCCAACTGCTCGGTTTTTTCCAACGCCCGTTCGGCTTCGCGCTGACGTTGGCTGTTCAGATTGTTGCGCAGCGCCTGTAGCTGGGTATCCGTCTTTTCGTGGCGTGTTTTGTAGACTTCGGCGCGCATACGCGCCAGTTCCTGACGGTTGTTGGCCGAAAGCTGTGCCAGTTCCAGCTCATCCACCCTGGCCTTGCGTGCCGCCGCTTCGGCCTGCAGCAACGCCAGCTGTGCCAGCGCCAATGGCGAGTTCTGGTTATTGCCTTGTGCCTGCAGGCGGCGCTGTATTTCTGTCAGCGCCCGCCGGGCCTCGGTCTGCTGTTGGGGTAACTGGCTGAGAGAATCACTGATTTCGCGCGAACGATCCTGCTCCTGTTGCAGCAGGCGCGCCTGTTCCAGCAGTTGGCTGCTGGTTTGCAGAATCAGTTGTTCCAGTTCGCTGGCTGACAGATTGTCGCCATTCGGCAGAACTTTGCTTTCCTCAATGGTCAACTGACGGCGCAGTTCCTGGGTCATTTTCGGAAAGTCGTCAATAACCCTTTGATACTGTTCTGAATTGTTCTTTGATTGCTTGCGCTCAGCCAGCCAGTTCAGGGCGCTTTGCAGCGCCTCGACCGTTTCCGCCTGATTGGGGGCGTTTTTGTTGCTCTCAGCCTGTTTCAGCTCCTGCCGGAGCTGTGATTCGTTGGGAATGGGGGCGGCCAGAGCCGGTTGAATCAGTAATAAACTGAGCAATAACGAGATAATCAGGCGCACAGCGTCAATTCCTTCACATTTACGGTGCGGCAGCGTCTGACGCGGCGGCAATTTCAGCAAAGGCCGCACCCATACGGGTCACGGTGCCATTGTGCAACTGTGGAGCAAATTGCACGCTGCCCGGTGTGAACAGGTTGATCACCGTGGAACCGAGTTTGAAACGCCCCATTTCCTCGCCTTTTGCCAGCGCAATGGCGCTTTCATGACCTGCGGCCGGGTAGGTCCAGCGCTTGATAATGCCTTCGCGCGGTGGCGTGACGGTGCCAGCCCAGACGGTTTCGATGCTGCCAACAATGGTGGCACCGACCAGGATCTGCACCATCGGGCCTATAGCAGTATCAAACAGGCAAATCACGCGTTCATTACGGGCAAACAGGTTTGGCACGTTGGCGGCAGTGAGCGGGTTAACCGAGAACAGATCGCCGGGAACGTAGATCATTTCGCGCAATACGCCATCGCACGGCATATGAACGCGATGATAGTCGCTAGGTGCCAGATAGGTGGTGGCAAACAGGCCGTTGCGGAATTGTTCTGCCAGCAGGTAATTGCCTGCCAGCAGCGCTTCCAGGCTGTAATGATGGCCTTTGGCCTGGAAAATCAGGTCGTCCTGGATCGGGCCGAGCTGGCTGATGGCACCATCGGCGGGTAAAGCCAGCACCTGCGGTTCGGCGACGATCGGGCGGGCACCTTCACGCAGCGGGCGCACGAAAAATTCGTTGAAGGTGGCATAAGAGGCCAGATCCGGATTCTGTGCTTCCTGCATATTCACGCGGTAATAGCGGGCGAACGCCTTAACCACCAGTTGAGTCAACCAACCGGCCTGTTTCTCGGCACCCCAACCCGCGAGACGGGTCAGTGCCAATTTTGGCAGCCAATACTGTAGTTTAATTTTGATGCTATCCAGCACGTTTAACCTCTTGAATAGGGATTTCCTGGCTCTTTCAAGCGGCAGCACCTTGGGCTGCAACCTGAAATCCATGGGTATATTTGGGCTTAACTTTCCGCTTCCGGGAAGTTTTTGCGGGTTTTTACCTGCGCCATGCTTTCCAGAATGCGGTGGTAGTTGTCGAAACGTTCTCTCGCTATGGCACCACTCTCCACCGCGGCGCGAATGGCGCAGCCAGGGTCGGTATCGTGGCGGCAATCACGGAACTTGCAACCGCCCAGGTAGTCACGAAATTCGACATAGGCACGGGTGATTTGTTCCGGCTCAAGGTGCCACAGGCCAAATTCACGCACTCCAGGGGAATCGATAACATCGCCACCATGCTGGAAGTGATACAACCGTGCCGCGGTGGTGGTATGTTGCCCGAGGCCAGAGACATCGGAAACCTCATTTACCAGAATTTGCTTTTCCGTTGCGGGTAACAGCGCGTTCAGCAGGCTGGATTTACCTACGCCGGACTGCCCGGCAAAGATGCTGATACGGTCTGCCAGTGCCTGCTCAAAGGCAGCCATTCCCTCGCGGGTCTGGCTGGAGACTTCCAGCACGCGATAGCCAACGCGCCGGTAGATATCCATCATGCCGTCGACCCGTTTGCGCGCTTCGGCGTCCAGCAGATCGATCTTATTGAGTACGATTAACGGCTCGACTTCCAGCGTTTCACAGGCCACCAGGTAGCGATCGATCATATTGAGTGAAAGTTCAGGTAAGATCGCCGATACGATCACGATCTGATCGATATTGGCGGCGATCGGTTTCACACCGTCGTAGAAATCCGGGCGGTTCAGCACCGAAGTCCGCTCGTGTACCGCTTCAACGATACCTTTGACCCCTTCATGAGCACCTACGCCAGGGCGCCATACTACGCGATCGCCTGTCACCAGCGAGCGCAGGGTGCGGCGGATGTTGCAGCGATGCAGGGTGCCGTCCGCTGCTTCAACGTCGGCATGCATACCGAAGCGGCTGATAACGATGCCGTCTTGCGGTTCGCCCAGTTGGGAATCGTCCAACTCTGGTTTATTGTCAGTGCGCTTAAGACGGCGCTGATGGTTCGCCTGCACGCGGCGTTGTTGACCTTTGGACAGTTTGTTCTTACTCACTGTGCCTCACTTGAATTGGCTTTTATCGCCCAGGACGAGCAAAAAGGCTATGATACACACTATTTTATATTAAATAACCGTTGTTAGCCGCCATTGGCTGTGGGTTTGCCGGCGTGTGGTTTATCTTTCGGCTTTTAAGCAGGAAATATCATGACAGGAAACGAAAATAACCTGATTTGGATCGATCTGGAGATGACCGGGCTGGATCCTGAGCGCGACCGGATTATTGAGATCGCGACGTTGGTGACCGATGCCAATCTGAATATCCTTGCCGAGGGGCCGGTGATCGCCGTGCATCAGTCTGATGAGCAACTGGCTCTGATGGATGATTGGAACGTGCGGACCCATACCGGCAGCGGGTTGGTGGCACGGGTCAAGACCAGCCAGTTCGACGAACGTGCCGCTGAGCTGGCCACCATTGCGTTTTTGCAGGAGTGGGTGCCTGCGGGCAAGTCGCCAATCTGTGGCAACAGCGTGGGCCAGGATCGCCGTTTCCTGTTCCGCTATATGCCGCTGTTGGAAGCTTACTTCCATTACCGTTATCTGGACGTCAGCACGTTAAAAGAGCTGGCGCGTCGTTGGAAGCCGGAAATTCTACCCGGTTTCAAGAAGCAGGGAACCCATCAGGCGTTAGACGATATCCGTGAATCGGTGGCGGAATTGGCGTATTACCGCGAGCATTTTATTCAGCTATAGTGCGGACAGCTCCTCTGAACACCTTGCTGGCGCTTAATTCGCCACTTTGACGTTTAAAACAGCAATCAAACAAAATTCCCGTTTTTTTGCTTCCAGGGGCTTGCGGCGAAAAGGATTTCTCGTATAATGCGCACCCCGTACCGATGAAGAATTTAGTTCAGTTCAGCCATCGATACGCCGGGCGGGAATAGCTCAGTTGGTAGAGCACGACCTTGCCAAGGTCGGGGTCGCGAGTTCGAGTCTCGTTTCCCGCTCCAAGTTTTCTTCCACAGTAAACCATCAAGCACCACAACTTATTGATTGTGCTGGTTAATTCACTGTTGGATGTGTTACCCAGTTCCAATAAAAACCGCCTCAAGCCACGACTTTGAGGTACATATTTCGGTACATAAAAGCGGAACGCAGGTAGTGCGGTTTTATACTGGGAGCCCCTGGAGAAGAAACGTAACCTCCCCCTGTCATTAACGATGGGAGGTCAATACCGTGCCTTTATCCGATACCGCTGTCCGCAAAGCTAAACCCAACAAAAAATCCTACACCTTAAGCGATACCGATGGTCTGTCGCTGCATGTTGCACCTGAAGGTTATAAGAACTGGCATTTTCGTTTTACCTGGCTGGGTGTTCGATGCCGTATCTCCTTTGGCACCTACCCTGAAATCAGCCTCAAAGAAGCCCGTCAGTTCCGTGATGATGCTCGTTCACTGGTTGCCAAAGGCATCGACCCACGTATCCAGCGCCGGAAAGATCGCCAGTCAAATAATGAAAAAGCCGCGCACACCTTTAACAATGTTTATTTGAACTGGAGTGCCTTTCGTGCCCTGACGCTCAAAAAAGGGCGGCAGAGTACGCTGTCCCAAATTGAACGCATCTTCAACAAAGATATCCTGCCCTGGCTTGGCACACTGTCCATCTTCGACATTACCCGTGCCGATATTCTGGAAATTCTGCGTAAAATAGAGCGCCGTGGCGCACTGACCACCGCAGAAAAATGTCGAACCTGGCTGAACCAGCTTTTCCGTTATGCGATGATCGAAACCGGCCTGCTGGTGAACCCGGCGACTGATCTTGATATCGTTGCTGTCCCTAAGAAACCGGTCAAACATAATCCCTGGCTACGGATGCAGGAATTACCGGAGCTGATCAAGACATTGCATGCCTATGGTGGGGCGACTCAGACTAAACTCGGCCTGACCCTGCTGTTACTGACTGGCGTCAGAACCGGCGAATTACGCCATGCCACACCCGATCAGTTTGATCTGGAGCAGCGCTTGTGGTTTGTCCCCCCTGAAAACGTCAAACAGCTTCAGCAGCTCACGGGCGAGAATATCGCCCCATATATCGTCCCACTCTCCCGGCAGGCGATGGAGATCGTGAAATACCTCCTGGATGAAATGCACCCCGCCCAGCGTTACCTGCTGGCGCATCGGAGCGATCTGAATAAAACCATCAGCGAAAATACCCTCAATGGCGCGTTGCGCCGCATGGGGTATGTTGATCTCCTGACCGGACACGGTATCCGTGGCACGATCTCTACCGCACTCAATGAACTTGGCTACCCCAAACCCTGGATAGAAGCGCAGTTGTCCCACAGCGATAAAGACAAGGTGAGTGCCGCCTATAATCACGCCGAATATATCGAACAGCGGCGGGACATGATGCAAAGCTGGGCCGACCGTCTGGACCAGTGGGCAGAGCACGGTTTTCAGGAGACGACGTCGGTGCAGGCAGTACTGAGCGTTCCCACTGAACCCGTAACAGCCTCCCTCCCGGCGACTGAACCCGAACTGCAGAAACCTGCTCCGTTACCCCCGGTGAAAAGCGTACTGACGGTGATCACCCGCAACAAAGAACGTCCGCAACCGATGATGACCGACATTCAGCGGGAGTATGCCGAGCGTCTTGCCATCTACGAAGCGCCACATAATCTGCCACTGCCGACGTTCGCCAAACTGGTGGGTAAATCGCGTGACCAGATTAATCGGGATATCAAGGCGGGGAGACTGCTGGCCATCAGCATGGGGAATCGGGGGCAGCGCCTGCCGGACTGGCAACTGGACCCTGTTAGACAATCTCTCGTCTGGGCGGTACTGGAACAGGTGAAAGATATCGACCCCTGGCAGATTTATCATGCACTGATAGCGCCTCATGAGAGTACCGGCAAGCGAGCGATTGATATTGTGACGTTGCGTAACCGGCAACAGATTGTCGATGCGCTCTGTACGCTTTTACGCAGCAACAATATGTCATTGAGATCGGTGAGCAATGGTTGAGTGTTGTGTGAAAAATGTACACCCAGCCGCTTGTCACCGCCAAAAACTTGGCTTAGAGTGATCCGGCAAGCGGCAAAAGCAGCACGCTTGAAGTGCGAGACCCGACAGTGCTAGGAACACTGCCGGGCCTCTGACCACAACGTTACAGAGGACTAACGCTATGGCTGTCTACCAGCATACCCAATCCTGGGTGGAATTAACATTTCCCGACACAGAAAATCCTGCTTCTCCGGTCACACGATGGCTTTTTAGGGGAGGGGATATCCCATGCAGAGACTGATTGACAACACGCCTCTGGAGCTTGATGAACTTGCAGAGCAGTGTTTCGCACTGGCTTACAGCATGGTGCGTATTGAACAGGCGCAAGTCAGGGAGTCTTTGCTGTTTATTCTGGTAGAAAAACTCTCGGCATTGGTGCTGTTGGTCCCGGACGACTAGACCGACGGTAACGTATTGCTCTGGTTTAGATAGGGGGAGAGGTATTCCCCCTGTCTTTTATTGCAAAACGCGTTCTTGGAAAATATTATCCATATATTGCCTATCTACGCGTAATTAAGGTTTTAAGTCACCGTACTTATAAGATGTGGTCGCCCCCCCATCAATCAGAAAATCACTTCCGCTAATATAGGTGCTATTGGGGCCGAAAAGAAATTCAGCCAGCGCGCCTATTTCATCTGGCGTACCTCCGCGACCAGCGGGAGATTTGGCGAGCATATTTCGGTAAAACTCGCCACGTTCGGCACTGTTAAGCTCGTCGTAAGCAAGAGGTGTAAAAACATACATTCCACTTTGAATGAGTGGAAAAAGCTTTCCGCACAGGCATTGTCGTAACAAACAGCATTTTGCGCTCATACTGCCAAGCATATTATAGCGTTTCAACAATACTTGCTAAACTGCTGAACAGTACTGGTGGCCTCAGTCAGTATGAACAATGATATTTTCAAGGTGTTTACGCGGCCACAATGCCATCTGCAGCGCATCGCTTGCCAGTTGTGTTGTCATACGCGATATCATCGACCAGCCGATGACAGTTCGCGACCACAGATCAATGACCAACGCTAGGTAAAGCCAGCCTTCACCTGTATGAAATAGAGTAAGAGACAATGCGTAGTCGGACTTTTCCCTCATCCTCTTGTTTTACCAGTTGGCGCTTGAGCCGGGCATTTAGGCAGCAAGCTCGTTTCCACGCTTGGATGATGTCAGTTGTTGCTGTTTTTTGTTGCGATTCATACAAACTGAGTTAGCGTGGTTGACATCCAGAATGGTGGTAATACGGGTAGTTCAGGGTGTTTTCGTTGCAATATGCAAATTCCGTCTCTATTTTGGTGCTGGCAGATTTCTAATAAGCAGGCTGAGTTGGACAGTGGTGTTTTTCCCAGTACCACTGTCCCGTGACTTAATTCAAGGGTGTTAAGTGCCAGCCAAAGGAATCGGCGTTCAATTATGGCTGCGCAAATAGTTCTGATAACCCACCGATGATTTCAGCATGTAGATCCGTCCCTCGACTACGAACCCGTCAAGTTGATGTTGCAACGTGTAAGCAGAAAGATCAGACATCGTGTTAATGAAGCCCTTGCTCTTGAAATTTAGAGATGTATTGCACAACACCCCGTAGCCCGTTAATGCCTTGAATGCAGTCAGTAACTCGAATAAAGAAAGGTTGCTCAGCGCAGACACCGTTTGAATACGTGCAGTCCGGTTCACATGGGTTACCGCTGCTAGCATATCGGTGGAGACCCGATAGGTGTAAAGCATGAATGGGCTAGGCTGACTACATCCAAACCATCTTTCAGCATCCTCCTCCAAGCAGACGGGAGCAATCGGACGAAACTGCTCCCGCTGTTTGATGATGTTCAAACGTTCTCTGGTGCTGGCTCTAAAAGGTGCCGCCAAGATGGAGCGATTACCAAGAGCACGCGGCCCGATTTCGTATTGGCCACTTACCCATCCCAAGATCAAATCTCCAGCCAACATTGCGGCAACGGTGGTTATGTTCGGTTCCCATTCGTCGAACTGGGCAGTATCGACAGCTTTGTCAAACAGGAAGTGCAGCCCAGAGTACACATCCCACGCTATCTTTGGGTCGCCGGTGAAATGGAACTGCGCGTCGATGGCTGTGCCAATCGCTGAACCTGAATCGTTAGCGACTGGAGGGACGAACACATCGCTGAACAATCCAGAATCCTTCCACTTAGTGTTCCAGTCGCAGTTAAGCCCACACCCACCCGCTATCAACAACGGCATGCCACGTTTCAGATTCTCCTTGGCAAACTGATGAAAACGGTCAAACAGACGGTTGCTGAAGATGCCTGCAAAGTTGCGGAATTCTGGATCTTCCAATCCCACGTTGTAGTGCCGAAGCTCTTTCAAGGCTTGACAATCACGAGGCTTAAGGTGTTCACAATCCTGCAACAGGAAGGACATGATTGCCTCTTCTTCGCTCGATGGCTGGTTCCTTTTCGAGAACGAAGCGAGCGCCATCAGTTTTCCAGCATCAGATAACCGGGAGAATTCTGCGGTACTTTTATCGAACGTAGGATCTGCTAACGCGTAGAGCATGGCGTAGCGATGGCCAGGCTCTGGCATCACATCAGCTATCTTCGTTATATTCAGTTCCGCATTGATTTCGTAGAACGCCCCAATGATACCTTCCCAAAGCAACACGTAGCATGGGGTACCTTTCGGTAGGTTAGACATTCCAAACGCGCAGAGAAGGTGCGAGCGCTCATGGGATGATGAGAAGAAGTCGATGGTCTTTCCCAACAAGCGTTTCTTGCTGACAATTACTCGGTCATGATCGCTACCGTGGTATTCAGCCACCGTCTCCCCTCCGCGCGGAGAATCGCCTGGCCACCATCCCCCTTTGCACAGCACGTCGGGAACATCATGAAGTTCGGCAAGTGCGTCGAATACATCGGGGACTGATAGCAATGAATGTCGGTACTTCGAACTTTTTTCGGCCTCAATGGAGAATACCAAGCGGCCGTCCTCGACATACGCAAATGCGCCGTCATGGCCCGGGTTGTAAGAGAGTATTTTCATCTTGAATCTCCTTTGGTAACTGGTCCGTCCGAAGCGTGGAGAACCCTACCTGCTGCTCGTGTACCGATGGGCCGTACGCAAGCACGCGAATCGATTGAACGTTGGTTACAGTCGGAAGTCGGCGGGAGCTAAGCCGCCCTGCAAGCTGAGAGGATCGTGAGGGCCAAGTGTTGAAATGTAGTTTCATAGGCAAATGGGGAATCGGGGTTGGATCCCAAAGTACACGTCGATGGACCAGTAGGTCATCAACTAACCATCGGATCTCCCATGGGGTCCATTCGATGGCATACCGATGCATGCCCTTCGAAGCGTCGAAGCCCAGTTCGATGTAACTTGGAGCACCTCGGTAGCCGTAGTTGAACTGCGTGCCTTCGTCACCAGGATTGTAGAAGACATTGACAATTAGGCGACTCGGCATGTTGCCGGCAATCTCGATGTCAATCTCCTGATGTGGTGAGTTACGGTGAAGAAAGAACCCAGTGATCACCCCTGGCACACTGGACGCCTGGAAGGCTGATTCGAACCTCCCAAAAAGGTAGTCGGCACGGCTGGTCAGGGCGCCTGCACTGTATTGTCGAACGCCCAGCTTTTCTGGTCGCACGTGAATCGTCGCACCTTCAACACCGTCGAACTCAATGTTCAGAGGACGGAACAACGCCAAATTTCCGGTGAATGTGTCTGTCCGTGCAGACCACCGCAACAAGTCGAGCCTCCCAGAGTCATCGTAGGCATCGACCCAGTTGTCCTCTTTCTCAAGCGCCTGCGGTAAGACCCGAATACCTGACCAAGCACGGTGATCTGACTCAATAACCCATGGGGACCGATCCCGCTCAACTATCGCGCTTTTATGGAGGAGGGCAGGCTGTCCGTGCGCTTTGACGATACGCCGTTGCCCCAAGTCATCCAACTTTGGGAACGAGCACAAAGGTGGCGCACACCTGAGATGTTCACAGAGGATCCGCCAAGCATTCATGTCGCCACGTTCAAGCATGATGACGTCCGCGCCTTCAAGGTGGGCTAGAATGCCCCGAGTGGTTTGCCTAGTCGCGTCGTTTGGCAGCGTCGTTACGATGAACTTGGCTTGGGGATAGCTACGTCGAAGATCCCCGATCATTGAATCGAGCCCCCCTATGTTTACGTACGCATTGAACACCCGGTCAACACTGCCCTCACGAAGCCATTTCAACTCCTGGAACGGTAGTTCCTCCAGATCGCTGCAACATCGGTATCCGAGCATCGACAACGCCATTGCAAGGGATGATTGGCCCGAATTGGCCGGGCCAAATGCAAAAACAGGAAACTGAGTCGGACGAGCGTTGAACAGTGCCGCACCCTCACTGTTGATCGCGCCGATAGTAGAGAGGGCTGGAAGAATTGAGTACGAGTTGGTTGAGGTTGCGTCTGTCCTTTGGCGGACAATGCTACGCTTGGTTGCATATACGTCTAAAGTGCGGAACTGATGATTTATCCAAAGATCAACCGGGCCGCGACAAGGCAGCAAACGAAGAAGTTTCTCTGCGCCTTTTTTGGAGAGAATGTATCCAGATAAGTACCACAGTCCGCGCACCGGCTTGAACATATGGCTCGACACGAACGATTTTGGAGCACCATGCGTCGCCTCCATGTATGAAACGTAGAGAACGTCGAAGCCTTCGTGCTCTCTATTATCGGCCTTAAAGTCCGTCCAAGCCTGGTCAAGATGGCGGGCGAAACTGGGATGAAACCATACGTCATCCTCTAGGATAAGAGCATGTCCTTGCGTCCCCTGCGCAACTCGTCTCCATACCTCAATATGTGATCTGGCAACAGCGACTTCGGCCCTACTCATTCGAATCGGTGCTTCAAGTTCATAACGCGTCGGCAGTGTCCGAGGTTGAGGTTCCACAAATAGTTGATCTGCCAATGTGTAGTAGGGATCTACCTCTGAATCTTTGGGTGGGTCCTGCAAAAAACATCTCGCGTCGACAGCAGTGTGCCGTTCCGTGAGACTAAGAAGATCATTGCCGAATCCATCCCGTATACGTCTAAGCTCCTTCTTTATGCGAGACCATCGACCAGGTTCACGGTCGAGATTGATCACGTAGATTTTTTCAATCGCCCGATCTTTCAAATTTTGTTGAGCTCCGAATGCTTTTGACGTTTGCATAGGAAGGATTCTGCGAATGCCGTGTCCTAAACGAAATGCCAGACGAAGGACAGGCAGATATGTACGTGCCGGATTCATAGCGCGTCCGAAAGCGAGGGGGTACGATACGCTTGCTGATTGGACAGCCTCCAGTTCCTCGAGTCGTTGCGGTAGCTAAGTGGCCACTGGCTTGTGGATATGAGTTCCCAATCGTGTGCGACCATCATTGCGTTAGGAGAACACCCCTCTCTAATCACTTCGAATACCGACCTTGTAAGGTTTCCAGGTCCCGTCGTAGCCTGGACTTCAGGCAAGCCGCTCGCTCTGTCCGCTTCTAGAGACAAGGTGGCGTTCAACAACGCTCTTTCAACAATAGGATGACGGGGTGACGCGATCAGTGGGGTGGTATTGAAATAGAATATCCACCCAGGCTGATTGGCTCCAGGCTTGGTAAATATGGACGGATCCACCATTTGAGATGTTGCAATGTCGTAGCAAAACGGTTGAAGCTTCAGTTGTCCATTGACGAAAAGTTGGTCAATAGGTGTGCCATGGTAGACATCATCGGCATCGATGTAGAACCCCCCCTCCACGAACACGTACGAGTAACGAAAGTAGTCCGACATCATTGAAGGGTGGTAGCATCTATTAAAAGCGTCCTCATAGCGACTCCCTAAGCGGCTTCGAATGAAAGCACTCGCGGAACTCTTGTCGAACACCTCTAACTCGAACCCACTCCGTTCCAGTTGCTTCCAAGAATTCATGCAAGCTTTGACGTCTTCAGGTAATCGCTGCAGATCATCCCAGAACTGCACAATGCGCTTTGGCGTGGGGGTGGACCACGTCGCCGAGCCGAGCGAAGATGCTTCACATCGCTGTACCATGTCACGCACAAAATCAGAGCGTTCACGCTCCGCAGGTCCCAGCGGATCGTACTCGGCAGCTTGATTCACTCCTGCATCACTCATTTGCTATTTTCCTTTTTGTGCAGTGGTCAAATAATTACGGACACCTGTTTAGCTAGTTTTTATGTCAGTAGCTGTTCATATGTAGGAACAGCTTAGGGTTCAATAGATAGCAAAATCGGGTCAAGTATTCACTGTGTTGCTCCGCAATAAAAATAGCACTCATGCTCTATGTTCTCTTCATGCATTCAGACTGGTTTCAAACACCCTTCTGTACATGCCAGACTATGTAGCAATACACTCATTGAATACGTGACTAAACTTCGCCTATTTGTCATATTGCCAAATAAGAATTTTTATGACATATAACATATATTAATATACATATACACTGATTATTTGAGTATGTGTCAGCCGTTATTATTCTGGTTTTTCCTGTAGTAAGGCTTCCTTTTGAGATGGCGTAATGATGCTGAGGTAAGGGTTATTAGGCAGTATCTCATCCACGATGGAGGCTGGGTTTTTCAGCAAATAACCATACAGCAGGCGAGACTTCCTTGGGCCGGTTACCTGGCAGGTCCAGATATTCATCCCGTTGGGCTGCTTACGGTGCAGATGCAACAGCTCAAACTCTTTCTGTGCCTGCTGCCAACTCCCCACCCTGAGATGTTCCTGCGCATAACGCTGAAACAGCCCCGGTGTCACCAGATAAAACGTATCCGCCACCGTATGAACCAGCGCATGGGCATCATTCACAATCAGCCTGCGCGACTGAATACCTGCACGCAGCCAGCGCATAAAAGGAGCTTCCGAAACACCGTCCGGTGTAGCGAGAACCGGTTCGATAGCAGGACTCGATAACGTTGAGGCCGGTTCGACGAAACCCGATTCAGCCATCTTGGGTGCCTCCGGTAACGGCAGTATGGCGAGCAGGTCGTTAAGTGGGTCGCTGGAGACTTCATTGACTGAAACAGCAGTATGAGAAACCGATGCTGGAGCAAGGGGTGTTGGTGTCAGTGCATCCTGGCTCTCTGATTCGCTTTCCGCCTGTTCAACCGATACCGACCCTAAAAACGCCGTAGGGCGTTCCCCACTCTCCCAAATCAATGCGGGAGCCAACCGGAGAAACGTGAAACGGTGCGACCAGCCGCTGTCGCTGGTGACGTTTGCCATCCAGATCGCTTTCCCCTCGGGGGTCGCCTGTGCAATCCCATGCTCCTGCAACACGTTAAAGAGTGCGGTATTGCTCTCAGGAATACCGCTGATCCCCTGAGCCAGCAAATGGGCGCGTAGCTTGTCGGAAACCGTCTTACTGACCAGCCATAACGCATCTTGCGTCAGCCATCCATCCGAGGCCTGCGGTTGATTCAGCTTAAACTCAGCCCTGAGCAAAAAGCGCAGGCCATCAAGCAGCTTGCGTTGCAGTGCATGGCGGGGTGCCGCCAGAGCGCGTGCCGGGTCCCCGCCCAGCGCCTGAGCGACCGATGCCTGGTCTGCTTTGATCACTAGCTCGCCAAAGGTTCCGGCATGCTCATACTGCCCGGCCAGGACGTACAGCAGTGACGGCCACAGATCAGGAAACTGACTCAGCCAGTCGAGGATCCTGCTATCCAGCACCTGCATATAGAGCAGCCCTGTTGCAGCGCCGTGCAGACGGTATTCCCGGCCTTCTCGATAGCGAAAACGGTACGGCTGTTGCAGTGGCCCGTGCCAGGGATGCCAGCATGCACCATCCGCCAGTTCAACGTCCAAATCCACGGCAATCTTGCCGATATCGTGCAGCAGGGAAGCGTAGGCTACACCGGCAGACCAGGCTTCCGACTGCGCGGCCTGTACCTCCGATGATGTGCCGGACGGTAATAGATGAGATTGGCGCAGCTTCAGCGCATAGGCGATGATTTCCAGCCCGTGATCCAGCATCCCGCCAGGGTAGGCGTGGTGGTGAGCTTCAGAGGCCGGAAATTGCTGAACCAGAGCGGCATAGCGTTCGATGGGGGCGAGATAGAGATCGGCAAACTGGGAACGGGAAACCGCTGTCCGTTGCCAGATATGTGCCAGCAGCTTCTGCCGCCGGGGTGTGGAGAGCAGCCGGTCAGCAGGCAGAGGAACCAGCATATCGCGCGGTAGCGGTTTGGTCATTTTTGGGGAGGGGGCCTGGTGACGACGAAACAATGAAAGCATGGTGGTGCCTGTCTGTGGAGAGAATGCGTACATCAATACGCTGAGGCAGTAGCAAACGAAAGGATAAATAGGTTTCCAGTAATAGCGTTTAAAGTCGCGCTATCATTGCGTGTGATTAAATCAATATGACTCACCTATGCGCTACCACACGGGTGCCACCTACAGCGTCAAGGAAGCCGGAAACCTGGAACAGTCGATGGTGACTGCCGAAGGTCAGCGGATCGTCTGTACGCTGAACTATCGCTGCTATACCGATAACGAGCGTTATCAGGTCATTCGCTGGACACTGGACGGTGAGTGGGTATTGCCTGTCCTGCAGAACAGGTCGATCCAGGATCGGTGCATCATTCGGCTCAACCAGTACGCTTTTAACGCCGAAGACCTGGCGAGCATCAATGAAATGGACCGACGCGCCCGGGCTTACCTCGCGATAATCGGGGAGTTTGTGCCCACCGTTCAGGAATGCTATTCAGAGTAAGAGCGAAACGCTGCGCCTTTTGCCTTTTCGGGTAAGGCCTTTCCCCTTGTTATCCCTTCCATTCTCCCTTTTCTCTTTTTAAGCCGTTATTCAGATTGAGTTGAAGGGGCAATGTGTAGTTTGTTTTGTATCACAGACTGTTTGTCCTGATCAGTGCGCGCTTGTGCCCGTGATTGACGGAAGGCTTGTCGCTGTTGTGCATGTGTCGCCTGGTCGGCAGTCACCAGGCCTGAATCAGCCCCTTGCAGATCAACACGCGCAGTATTTTCCACCATGCAATCCCAATAGCGTTTTCCGCGACACCAGGTGGCGAGTGCCTCTTCCAGTTGTTTCCTGGTTAGCCCCAGTGTGTCGAGCTGTAGTGCGATATCTTCGATGATCCCCAGTTTTAAAGGACGCTTGGGTAAAGGGGTCTTTGGAAATGCCAGTGGGAATTGCTGTTGTAATCGCCTGATTGATTCAAGCAAAGGATTGACAGGCCTACTCTTGTGCTGCGGTTTCGTGCTGGTTTGCTGTTTTGCAGCTTTCTGTTTAATCAGTTGTTGCCTGAGTTCGGCAAGTTGTTCAAAACTCATAGTCCATTCGCTTCAAAATAATCAGTAGTAACACTTTTATGGATGGACACGGCTGTCCGAGGGCGTTATTGTGGGATGGTTGAGTGAATTATATACAGATTGCAAAGAAACCCGGATGGGGTGACTCGTTCAATAACAGGCAGACCACAAAAAGGAATAGTGCTACTCGAAAAGGAGGCTGACCATGAAAAGCACTGGTTCAAAAACAACCCGCGCAGAACGTGCTGGCCGCCGCTTGGGGAGCTACTGGCGATCGCTTAAGCAGAAAGAACGCGCTGCGGTAAGCTGGATGCATCGTAAAGGGGTTCCGGCCTGGCTGGCGGCGGTGATACCGTGGGGTGTGAAACTGATGGCCGTGGGCATCTTGTACTATCTTGCGCCCTGGTTGGTGGTACTGGTTGTATTGGCTGTAATGATGATATGGTTGCTGGAAAATAATGAGCCGGATTTTGATGGTCTCATCAAGGCTGTTGAAGAATGTAACCCACAAGAAGAACTCCGAGATGGTTATGATGGTTTCGGCTGGTATGATAAAAGCGGTTTGCGAGTCGATATAAAGGGGCCTGAAGAACCCTGATATCGACTCGGTTACTCTATTTCATTCCTTCCTTGAAACCTGTGACCACATCTTTTGCGCCATTGATCATCTTCCCCGCCCCTGTGGCAGCGGAGGCTTTTGCATCAGATGTAGCAGCGTTTAACCCACCTAAAATATTGCCAGCTCGAACACCCGCCCAACCCAGTGCAGTTACCCAAAATACCGGTAGAACAATAAACATCATCGCCATCACAAAGTTCAGCAGAACATCCGCATAAGCGTTATTGAGCCCAATAAATGGGTTGAAGTTGGTATGAGGAGAATCCCAGCCAAAGAGCGCATCCAGAATGGTGCTGTCGATCCAGCGCGCCAGTTGGAACCAGAAATCCACGAAGAAGAGTGCAAACTCCACGCTGCTGATCGTCACCACCGTTTTCAGGTCATAGGTGCCAAACAGTAAAACCAGCGGAATACAGATCACCAGCGCCATTTTCAGAAACGAGAGCACCATCGGCAGCGCCTGACGTACCGCATCCATCGCCGGAAAAAATCCCACCGCCCCCACAGCGATACCTACATCAGCGGCCACCCGGGTGGTGCCATTGGGGAGTGTCCAGCCAATCTGGCCGCCATAATCGGTATAGGTCTGCCCTTGGTTCATTTCCTGCTGGCGAGGGGAGGCGATTGCCCGGATGATGGCATCATCCACTTCATTTTTCGACAAAAATCCGGCCCATTTACCAAAGCGGTCGAGCAGTTCGGGACTCACCTGCTCCAGCAGACGGGAACGTAACCCTTGGCTGCCATCTGACCACCACTGCGTACAGGTGGGATAGCCGCCGCCACTGGGCACCTGTGTCAGCCCGGCATCCCGTGTCGCATCATAGGCCCACTGTGGGCGCGGGGTGCGGGAATGGTAGGTATCGTAAAAACCCGCCGTGTTCATGAAATACCCTGAACCAATCCAGGTGACATCATTCATCTCGCTTTCCGTGAGATCTGGCCGACCCATAAAGAGTTTGGCGCGAGACGGGGCGTAACAGTCACGGGTGAAATCGGCGACCTCCTGTGCCAGCACCGGATCGGCAATGCGGGTACTGTCGATATCCATTCGCATCTGACGCAAATCGGTGCCACATGGGATCGAGGCCACCGCAGCACCAGTAATCGCTTTGGAAAGCGCGTGCATGAAGAACCACCATACCGGCACCATGGCACTTTGATTGTTCAACGTCGTGAAGGCATTCGACCAGTTCGTGTCGGCAGGCATCGGCACCTGAACCTGGCACTGCTTTGAACGGGCATCGTCAAATTTAATGGTACTCATATCCACGGGGATATAGGGCACCCCGGCAAAAAGGATCACCACAATGGCGACCCACACGCGGTTTTCAATGCGCATGGAGGAGAGCACCCCCTTGTTCCCTTCGTCCGCGCCTTCGGCTCGCGCTTTCAGCCACTCCTGCAGAATGATGGCGAGAAAGGGCAGCGCAAAGACGCCGCTGGCGACCAGCACCTGCCAGAGGCCGTTATGGATCACCCAGCCGACCAGCGACAGGTAATACTCCAGATAATCGGTGGTATAAAGCGTCATGGTGTTACCCCTGCAAAAATACGCTGCTTTCGAGCAGCACCACCGTCAGCAGCGCCGCCACTTCGGCCCGGCGCAGCCGGGCGCGGATGATGAGAGAGGGTTCCCGCTGGTAAAGACGCTGGCGCATCCAGAGCCAGCCGTACCCGGTTGCGCCATACAGCACGCAGCGCCAGAGGAAAAAGCCCAGCCGGTGATCCTGCAGCCAGGTTTGCCAGCGGGGGATATCCCCCAGCCAGCGTATACCGAGCAGATTGATAAGCACGGCCCCCACGAGGATCAGGCCTGTCCAGCTCAGGTGACGCACCCAGCGCCGTTGCCATAATGCAGTGAGGTGCCTCATGGTTTCTTACCTGTATCGGGTTTCTGGATCTGCTCCAGCCGGTTACGGGTATCTCCCTGATAAATTCCGGCTGAGCCTGCCGCACGCAGACTGTGGCGTTGAACAATCGCCATTGCGGCGTTTCCGGCCAATTCACGCCGTAGCGACAGTTCGGTTTTAAGGTTGTTGATTTCCTGCTCCAGCGCGGTGTTCTCCTGCCCGACGGCCTGCAGGGCCAGCTCATTGGCGGCGATATTGGGCTCTTTCATGCCGGTCAGGAGCGTGCGCTGCAACAGCAGGGCTTTTTCCAGCACGCTCGATAGCGCTGCCTCAGAAGCCAGGCGTTTCCCCAGCACATCCTGGTCGGGTTCATCACGCAGGGCTTCAATCACCCCCCGAGTAATAGGAAGCGACGTGCTGCCTGCTGCTTCCAGGTTGGCAAGCGTGGTGGGTTTGCTGCCGGACACCAGCTCCTGCAGGGCTTTCAGTTTGGCTTCGAACTCTTCCTGGATCAGCGGGGTCAGGCCCATACCGGGGGTGGTCTGGGTTTTAGTGCAGTTTTCACAGGTGCGCTGTTCACGCTCACCCAGTACCCGCGTCGCCCAGGCAGACGCCGCCTGAGGGGATGACCAGGTCTGGCAGGAGAGGCGGTTACCGCAGGTGCTGCTGTCAATCGGGGAGGTATCACTGACACCCCGGCCATTCAAGAGGTTATATCCGGCGCGGGTGACATCATTGACCACCTTGATCGCATTCTGCCCGGCACCCCCGGCGTTATTGCCTCCAACCCACGGCACCCCGTCATTGCCCTTGCGGCTTTCACTCTTCTCAATCGCCGACACCGCATCGAGCCCTGATTGTGACACCGCCTGCTTCAGCGCCATGCCCTCTGCCAACTGCCCCCATCCAAGCTGCCCCCCGGCCATGTCCGCCATCTTTTCTGCCATCGATCGGCAGGTGAGTTTCGAGCGGTCGAAATCAAGGCGTGCTTGCAAAATGCCGTTGGTCAGCAGGTTATACAGCGCTGGGTCAGCACGCTGGATAATCAGTGCTGGCAGGGAGGCTACGGCACTGGTGGCACTCTGGATCACGTTGCCCATGATCGACTGAAACCCGTTGGTTATGCCGTTTAACTGGTTTTTAAGGGTGGTATTGATGTCCATGTCCCCGCAGATCAGATTGCTGTTCCAGCCAGCGCCAACCGTCAGGCTTTGCATCTGACCCGCACTGCCCATCGACACCGCCCGGCCACCGCCGATGCTGTAGAGCACATCATCGCCAATCACGCTGCCGCTGGCACTGACCCCGGTCTTATCCAGCGTCAGTTCCGCCGAGGCCGACCCGCAGAACAGCAGGGTGCCCAGTAACAGATAATGAAACCGATTCATTGCATCACTCCTTAAAAATCCACGCTGCCGAGAAAGGTCTGGCCCTTGCGCTGGCAGCAACTGTAAGGACGCCACAGCGCCCAGGCGTAATCTTCGCGTTCAGCCTGCTGACGGGCCTGGTCATGAGGGAAAGTGGCGCAACTGTTGGAGAGCTTGGGCGTGAGCTCCTGCCACTTGCCGGATTTGGGCTCACTTTCAATCAGCGCCCCGGCAGGCCAGTAACCGGCTCCAGAACTGACCAGCAGCGGTTGATAGACGTGCGGTTGCCCCTTGCGGGTGACGATATCGCCTGCTCGCTGAGCCACTACCGCACTGGCTTTGTAGCCATCCACCTGATGCAAAAAGCCGCCACGGGGATAGACATTGCCCCAGAGATTGGCGGCACTGCGTGTGCCGACCTCACGCATTCCCGGTATCAATGATTCGGGATACAGCGCTTCCGGCAGGGTGTAGCGCCAGGCGAGTGTGTCGAAGGTACTTAACAGATAGGGCATCAGTGGAAGTCCTGCCCCCGGGCAGACGTAACCGAACTGCCGGGCAAAACTCATAAAAACGGTGCTGCCCGGATGGCCGATCACATCCGCGTTGCGGAACGTGGCAATGCTGTTTTCATTGGACTGGTTGGTGGTGTTATTTCCCCCAGACAAAGCAGAGGGGTTGGCAGTACTCAGAAGTCTCACTTCCGTCCAGGGGTTTTCTCCGGTGTTGGCATAGCTCGACACCACGGCATCCGGTACATAGTGGCGAACTTTGACTGAGGTGCGGATCCGGCATCCTTTGGCGTTGCACTGCAGCCAGTAACAGATGCCGATCACCCGGTAGGCGAGGCAGTCGAGCGAAGCCAGTGAAGACAGGATAGTGGCGGTGTTGAGTGCCAGCGCAGAACTCATATAGCCCAACAGCAACAGGGCAGCGCATACCCGACGCCAGGAAAAAGCGCGTTTCATGGGTGCTGTCTCCGGTAAGCGGCGATACGTGCCTGAGCCTTGGTAACATCGGCTTCGCCATACACCACATAGCGCTGGTCCACTACTACGGCAGGGATTTTACGGATACCCCGCTGCCAGGCATCGGTGGTGCCCTGATAGGCCGAAACGAGCTCTTTTTGCAATGAAGTGCCGGGTTGCAGACGCGCCTGCAGCAGCCGGGCGGCACGCTCAGGATCAGCGGGTAAATCTTTTGTAAGGGTGGTTTCGAGACGCTCAGGCGCATCCAGTTCTATCAGGCGGTCATAGGCTCCGGTGACCGGGTGCTGCCGGTCAGTAATGACCCAGGTTTCGGCGCAAGCAGGAAGGGAAAACAAAAGCGCCAGCCAGCAGAGATGTGCCGGGCGGATAAAAGTAACAGGGGAAGTGTGCATGTCGTACCTGCCGAGTGTGTGAAGTTCAGCAGGTAGTTGACCTCAAAGAGCAGGTCGAGCGCGACAAACAAACCGGTTTTGGGGCATTCCGGTTTCATCGGATAGGGGGCGGGAATTCATGTCAGCATCACGATTTATCCTTACAATCGTAACCATTCTGTTTTCAGAACGTTCGCTATCTCGGTTAACTTGTGCGCATGAGGTTGCGCTGTATCAGTCTAAGTCATTCTGTAATAGACGGAATAAAGTATAAATTTTACTCATCTCCTCTTGAAATATAAATTCATAGTCATATATATAAGACATACTTGAGTGTGACTGTAGGGGGAGACTTGAAAGATCAACAAAAATCTAAATCGAGCAATGGACGCTTCAATACATCGCAAGAAGTAAAGCGAATAGTCTGGATTCGTTCTGCTGGACACTGTGAACTTTGTGGCCTAGATCTCACTTACGATTACCGGGTCGGTACTCCTATGAACTGGGGAGAAGTCGCCCACGTTCTGCCTGCTAGTCCAAAGGGGCCGCGCGCACGAGAGGAGCATAGTGATGGACAGGCAGAAGCATTGACGAATGACTGTAATAATCTCATGCTTCTTTGCCCTAATTGCCATGACAAGATAGATCGTGATGCGGAGGGTTACCCTGAAAATGACTTGAGTGGTTTGCATCAGGCCTACCAGGAGCGTATTCGGTTGGCTGCCTCAGCGCCAGATGGTGGGCGAGCTGTTGCAGTGATCGTGCAAAGCCAGCATTTTGCTACGACAAACGATATTTCTGAACGTGATCTTTTGACCGCAATGTCTTCTGAAGGACTTACAGCATTCGATCACCCGATCAAGATTATTTTCCAACCACCCGGGCCTCGTGGTAGGGATGAGTTGTACTGGCAGTCTATAAAAGATGATGTCCAGCACAAGCTGGAAAATCAATTAAGGAGAAGAGGAGGGATGTATGTGGATGCACCGGCATTAGCGGTTGTCGGGGTTGCTGATATTCCCGCGTTGGTGCTCTTGGGGCAAGCGATCGGTGATCGCTCCAAACGCCTACTTTTTTCATCTAATCGCGAATATGGTTTGAAATGGCCAGATCAATCCGCATCCCCCCCGGAATATCTTTTTACACCTGCTCCAGATGGCGACGGCCCACTGGCTCTGGTGCTGTCTATTTCTGCGAAAATTCCATTTCGTGATGTCATCGGGGTTTTACCGGGGGCACGTGTTGCGGAGCTAACCATTCCTGAACCCGGCTACAACATGGTCAAAAACCGCCGAGTGATCCATGCTTTTCGTGACGCTCTTCAGGTTCATCTCAGCCAGCTTGAAGCTCAGACTCCGGGTGAAATTCATGTGTTTCCTGCGATTCCGGCAGCCCTGGCAATCGAGTTTGGCGCTTTGCTTACGACACAACACCAGCATCCGTATGTATTCTTTGACCGTAATAAAGAAAATAATAACCAGTTTCAGCCCGAACTGTATTTGGGCCCAACTTCCAAGGAAGCGTAACCATGAATATGAAAAACGAACAAACCAAGCGGGGAAGTTGGGAATACTTTCTGTTCCGCGCGGCACAAGAGATTTCACTTTCAGAGGCTCAATACGAGAAAATTGATGGTCGTTATTCTCAACTAGAAAAAATTCTCTCTGCTTCTGATAATCCTATTCTTGCCGAGGCTCATATTTTTCCTCAGGGTTCAATGCGGCTTAAGACAACGATCAAACCAGTGCCTGGCGCACCAGATGGGCTTGATACGGTTGATGCAGATGCTATTGTATGGTTACCTCATGCAAATGATGCAAGCGCAAAGGATGTCTTGGAGGCTATTGAGACGCGTTTTAGGGAAGGCAGTCGTGTGCAAGAGGATATCAAACCACTGCGCCGTGGAATTCGGATCGAATATGCTGATGAGAATCCTAGTTTTCATATCGATGTTACCCCAGCCCGTGCAATCAATGGAAATAATGAAGAAAAAGGTGAAGGTATGCTGGAGGTCCCAGATCGAGAGACTGGATGGAAAGCCAGCAGCCCAATTCCTTATTCAAATTGGCTTGATACCGCCTCTTCAAAGATAGTTGCGCTGGAAAGTTATGTTCAATTCAGTAAAAGCCACGCTACTTTTGATGCAGCCACACAAGACCCGCTTCCTGATTACCAGACGTACATTGAACAAGACCCACTAAGAGCAGCTATTAAGCTGCTCAAACGGCATCGTGATGAATGGGCTATTCGCACTGATAATGAAGAACATCGTCCTATCTCTGCTGTCATCACGACATTGGCTACGCATGCATATCTTGATGTAGTTGAAGAGTCAAAATTGCAACCACTTCGTCCGCTAGATGCAATCATCAAGATTGTCAGCAAAATGACAGAACATATTGAATTTCACAATGGCGAATATAAGGTTTGCAATCCGGCAGATAAGGGAGAAAATTTTGCGGAGAAGTGGAATAGACCAAATGAGGGACGTCATTACCAGGAAGCCTTTATGGATTGGCATATGAGTGCATGTAGTGCAATTTCCTTGGGACTTGAAGATTATCCTTCCACGGAGTCTTTTTCTGAAGCAGTAAGGGACAACTTTGGTATTAGCCCAACATTTGTCTCTGATGTTAACACAGCAATTCCGGCCAATTGGACGATGCCTGGTCGACCAGAAGGAACTACTCGGAATTCAGTAGCAATGGCGTTTTTTGAGGGCGTAGCTGGCAACAATTCATCCCAAGCGAGTGTAAAACCAGTTGAGCGTCTTGGCTGAGCATTTTGATACTCCTCTGCAGCGTGGTATCGCGGCGCTGCGGGGGATTCTTGGTGAAGATGCAGCTTCAGCATTGCTGCGGCCGATAGCTACGCGTGCAGATGAAGCTGCGAGCTTTACATTTCCCCTGCCAGTCGACTATATG
The DNA here is from genome assembly GCF_037199905.1 of Serratia sp. MMO-28. Classification (NCBI taxonomy): domain Bacteria; kingdom Pseudomonadati; phylum Pseudomonadota; class Gammaproteobacteria; order Enterobacterales; family Yersiniaceae; genus Serratia; species Serratia sp. MMO-28. The sequence goes on from NZ_JBBCVB010000002.1 coordinate 73,537, forward strand.
GGAGAAGAAAGGCGTTTGCGTATCGTTTTTCCATCCAACTTCCCGCAAAGGCAGTTAGAGCTTCTGGTTGAGCCTTCCCCATGGCTTGTCTGGCCTCACGCGATGGAGAATGGGCTTTGTCTCCATGGGTTTCGGGAGAAGCCAATTACTGGTTCTCCCGAAACCATGGTTGAAGATAGTTTCTCCCGCTTGGGTAGGATTATTGATTTGTCCCGCGCGGGATCAGATGATGCTAGGCGAGATGCTGAGTTTCAGCGTGAGATCACAACATATTGGTCGAGACAATCAGGCCAGTCTTTACGGAATATTGTCCTGTTGGAACGACCTAAAGATGCGTCTAGGCTCTTTGCGCTAAGCGACCCGCGCAATGCATTGCCATCAGGCCAAGAAACTGTTTGGCTCGCGGCTGATGAGTCAAGGATTAAGAGATATTTTGAACGTGTAGTTGGAAGAGCTTCCAGACTACGAGCTTTGGAATGTCCGGCCTTCTACGTGAAGCTGCAAACTTATCCAGACATACGCGTTCCGGAGGCAGAGAGCCTCATGGCTTGGCTAATGGAACATCTTACAGATGGCGATGCTGCGTCCTTTGCCCTTTGGTTTAATGAGAAAGGATCGTTGGTTGACCGATGGGTTGTCATAGAGCTTCCTGGTGTTGAGGGTGTATCGAATTACTGCTTTAATGTTCATGCTAGAGGCATACAGCCAAATCGTGGTACGAAATTTGGTCTTCGCTCTTCACGTCGGAATCCAGCTAAAGTGGCGTTTAATGTTCCGGCACTTATCCGCTCATCCACGTTAAATATTCTTGATAGGGCAGCTATTTTATCCCGAGATTTAAGTGGTACGGCTCAACGGCTTGAAAGCTCACGCGTTGTTTTTGTTGGTGTAGGCTCACTGGGAAGTGCTGTTGCTTTGCAATTGGCAAGATCTGGCGTTGGGTGCATGACATTTATTGACCCGGACATCCTTGTGTCTGAGAACCTTGGAAGGCATACGTTGGGCGCTGACGATTTGGGAAAATCAAAAGCTGTTGCTCTAAAGGAAAAAATTATCAGAGACTTACCGACAGTCGAAGTGACTGCGTATAAGCATTTCTCTGAGATGATCATGCTCTTGAGGCCAGAAATATTTAATAACGCAGACTTGGTTATTGTTACTACTGCGGACTGGGAATCAGAAGTCGCTTTGTGGAAAGCCAAAGTTGATGGTGCTCCTTGGGGGATATTGCAGGCGTGGAGTGAGCCCCATACGCAAGTAGGGCATGCACTGATTGCTCCGGCTGGAAAATATGATGCCAGATATTTATTTAGCGATAATGGTGATTTTTATCATAAATACACTGAATGGCCGGATGGAGGTGCCATTTCACTTCCTGCCTGTGGTGAGAGTTTTATTCCTGGCGGTTCGCTGGGAATGGCAAACGTGGCGTCCATGGTGTCACAGGCTGCTTTGAGTGCCCTTACCGGCCAATTGCAGGATACTTCGTGGTTTACGAGTATCTATAGACCTCAGGATGTAGCGACTTTGGGTGGAAAATACTGCGGGCCGCAGCTTCCTGACGGGGTACAGCAAACAGTATTGGAACGTAGATGGCCTGAACAGAGGGAAAAAGTGACATGACAGGTATTGCCTGGCATTGGAGATGGCCAACATTACATTCTGAGTTATTGGTCTCTCAGAGTGTTGCGGACGTATTGGATAGTCATCGGCAGCAAGGGGTGAGCCCCGAGAGAGGGGGTCAATTGTTCGTTGATCCGGCAAATCAGGCTGGTCTGTTATTGGCTCTTGCTACGCTTCCCCATAGCACCGATCATGCCGGGTGGTCGTGGCTTGATTTGAATGCAGAGCGTTGCCGCAGGGAAATAGAGAGCGCCAATGCTGAAGGATTGCGTTTGGTCGGCTATTGGCATACTCATCCGCAAATTGTCCCCGATATATCACCTGCGGATATAAATAGTTTCTCCAGGTTTGCTGCTCGATATGCTGAGGAGTTGCCTTATCCAATAGCAGTTATAGTTGGTAAATCTTCTAAACCTGAAGGAATAAGAGTTTGGTCCTTCAGGGAAGGTAAACATATCGAGGCAACGAGAATAAATAAGTTGTAAAGTGAGGTATAGATTGTGCTCAGCTTTTTTTATAAGCCAGCATCTTTGCGAATAGTTCCGCCTGAAATCGTGCATCATCCAAGGCATTGTGATTCGGTTTTCTCTGTGGTTCAAGTTTGGCGGCCATATGAGAAGATTTTGTTTCCTTCCAACTGCATCCCAAAGTACCCATGAAATAGGCTTTCATATCAATCGCAGTGAATCCGAATGGGTTGTTGCCCAAATAGTTATGAAAGTAGTAATTGATAAATGACCAATCGAACGGTGTATTCAGTCCCACGAAAATAGCCTTTTGTCCAGGTGCACAGGATGATATTACCCATTCCTCAAATGTACGCATTGCCTCCTGCGGAGTAAGACCTTCCTGCTCTAGCTTTTCAAGGTGAAGACCAGAAACAGCAAGAGCCTCTGGATCATATTTTGAACTGATTGGTTTCAGCTCAAGGTAGATAGATGTTTCTGGTTGATAAACTAAGCAAGCCCCTATCGAAAGCATACTAAATTCGGCAGGTATTGGGCCGGAGGTTTCTATGTCCACAGAAATATAAAGCTCATCACTAGTCATATCGTATCCTTATTGTTAACGTTTTTTGATATGTATCATTATGTTTAGTCGAATATTTTTGACTATTAATAGATCAAAGAGAAAAACGATTGGGACTAGTATAAGCATATAAAACCAAAAAAAATCAAATAATTAAAAAATAACATTGCCATTTCACTTTTTACCCGTCAGTGTGACACCAGATATATTCGAGCAAGCTTGAGCCCAAATCACCCTGTTTTCTTGTGGTTTGACGGGGGAGCAGCAGAAGACAGGTAACCCTGCGTGGCTGACGGTAACGTGACAGCCCCCAGAAAAATTGAAGCGGTCGTCAGAATCTTGTTACGAAAACCTCCGCCCCAGCACAAGGCTGGAACGGAGGTGTCGAAAAAGCCGCGCAGGGTTTCACCATAGCAGACCATTTTGCGCAAACGAAAACGGTGTCCCCTGGCCGACGATAATGTGATCATCCACAGCGATATCGACCAGTTTCAGTGCGGTTCTGACCTTATCAGTCAGTCGCGTGTCCGCGTCGCTGGGGGCGGTTTCACCCGAGGGGTGATTATGCGAAATAATGACTGACGCGCATTTGTGGGCAAGCGCACGCTCCAGGATGACCCGTGGATAGACAGCGGTCGCGTTGAGGGTGCCGTAAAAGAGCCGCTCAAACGCCACTACCCGTTTCTGGTTATCGAGAAAAATCACCGCAAACACTTCCCGCTCCTCCTGCAGCAACTGCAGGCGCAGGTAGTCGCTGGCCGTATTCGGGCAACGAATCTTTGGCCCCCGATGCTGGAACAGACGTTTTTCAAGCAGTGTGACGGCATAGCGGACGATCCAGTCTTCATATTGGCGACGGTTTGCGCTAATGAAGGCAGGTAATCGGAACGACGGGGAAAATTTGTACAGCAGGGCTAAAGAGAACATAGGGTGGCTCCTTATGTTGCAGGAGGCTCCATGCCCCTGAAGGGATGAAGCCCTCCAGAGGGAAATAACGTTAAGATGGTTATTGCGTTGCCGCGAGGGCTGCAATGGCATGAGTTTTCCAGGTCTCGTGAATCAGTGTTCCCTGGAGATGACTGATCTGTTCGCTCAGATGCCGCATGGAATCATAATTGTCTGCACGCAGTTCTTCCGAACGCTGGGATTTGAGAAGATCGATTTTGCTCAAGATCGCTTTCTCCTCCTGCCGGGTTTGCGCAGGCGGATGCCACTGGATTTTTCTTGAACGTACCTTGCCGGTTAAGATTGTCCGGCAGGTGCGATCCATGATGGCAACACTGATTGCCTCGACACCAAAGGTGTCTTCCGGCGCTTCCAGCGTGCGGATCCGCGCCTGGGTGAGCAGGATGGCCTGCTCAATCAGTGCGCATTCACCCAGAGTGAGTACGGTATCAAGCCAGAACAAGCCATAACGAGGATCATCCTCTTCACAACAGATCCGTGCATGACACTGGATGATGAACTGTCTGGCAAAAATATCCTCCCGGATATAGCTGCCTTGCCGATAGGGATTTTTGACAAAGTGAATGCCATTAAAGACATGGATTTCATGCATGAGCAGACTCCTGTGATGACGATGGAAAAGAAATACGGGTAGAGGTAGAGGAAAATGCAGAAGCACCCTTCATCCATAAAAACGGATGAATGTTCGCGTAGCGGGTGCGAAGCGAACGGGGCAGGTCATGCGGCGGGAACCGCACGTAGTCTTGAAGACCCTGACTACCTGGGCATGTCGCTGACAACGTCAGCAGGCATTCGGTTTATACAAAGCACATCCCGCTATCACAGAACTGCGTCAGATCGGGCTGATCTCCAGCGGCTGCTGCCATATTCAGCACTGCTTCGGCCAGCGGGATCCCCTGGCGGGTCAGCCATAAATGCGGGTGGGTCTGCTGCAGCACGTTTTCGTGGGTGCAGGCTTTCGCAAAATCCTCCGGCACCTCGGCTTTCATCCTGAGCCACTCATCTGCCGAGCGGTTGGGGCACATCCAGCAGGCGGAACGGGGTGGGGTCGGCAGGCCGTGCTTTTCCACAATTTTGATCGCCTCTTCCCGGGTAACGCGCAGCTCAAAGAGCGGATAGAGCCGCTGCCATTTCCCCATCGTGACCTTGATCCTGCGCGGTTCATCAAATGACATCCCCAGCCACAGATTGACCCCGCGCCGGGTGAGGGCCAGTTCGCCGTATTTGCGGTTCAGGAAACGCTCGACCACCTCTTTTTTCCAGCGTGAGGAACAGTAGCCGGGGTGTTTTCCGGCGACGTTGCCGTCCGGGCGGCGGCCTTCCCATTCGGTGTAGTACCCGGGAAGAAACTTGCCGGAGGCTTCATGCATCAGATCCGCATCGGTATAGTCAGACTTGCGGATCAGGTGATATTCCAGCCCGATGGCGTCACACAGCGGCTGAATGTACTGCTGCTGGTAGGCAATCACGTTGGAGGATTCGCGCTCGGTGTCGGCCATCACCACCAGATCCGGTCTGGGGAGCACCCCCTGGGCAATCAGGCAGATGAGCGCACAGCTTTGGGTGCCGCCACCGTTGGAGAGCACATTTAACCGGGCCACGTTGTTTCTGGAGAAAACGCTCATGGCTGCCCCACCTGCTCAAATACCTGATCAAGGCAGAGCGGTTCAATGCCGCGTGCCCGGTCAATCTTTTCCGCCACCTTGAAAGCGGCATCGAGCTCACTGATGCCAAACTGCTGCATCAACTGAAAACGTTCGGCTTTTTCTTCGGGCTCGGTCATCGCCATCGCCAAATACAAGCTCGGCGGAACGGCGCGAAACAGCACCTCCATCGACTTTGACAGAATGATCCCTTCCGTGAATTTCCCCGCCTCCTTGCGTGCCGAGAGCATCAGCGCTTTCTGCGCGTCGTTCAATTCACGGAAACGGGCAATTTTTTCGACTTCATCAGGGGGCATCGACAAGCAAATCCACCACTCGATCATGTTGAGCATCGGTTCGGCGGCTTTGGGGAAGTCGTCAAGGTTTTGGGTGGCGAGCCAGAACCATGCCCCCAATTTGCGCCACATCTTGGTGATCTTGACGATATAAGGGGAGAGCAGCGGGTTTTTGGTGACGATGTGCCCTTCATCCGTCACATTGATGATCGGGCGACCTAAAAACTGGTCGCGCTCGGCGATGTTATTCACCGTGTTGATGAGAGATATGTAGGCAATGGAAAGCTGGGCGTTGTAGCCCTCCCGCGCATACGTGGCGAGATCGACAATGGTGATATCGGTTTCCGGCCACGGAGTGCCTGCACGGTTAAACATCTCGCCGTCAGTCCCCTGGCAGAACATATCCATCGCATCGGCCATTTCTAAAAGCCGGGTGCGGCGGCTCTCCGGCAGGCTGCTGTCGTGCCCCCGGGTACGCAGTGCATCCCGTACGTCCTGGGTCAGTACGGTACGCTTCTCGGCCACACACTGCTGCGCGGCATCCAGAATGCACTGGCGGATCAGGCTGCGGTCGGCGCGGGTCATCCGCGCTTCTTCCTTCTCTTCACCACCGGTGATCATCAGACGTGCCGTGATTTCCAGCTCGCCCAGCACATCGCGCTGTTCATCGGCTTCCTGCGCATCGGCTGCGGCAACCTGGTCATCATCCAGTGCATCTGCATCCAGTGTCTGTACCTGTGCCGGGGTATCCACCAGACGCCACGCGTCAGCAAACGGCGCGAGACTCACCCCGGAGCCGGGGGAGAGTTTGACCCGATGTACGGTAAGCCCCAGACGCTGCGCAAAATCACCAAAGAGGCCAAACGAGTTACCGGCCTCCACCACAAAGAGGCGTGGGCGATAAATGGCGGTGACCTGGTTGAGGATATTGTTCAGCGTTGCCGACTTACCCGAACCGGTAGGCCCGAACAGAAAGAGATGGGCGTTCATCTGCCGGTCCAGGCGGTTTAACGGATCAAAGGTGATGGTGCCCCCGCCGCGATTAAAGAAGGTGATCCCCGGGTGCCCGGTGCCCTGACTGCGCCCCCAGGTGGGGGCGAGGTTGGCGGCATGCTGGGCGAACATCAACTGGGTGTACCACTGGCGTTTGTCTTTCGCCGGGTCATACACGCAGGGGAGCCAGCGCAGATAGCTGTTGAGCGGAGCGACTTCATCTTCTTCTCGCACGGGCTGCAAGCCAGCGTTGAGCATCACGTTGGCCAGTTGCAGGCCGCGTGCATCCAGTTCCTCAACCGTCTGGCCGCGCAGGTAAAACGCCACGCTACCCCGGTAGAGCTTATGGGCGCTGCCAATCAGGGTGCGTGCCTGCTGCACATCCTGCCGGGTCTGTTCGGACGCCAGCGTTTCCCCGACCGATTTTTTCGCCAGGTGGTTCAGGTGGGTTTCCAGCGTATCCTGCGGGGTAATGACCAGCGTCAGACATAACAACGTGTCTTCCGGCATCTGGTCGAAGAGGGCATTGATGGCGTCGCCGCCTTTCGTCGTTTCGCCGGTCAGGTGCCCGGTGCTGGGCGGGGTGCGCAGCCGGTCCATTACAATGACCCGGTGCGGCATGCCGTCGAAGTACCACAGGCCACTGGTTGCATCGGAACGCGGCTCCCTGAAAAAGAGGCGCTGGGCAAAGTCGGTGCCACTGGCAAGCTCAATCTCATTCGCTTCCACTGTCTCGGGATACCGGGTCAAGGCATAGAAGCGGTCACGGTCACTGACGGTCGGCCCCAGCCAGTCCGGGCGCGGGTTGAACCAGGTCAGGAGCCACGCATGAATGGCAGCGGCTTCCATGCGCTTCGCCCGGATCCCGGCATTGGCAAGGCCACCCAGCAGCCGGTCGCTGATCACGGTCAGTGCCTGTTCCGGTGACTGTCCGCGCCGGGTGGCGTTGGCTGGTGCACGGCGATAGACCACCATCCGCACCCGTCGCAACTGACCACGCCACGGCAGGCGGGTCACCTTGGTATCTTCAAACAGTCCCCCCGGCTTGGAGATCGCCTGCAAATGGTGAGCAAAGAAACGCAGGTAGAATTCACTGAAAGCGGCACCCTGGGCACGCGGCTGCAGGTAGTGTTTCAGGGTGTCCAGATAATGATCCCAGCGGGTTTCATCCTGTGCATACAACTGCACCACCCAGGGGTGCTCCTCCAGTTCATCAAACGCATCCTGCAGGGCGTTTTCCAGTGCGTCACGCGCCTGCTGTAACCAGGCTTTTTCACGTCCTTCGGTGCCGACCGGCGTCAGCTCAAAAAAAGCCGCCACCGACACCCCATCATCCAGCAGCATGGCGCGGGACTCCGGCAGGTATTCTGCCCAGGGCAGCATATCGACAAAGGAAGGGGCCACGTCATAGAGTGCGGCTTCATCAGCGAGCGTGGCCGGACGCCGCCCCGGTTTGACGGCAGCACCGGGGGCCGGAATACCCTGTTCAGTGAGATCTGCAACATGCTGTGTCCAGGCGTCATGCGTCTCATCCGGCAGAGAGGCGACATCGGCTGATTGTCCAGGCCGCAGACGGGAGAAGAGTTTCATCAGTACGCCTCCGTGCGTTCGCCCGGCATCGCATACTGCACGCGCTGGTAAAGCGGGAAGACGGTGCTGTAACCGGGTACGGGCACCGGATCCGTACCTGCCAGATGCGGAAACACATACATCACCAGATCCGGATTCGGCAGACGCTGAAACTGGCGGGTGATTTCGTTCTGTGCCGTGCGGGTATAAGCCGTATTTACCGCCAGCACTGCCTGGTGATCCACTTCGGTCAGCTGACGGCGCAGGCTCTGGCGGGTATCAAGGAGCTGGCGTGCTGATTGACCGCCACGGGGGCTGCCGCCACTGCCCTGATCCCAGACATCCAGCATGGTGTTGCCGTTGTGCGGCAGCAGTTCATCCTTGCTGGTCGCACACCCGGCGAGCACCACCAGGACGCCGAGCGTGATGATTGGGTTAATCCAGTTCAAGCGCATGATGGTCTCCACGACGGTGATCGACGCGCCGCCCTTTGGGGTCGTAGTCGATGGTTAAAGGGTGTTCGATATGGACGGCGACGTTGGCACCCGGGGCGACATACACAGCAGCAAAGGCCTGCCCGTAGAGTTTGTTGACCCACTGTGACATCTCCTGCACACCGGAAGCGAGAATGCGACCCATCGCTTCGTTGCCGGAAATGCCGACCGTGCCGATGGAACCGTCGCTTTGGCTCACCATCGCCACATTGCCGTTGTCGGACTTGATGAGGGATGCCGCCCCGGCTCCGGCAGCAGTAATCAGTGCCTGAGAGCCCAGATACTGCTGGGCATTACTGCGGCGCTCACCACTGACGCAAGGGATACCGTGGGGATCGCTTATCCAGCCGAGTCCCTCGCCGTAGGCACTGTCGCTGTTGCGTGCCGTGCTTTCCTCTTCACCGCTGTTGCGGGTGGTGCTCGGCAGGGTACGCACGGTGCCGTCATTAAAAACAAACGTGATGCTGCGGATCTGACCGCGCACGCAGGAGAGCGTCCAGTCACCGGAGGCTGACCCGCTGATCACCGCCCCGGCGACATCCGGGAGGTCAATCCCATTCGCCGTGAGGTTGTCCGGGCCGACCAGCACCTTGAACGGATACGGGTCATTCACCGTCCCATCAATCGGCACTCGGCCAATGAGCGCCGTCATCGCAATCGAGCCCATCAGCGTTGCGTTGGCAGGCACGGTATAAACCGGTTTGAGGCGGTTCTTTTTCTGCACATCGTTGTGGCGAACCTGTTCGCCGGGCTGCTCCAGCGCCGTTTGCGCCGGGCCGAAACGGGTCGGGAAACGCAGACCGGTGGAAGAACCACTGCGGGTATCAGCGGGGCGTGCGTCTTCCGGTTCAACCCAGCGCAGGCCGCTGGTATTCGACCCTTCAAGGTTTTTGCCATCACCCGCTTCAAGCCCCAGCCCCACCGGCAGATCGGTGCCACCCGGTTGCTCCAGATGGTCAATACGGCGTTGCAGCTCCTGCAATAAGCCCTGCGCCTGCTGTTTTTCTGTGGCGATACTTTCCCGGTCCTGTTGCAGCCGTTGGCGTTCTCCATCGAGCGCACTCTGGATGCGCGATTCAATCGCACCTTCACGCTGACGCAGCCGGTCGTTTTCTGCTTTTTGCGCCTTGTTGTCACCGAGCGCCCCTTGCAGTTCGGTGCGCAACTGTTTGACCTGACCCACCAGCGTTGCCACCGTGTCACGCGGGGTGTCGCCTTCAATGCCGAGGGCTTTCATTTCTTCGGCGGTGAGGTGCGGACCGCTGTCGCCCGTGCCCTGATTGCCACCTTTGCCGGAAAAGAGTTTGATACCGACAAAAATCAGCAGAATGACCAGCGGGATCATCAGCCATTTCAGGAGGCCATTACTTTTCATGATGACCTCCCGCTGGCAGATTCCGTGCAGCATCGACCGGGCTGATACGCGGTAACAGTGTTCCCTCCAGCCCCTGGTGGCGGGTCACCAGATACACCACCGTGGTGTCCGCTGCCGTACCCTGGGGACCGAGGTCAGGATGCTGGAAGGTCGCCGCCACAAAATCCCCCTGCAGGGCGCGAGGATCGAGTACCTGCGGCGTGCGTGAGCGGTTGGTCAGACGCACCGCCGTGACGTGATAATCCTCCAGACGCCAGGCAATCAGCGCGTTGGCTTCCACGGGCAGGGTGGGTAACAGGGTGTCGAGGGCCAAACCCTTGCTCACCCGCACCGTGCGGATCCCTGGTAGCGCTTCGACAGTGCGCAATGGCGCATACAGACTTTGAGCGGCGTAACGGGTCAGTACAACCGGAATGGGGGTTTCCCGGCGGGGAGGCGGTGTCGCGTCCTCTTCTTCGGATGAACCCTCTTCCGCTGGTGCTTCTCCACCGTAAAACTTGGGTTGGGTATTTTCGACAATCCGCACCGGCTCCAGTGCCGGAGCGTTCTCTTTCACCGGCAGCGTAGCGATATCAAGCAGGATTAATGTGCCATCATCCGCATCCTGCAATTGCAGGCGGGTGGGTTCAATCGGTTCAGCGGCACGCAGATACAGCGCTCCACCGGCGCTTTGGACACGCAAACGCGAACCCAGCGCCGCAGGGACACCGACCCGGATATTGCGCTCAATAAAAATCACCCGCTCCTGGCCGACCTGCAGCGGCACCGCGAGCGGCAACCGCTCCCAGTGCAGGATTTCGAGCGCATGGGCAGCATGAGATAAACAGAAAAAGGGTAACAGCATCAGGATCCGTTTCATGAGGCGCTCCCGGACGAAGATGAAGGTGAAGGCGGGGTGATCCGCTCGGGGGCACGGCTGTAGCAGTCGAGTGCCAGCCCGAACGGATTGCGTTCCGGGTCGATATCGAGCCGTACTACCTTGAGGGCGTAACGCACCAGCGCACGCTTGACCTGCTCTGCGCCGTAATACTCATCAGCGGCAATATCCAGCGTGACGATCCAGTCACGGTCAGAGACCACGCTCACGCGAGTGGTGGGGTCATCGCCATAACCGCGCCCGGGTATCTCATAAATCCCTCGTACCCGCTGGCGCAGCTCACCACTGTTGCGGCGCTGCTCATAATCGCGCTGCAGAAAACTCTGGCAGGCCGGGGTCAGATACGCGCCCAGTGACTGGATATTGCGCGGGTAGTCGATGTCACCATCCACCGGCCAGCGGTTAAGCTGTTGCCAGGTATAAAAGCCAAAGGTATAGACGGATTCCGGCGGCACCTCCCACCAGGGGCGGGTACTGCCGGAACGCAGGTCGGGCGGGACGTGGATGGTGAGATTACGCGGCGCATGCCACCAGCCAAACCCGAGCACCAGTGCCAGCAGAAAGAGTCCGGCAGCGCCCAGCCGCAGCGTGCGGACATGAGCCTGCAGATGACCGATTTCATTCTTGATCCGGCTCATGCCGCCCCTCCCCGGCGTGTGCTCCACGCCCCGGAACGGGTCAGCAGAAACCGGCCCCCGACATACACCGCCAATGCCGGGGCATGCTGGGCCAGCCACCACTGCAACTGACGGTAGAGCCAGGTGTCCGGGCGGCCACGCTTCTGGCGTCGCAAAAAACCGCCGCCGATAAACACCCCGGTGGCGATCATCCCGACAATCGACGTGGGGATCATCGCGATGCTGCCGAGCAGCCAGGCCAGCGGGATACCGGCCAGAAATCCCAGAAATGCTGACAGCCCGGTGCAGATCCACAGTTCATCGGCGGTCAGGCCGCGTACCACCACCGGCTGACGGTTAAGACGATGGGGTAAAAACGCCACGGTCCCGTCCGGCTGGAGGTTGGAGTGAAGGCTCATTACAGCACTCCTGTTGCTTGCGTGAGCAACCAGATCCCGATCACCAGCAGCATTGCCCCTACCGCAACAGAAAGGCCAAACTGCCCCCACGTCGCTTTACCGGTATGGATTTCGGAGTAGCGGATGTAGGCGTGATAGCAGACGCCGACAAACATCGAGGCCACCACCAGCAGCGCTACCAGCATCACGATGTCGTAGCCATAGTTCTGCAGTGTTTGCAGAATGCCGCTCCCCGATCCTCGGGTAGGGTCATCGATTTTAGGCAACCCGGCAGCGAAGGCGGAGGCAGGCAGAAAGGTGCTGGAGAGCAGTAGGGTAACAAGGGAAAGACGGTTAGATTTCATGGTAAAACCTCGGGTTACGACAACAGAAAAAAGCTCAGTCCCAGGTAGATCGCGAGGAAGCGCACGATCACCCCAAGAAACTGACGCTGGTTAATCCGGTTTTCTGTCCAGCCGACATAGGCGGTGCGGATCGCCCACAGGCCCCAGAGCAGCAGAACAGCAAAGAGAAAGCTCAGAACCAGTGTCGAGACACTCTCGGCACTGAAACCGCCATTGGCCTGAAACGCAGCCTGCTGGGCGGCATTCATGGTTTGGCCTCCCGCTGGTAATCCCCGGAGAGCAGCACCGGGTCACGCGGCTGGGCGCGTTGCGGGGTCAGGTAATCGTGGATACCGGTGCGGATACGCCCGATATCCGCCTGCAGGCGGGGGTAGTCAAAGTGGTAGCGCCCGGTTGCCTCGGTTGAGGACTGGGCACTGGATTGCGCCTGGCGCTCCAGCATGTCGAGCTGGCGCAGGATGAGGGTGAGCTGTGCCTGCTCGGGTTCGGCGTGCACGCTGACAGAGAGCAGCAGGCCGGTCAGCAGGGCGAGCGCGCCTGCTGTGCACCTCGATAAAACAGGGGAAAGGGTATTTGCAGTCATGGCACCATTCCGGGGTAGCGGGAAATGGCTTCATGCTGCGAGGATTAGCGCTGAAATGCTGCAATCAATAGGAACAGCGGGCTATCCGGTTTTATTGAGGGGGGATTTTGGCGGCTTTGAAAATTGTTGTTGTGATGGCAGGATAGGACAGCCATAGCGGCCAATAGGCCATTAAAACAATGTTAATTGTTTTAAATGTACCACTCGTGATTTTTCTGATGACAAAAAGGAGTCGTAACCTGTATGAGTAATATTGTGCCAGAGTCCGAAAAAGAAAAATCCTCTGTATGGGTTTGGTTAGCGGAGGTCAGTCAGATACTGGAGTGGATGCATAAGCGAGCGTGGCCTTTAGGCGGGGGGATTATCTTTATCGCTGTGCTTTATTTGTACCACTACATTCAGGTTGAGCAGGTGCCTCTCAATATTACATCCCCTTCAGTTTTAGCAGGGTACCTACCTGTAGTAATAGTTATGATGGTATTTTTAATTGTGATATTTACTTTGCTTCCATTAGTTCCTACATTGATTTTACTGACCCCCATAAATTCTTCAGGTGACAGGTTATTCGATTCCTGGATTAAAAGTAAAAAAGGAGTGGAGGGGGCTGAGGATCGGTTTAAAACATTAGGGCTTTGGTATGCTGGCATAATAATTTGCGCACTATTTATTCTCGCTTTATATTTAATTGAAGGTTGGGTTTCAGGTAGTCATATATTTCAGTCTGTTATTATTTTACTGGCTTTAATTTTATCTGCAGTGGGTTGTGTATTGCCTTTGTTATTTTTTTATAAAAAAGAGTTGGATTTTAAGTCAAAATTAAAGGAGGTTTCCTCGGATTTTAGAGTGGGTACTTTAATGCTGGGGGTGGTTCAATTTACGTCTGTGATTGTGATTACGTATCTGGTGATAAAAATTAATGGTGGTGTAAGTTTGACATCACTATTATTAATGCTTGTTTCGCTGTTTGGTTTGGCTTTTTTTCAAATACTTTGCGCACATGTTGTGGTAACGATTAAATCAAGTCATCGGCCTGTCACGATCTCTGGGCTGATTGGTGTTTTTATCATGATGGTTGTGGCCTTGATACCAGAGGCAAGTAGTTTTTTAACAGGGCGTGTGTTACAGGCAATCGCATCAAGTGGGAAAAAGTGTGTTGTTCTCTCCTGGTCACCTGATGCAAAAAATGTTATTGATGCACTTAAAAATTTATCAGCGCCATCTCAAAGTAACCCGCTTAAAATTATTGCATTTGAAGATGGGCAGTATATGGTCCGATTGGTGAATGAAAATAGTAAGAATATTTACTTTTTGCCTCGTTCCCAAGTGGCAGGTATAAAAGAGAATAAATGCGGACAGTAAAGTTTATTATGCGGGACTAAAGGTATTTCTTAAAACTTCCCGCTGTAATATTCACTGCGACACTCAACAGTCCTGCGCAGGGCAGCAGCACACACAACGGATTGAGACTGAACGGCAGCACCAGATAGAGCATCCAGGGCAGCACGATAAGTGGGATCAGACTGGCCCTGGCGCGGTGATAGATAAACCCGGATTCACGCCCTGCACCAAAGCGGCGCACATCACGCCGCACCAGCCCATCCACCAGCCCGACAAACGCGGCCATCGCAAAGAGCGGCAGGCTTAAACACAGCACCACTGTTCGCACCAGAAACACCAGCACCATGTAGGCTGCAGCGCTCAGATAGGTCTCCAGATGCACATACACCACCCCCACGTAATACCTGAAATCCCGTGTCTGGCTGAGACTGCCTGCGCGTGCCTTGCCGGAAGCCTGAGCCACCCAGTTTTGTAACCCGCTCTGTTCTATCAGCGTGCCATGCACCCATTCGACCAGTTGTCTGGCGCTGCGCCCGGGCTCCTGCACAACCATGCTCTGGGTAAAATCGGTGGAAAGCTGCTCCAGCTCAAACCCCAGCATTCGCTGGGCGTGCTGCCAGCCCTGTTCCGGCCATAAAAAATGGATACCGAGGCATTCCAATGCAATACACAGCACCAGTGCCCCGCATAACAGGCCAAAAAGATGAAACGGCAGCATGATGAGACGGCTGATGAGGCCAGGCTTGCGTATTTGCGGACGCTGGACGGGAGCCGAAGAAGAGGAGGTCGTCATGCCTCAGTCACCCCAGATGCTATTTCGCTGATATCGTCGAGCAGGTCGGGCGGTAATCCCGCCTCCTCTTCCCCATGCGATGGCGTAGTGTCCCACCAGGCTTCACGTTCCACATACTGCTGACGCATATACCCGGCGAGTGCCTGCATGTCTTTGGGCATTACCTCATCCGGGTCGGGAGCGGGTAACGGCATACGGATTTTCCAGAGATTGCCGCCTTCGAGCAGTGCAAATGCCTGTCCCTTGGGGAGCGCCACCACGTGCGCCGGTTCAATCATCGGCACGCTGCTGGTGCTGATCCTGTCCTGGGTGTTGCTGGTAAAAGCAGTATTACCTTCAACATCTGAACTGTCGGTGGCACCACTGACCAGAGCGGTGCTGTAGACCTCTACCTTCGGTAACTGACGGGTCAGGAGTTCTGCAGTGGTGGTTTCCCGCACACGCAGCATCACCAGGTTATTGAAGTTGCCAATCACCTGACCGGCTTTGGCGCGATTACCAATTCGGGCTTCAATATCGCTTAACGTTTGGGTGTAGGCGGTTACCTGCAGACCGGCACCGCCTCCCTTGTTGATCAGGGGAATAAATTCGTCGCCCATGAGCTCATTAAATTCGTCGGCGTGAAGGTTGATCGGCAGTTTTTCTTCCCGTGCCGTGCTGGGCAGACCGTCATCAATACCGAACTTGTAGATATGCCCGGCAACGGACACCAGATCGCTGAACATCGAGTTCCCCACGGCGGCGGCGACTTCTGCATCGGAAAGCGCATCCAGTCCCACATACACAATCGCACGCTGGCGGATCACCTGCATCCAGTCAAAGATGGGGCGCGGGTCGTTCAAATCCGAATAGTTGGGGGCCAGCAGTTGCGCAATCTTGCCGGTGGTGAGCTTTTCCAGCAGTGGCAGCAGGGATGCCACAATCTTGTCAAAATAGGTGCGGTCATAGCGGACCGCAGAACGTAATCCGTCGAGCACCACATCGTAAATCGGTGCCTGACTCAGGTACTGCTCGATGGCGACAACGCGCTTTTCCCGCCCGACCATATGACGCGGGATATTCTTGTCGTTGAGTCGCCCCTCCAACTGCACGATCGCTTCCCAGGCTTTGGGTTCCACTTTGGCAAAGAGATGCTGGGCGTATTCAATAAAGAGTGCGTCGATATTGACCACATGGCGCTGGATCAGCAGGTAATCCGGGCGCTGTCCCAGTTCGACCAGGGCTCTCGCGATGATATTGACAAACCGCCACGCAAATTCCTTGAATGCGGCAGAGTTACCTTCATTCGACAATTGGCCTGCAACCCGGGTGGCAACCTCAGAAATCCGCCCAAATCGGCCCACGGCGTTATACCGCGCTGAAATATCCGGCCAGCCCAGATGAAACACATAAAAAGCGTTTTCCCGTCCGGCGCGTTTGGCTTCTACATACATCCGTTTCAGGAGATCGGCATCCCCTTTCGGATCCAGCACAATCACCACTTCGAATTCCCCCCGGGTTTTGCGGCGGATATCCTGAGTGATAAAAAGCTCGGCGAGCCGTGTTTTACCCACCCGCGTGGTGCCGAGCACCAGCGTATGCCCGACCCGCTCCCCGAGCGGCAGGGTGACATCCTGCTCATGCGGTTCAATCCCGTGCAGACGGGGCAGCCCCCCAACCGGGGGCAGGGGTCGCACCGGATTAAATGCCGAATCCCAGCGGCTCAACTTCACCAGGGCCGGAAACGGAAAAGGGGCAAACTCCAGCCGTGCTTCCCAGTCGCGCACCTGACGATAAAGGGAGGTGGGTTCAACATAACGCCGAAACTCCGGGCGGTAGGTCTGCATCAGCCGATGGGTGTGACGCTGATCCCAGCGAAAGCCGCGTCCCAGAAAAAGCCGCTGCTGACTGACCGGCACATCCCGGCTGGTCATCACATAACGCGGCAGGCGGCGGATATTACGCCGGTAGCGCAGAATGGCCCAGGCTTCACGCAGGCGCACCCCGGCAAACAGCAAAAAGCCACTGGCCGCCCCCCAGCCCAGCCGGGGGCTAAGCGCCAGCGACCAGGGGGCAAACAGGCAGAGCAGTGCTGCACCGAGGCAAACCAGCACGGTGTAGAGTTCAACGGCAGGGCGCAGCAGAACCTCGATGGCATGGCGCTGTGTCATCGTGATTCACTGCTCCACTCGGGTGGCGGTGACCAGCACAGGATAGTGGCGCAGCCCCAGCCGTTGGGCCAGATCATCGCCGGAGACCGGCAACAGGGAAAGTTCCGGCGCAAGCTGGCGCAGTCTGGCAAGGGTGGCCGGATTATCCACTTGCACCACCAGACCCACGGCCTCAAGTGACGCCAGCCGGGGACGCTGCGCCTTGAGCCAGGCAATCGAGCGGGGATCGTCTCCCAGCAGAAAGAGCGGGGCCAGCCCGGGTGCCTGAATCTCCCGCCCCTCGACGATTCCCGGGGTCAGTGATGGGGAGCGTACCGGCATCATATCGGCTTCGCTGTAGGGTGTCGTTCGGGATGGCGTAAGCCCAGGGGCTGATACCTCATCCACCTCCAGCGCCGCATAATACGGGGTGGCATCGCTGCCACCGAGATCGGCGACGACGGTCAGGGTTGGCGGACGGGGTTCGGCGTGAAGGGTAGTTGAGAGCAGCAGCGCCAGCCCCCCAATAAGGTGGCGGCAGAACAAAGCCTGTTTCATGATCCATTACTCCTGATGGAATGCGAGGGTGGAGGCATCCGGCTGGATGCGGTTAAGGTGCTGTTTGACGCTGCGCCGGTAACGCAGCGCGGGTTCTCCCCCTGCCGGACGGTGATAACGCCCTACCGCGAGCAGCCAGTCTTCACCGGGGGTGTGATGCTCGCGCAGCAGCGTGGCGGCAAGGGTCAGATTGCGATACGGATCCAGCAGGTCGCAGGGGCGCTGAATGCGTTCGCCGTGGTAACCGATATTGATCTGCCCGAGGCCGACATCAATCCGGGTGGCAGGCACACGCCGCAAGGCCCGTAACAAGCCGGTACAGGCGGATGCCCGATTGGGGTAGCGTTCAGCGGTGCCGCCGACATTCAGTGTCCACGGCCAGGGACGCATGCGCCCCTGCAGTTTCATCCCGCTTTCCTGCAATGCCACTGCATAGAGCACGATTGACGGAATATTGGCTTCACGTGCCGCAAACTGGTAGGCCGGTGGCGGTAATTCATTGGCCTGCAGCGTGCGTGCGGCCAGCATCAGCGTGATGAGACACAGCCGGAGCATGGACACCTCAAGGCGATTCCGGCAACACTACGGGGAGTGCCGTGACGGCTTTACCGAGTGCCTGCCACTGGCCGCTGTCATGATTAAGCGTGATGGTGCGGTTGCGTACCCGTGCCGGGTCGATCCCGGCCTGTGCCGCCCACTGGCGGATGCGGCCATCGTCCTGCTGGCTGTCAATCATATACACATCAAAACGTGCCCCCTGGCGCTGCAGGGCTTTGACCTTCTGCACGCAGGGCGGACAGACCGCTTTGACAAACACCGTCAGACGACCGTTTTCTGCGGGTGAGGTTATCGGTGACTGGATGGATTGACTGCCTGTGAGCGCCATCGGCAGCAGTGTCGGATGAAGCCGTTTCCAGGCGTCGTCATACGCCTGTTGATAGGCCAGCAGTTTGGCAACGCGCCGACCTTCGGCCTCGACCTGCAGCTCGGCATAACGCCGCCGTTCTGCATCGGTTTTGGCTTCAATCCCGAGTGCGGTGAGCGGATCCAGTCCGGGGGAATGCACTCCCAGCGGCCCCTGCATCAGCGTCTGATAACGTGCATATTCGTCGGCTTTGAGCCCCCATTCACGCGCCATCGTGTCCGTCTTATCAACGGCGGAATCCCGCAGTTGGCTGTGCTGGATCGTTGCAGGCTGGGAAGTGGCGGGAGCCGTGTTCTGTGCAACGGCCTGCCCGGTCAGAAACAGGCCTGTCAGGTAAACCCCCACCAGGGTGGGGGTGCAAAAAAGCACTTTTGTCATGATGGTATGCCCTCAACTTACGGCAAAGGGAACTGACGCTGCTGGTTACCCACCCGGAAGGTGGCGTGGCGGCTGTCGAGCGCGATGAGTACCCAGTCGCCCTCGCGGTCACCGAGGCGCAGCAGGCGCACCTGAGCCAGTGTTGCGCTGCCGGAGGGGGCAATCGAGAGCCGCTGCTCGCCCCCGCGCAGCTCAACCCCGAGCAGGGTAAAAGGAGGGGCGAGCGTCTGGGGTTTGATCGGTCTGGGGCTTCGGCTGGGCGGTGTGGGAGGGGGCACCGGAGGGGACCGAAGGGTTTCCAGACGCGCGTCAAACTGATCCAGACGCTCGCTTAACCGGGAAAGCGCCTCTGCTGTGGCAGAGGCCGAGTCAGTGTCAGTGGCAGGCAGGCGCTGCTCAAGGGCATCCAGGCGCTGTTGCCATGTCTGTTCGATGGTGTGCCAGTTGGCCTGGGTGAGTGATTCAGGCTGACTGGCAAGCTGGCTGCTCAGTTCATTTAACCGGGTTTCCAGCACCGCAATCTGCGTTGTTTGCAGGCTGTTGTCCCCCTCTGGTGTCAGGTCTGACAGACGACTTTCCTGTACCACGGCAAAAACACTGAGCGCGAGCAGCCAGAGAAGCGCGAGTATTTGCGGGAGGGCAGAGGTTTTCATGCGATCCTCCCGGGAACCGTTGCGGTATCAGGCAACACACTGGCGGCAGGTACAAAGCAGACCTGACGTGCGGCATCATCCACCTGGAGCTGCCAGGCGGGACCCGCCAGCGTCTGCAGCGTATCGCGCAAGGTCAGGGGGCCGAGTTTGCGGTGTGGGGCAGGCAGCGGGAGTGTGTCGAACAGCGTGATGGCGTCACTGCCCTGGCACAACTGATAGCCGGAATCGCGCAGCACGTAGCGCAGCGCATCGCCCACCGTGGCGGTGGGGTTACCAGGCAGGACAGGAATGCTCACCTCAATGATCTGCTGCTGCAGGTCACGCTGGATCCCGGTGGGAATAAGCTCCACCAGGGTGTAGCGGCTATAGCGCACGGCAGGTACAGACTCGGGCGTACTGATCGCAGATGTAGCCAGGGGCGGTGGTGTTTTAACCGGTGCCGGTGTCTGACAGGCGCTTAACAGCAGCGTCAGGCACAGCATGAAATGGGGGTGAAAACGAATTGTCATGGTAAGGCTCCCGAATGTGTTCAGGGCTTACCTTGACAGTAAAAAAGCGCTTATTCAGCAAACAATAGGAATCCGCTGAATGCGGATTTATTGCGGTATAAAAAAGGGCTGGCGTCAATCCTCTAACGAAAATCGCCAAAAGACTGAAAGCTTAAACAAGACAGGGGGTAGCTCTGATCCGCACCGCAGGGCTGTAGCCACGTGGGTTAGGAGTCACATAGGAGGTCCTGTTGGCTCTGTTGCCATCGTCTATCCTGAGTTCGTCGCCCGCGACGGTCAGGAGAGATGGCCAGACATGGCAAAAGCCGACTTGATGTGCAGACCGTACGCAAACGCCTGGATCGGAGAAGCCGGGCCTAGGCATCAGGGATGTGGAAGGCTGGCGAATGCTAGTCTCATCAGGGGTGAGTGAACAGCGAACCCGCTAGTTTGTTACATAATAATTGTCATTATTCTTTGATAGACTAGAGAGATAAATATTTATGCTAATCTCATAGGAAGATTATGAAAAAAAACACCGCAACATATCATTATTGTTGCATTTATGCAGCAAAAGGTATTTTCGACCCGAATCCGGATCTGAATTCAATATTGCTAGAATGCGATAATGTTGTGGTTCGACTTATCGGAGCAAAGGCTTATGAAAACCTTATTGAGAGAGTTATTTCCCCTCTCGACAAGGAAGGCATTGAGAGCCGTGATGACAAGGCGAGAGAGAAAATTGAATGCCGCCGAAACAGCCTGATCCATCAAGCTTTACATCATGCTGTGATTCACGTCGAAGCATGCTTGCCTCTTGATGTTGTAAGCACTTATCACGAAGAAGGCTCAGAGTTGCCGGCCTACGTCAGAGCCCCTCTTAAAGCAAATGCAGAATATGCTTTTAAATCCGCTTCAGCTGCGATGACATTTGCCAGAGGGGGTCTTCTCTCAAAGAATTATGATTTGATTGTTGAGCAATACTACGTTACCGACAATCAATCCAAGATAATCAGCAAACTTCATCCAGTTACTGTCTTTGATGGGGGTTTAATGGCAAATTTGGATATGAATGAGGTGTTCGCTGCAGGAAGATTGGCTTCTATCCTCTATAGCGACAAAGAGATAAACAGAATAATTGGTATGTATTCAGAATCTCTTACGCCATACAAGAGCGGCCATCTTCACGCCTTTATTGCCGCATGGACAGCCCTTGAGATATTTGTTGCAAAGCAATTCAAGGAGTTGCAGTCAAACATCACAATAAACATCAATGGTTCTGCGACGCATAAGGATTTTTCAGATCGAATGCGTACCGTAATGAATGACAAATATCGATTAACAGATAAGTTTGCCGCCTTGTCAAGCCACTATGATAATGCAGGTGCCGATGATGACATAACAGAGTTCAAGAGAATTAAAGAAATTAGAGATAAATTCTTCCACACAATGGAGGGAGATGTGGAAAGCTTGCCGCTAGATCAAACGAGGAAGTTGATCTCGAAGTACCTTCAAATCTATATTGAAAAAAAACAGGAAGGGTTTATTTTTCAAAAGGTAGCTAAATAGTCGGCAACATTGACGGGAGGCATGTGTCTGCGTGCCTCGTTTAAAGCGAAACGTCGTCAGTCTGGGCTGTCGCCTCTCTTTATTAATATCGGGCCGCGTTCGGCAAACGATTTGGTGTCTGTGCGGTACCTGCGACGATGGTGTGATCCAGCATGCGCACGTCCACTAGCCTCAGCGCTTCCTTGACTGCCGTCGGCGACGTGAACGACGCACCGCGCTGCATCTAAGGAATTGGCAGCCTGAGCTCCCAGAATTAAAACTCTCCAAAAACTCGGTGCGGTATAAAAAATCCCCCCGCAGCGAACTGCCGGGGGGAACGGAATAATCAGAGGGACACTCAACTCACCAGTTGCCGTGCGAGTGCGACCTCAATCGAATCACCGTCCTGATTGAGCACATCCAGCCCGGATTCCGGCACTTCACCCGAGGTGCTTTGCGACACCATGATCTTCTTTGCCATCAGCTCCAGGCATTGAATCTGTGATGTCCCGGCATACCCCAGATAAATCACCCTGACCGGCTGTTTTTGACCAATCCGCCAGGAACGGCGGGAAGCCTGTTGCAGCGTGTAACAGTTATAACCCGACTGCATAAAGACAATCGTGGGGAACTCCAGCAGATCCAGGCCGGTTTTAACCAGTTCCGGATTGGTGATCAGCACATCAATGCCCCGATCCAGTTGCTCGGCAATCCAGTCTTCCCGGCGGGAGGTATCCACGCTTGCGCGTAACACTGCCACCTTGAAGCCGGTACGCTCCAACTGCACTTTCAGGCGTGACGTGGTGTCCCGCGTCCCGGAGTAAATGCTGTAGGCCAACACCTTACGGCCTGCGGCTTTTTCTGCCTTGCAGATGTCGATCAGCTCCTGCTCTTTTGGCGTGGTATCCGTATCAGCAAACACTGAGGGGATAAACGCCAGCGTAGAGCGGGTGCGGGGATGAACCACGTTCTCCGCCCGGAAACAGCAATCCGGCCAGGCCAGCAGCACATTGAGCACCACCCCTAACAGCGTGGTATCCCGCCGTGCCAGCGCCTGTTTCAGTTCCTGCGTCAGCGTGCGGGACAACTGCTGGTAGTACTGTTCCTGCTCTGGGGCCATTGCCACATTACGGAATTCCTCATCATACGGCGGCAACACGTTGCCACCGATGTCTTTCAGCTTGAGAAACACCGTATAAGGCAGCAGGCAGCGCATAATCCCCTTGGGGCCAAACCCTGGTGCCTTGACGGTGCGCACCGAAACTTTGGTTCCCTTAGCGGTTTTATGCGCCTCCCCCTTGCTCTCGGAATAGATCTCTTTCAGCACCCCGTGATCGCGCATAAACGCCATCGACGCGGAGGAAAGACTGCCGTTTTGTGCAGGACGATAACCATCTTCAATCATTCGTCCCGGTAAGGAACGGAACAAAAGATAGAAGAGATCGCTCGCATAGCCCCCCATCAGAGTGCCGGTCAGCAATAGCGTCTTGCGTGCTTTTGCTGCCAGTACCCCCATGGCCTGACCTTGAGCTGAGCCGCCGTTTTTGTATTCGTGCGACTCGTCAACCACCAGGAGATCGAAGGTGTTTTGCGGTAAAAACCTCTTGATGTATTCAGAGGGTTGATAGCCGCCTTCACCAAAACCGAACTCCATATTGGCGAGCGCACGCTCCATCCTGTGCGCCTGCCGGTCAGAAAACACCAGCTCACCCTTGCTATCCATCAGATTGATGAACTCATACAGATTGTCACCAAGAACCGAGGCCAGAAACGACTCCCCGAACTTCTGCAGCAACCGTTTGGCCGTGACATCACCAATCGTTGGAATACGCTTCAAGGCTTTGAGAACAGACTGCGACTGCTCCTGGGCGGAGGCCCCTTTCGGGCGCATCAGTGTCCAGAGCGCCTCCCCGCAACCGCTGCACTGGCGACGATGTTCCTCCGCCAGTAATGTCGGGATGGGGATCGGCTCGCCGTCCATATCGGTGATGATCTGCCCACACTGCGGACAGGTGGCAAGGTGAGCGCGTAAAAAACGGCGGGTAGCAAAAGCCGGTCGCCAGTGAAAGCCCATACGCATGCGCACCCGACCCAGGATAAAAAACTCCTGCCCCTGTGCCGGAAGGCCCAACTGCTCACGCAGTTTGATGAGTTTCACCAGTGTGTCCGGGCCATTGAGCACCCAGACTTTGGCACCCTGTACCGTTTCGAGGATTTCGCGCCGCCACTTGTAGACCAGATGGGGCGGAGAAAGCACAAGTGTTCGACGGTAACCTTCGGCATGTAATACTGCAGCCACTGCAATACCGATGGTCGTCTTGCCCGTTCCCATTTCCCCGTTGACGATAGCCGCCCGTTCGTTGCGATTGACCAGGAGTTCGGCCACCGCATGGACGACCTCGGCCTGTGCATCAAACAGGGTACGTTTGAGCCTGGAGAGGATTTGCTGACGGTTTGTCCGTGCCTGACCGGTATAGACCGGCGGGTTGGAACGGTTGAGTGAATCCAGCAGTTCGTCGCCAAACTCTTCGACAAAATCCTGCAGGCTGATGGTGAGCGGTGACACGGTTTCGGTCGGCTCAGCGTCGGGTGAAAAACCGGTCAGAGGCAGGACATCAGCCATGGCCGGGGCAACAACAGGATGATCAATGACGTTTTCGTATGACATGGTGAGGCTCCAATTGAAAAAGGGGCATCACCGTCCCGGCAGGGGCGATGAATTGCCCCTGTTGCGGGAAGAAAAAAAAGAAGTGATCAGTATTCGTCTGGCAGCAGCACCGTGGTGACGCTGCGGTCGCTTTCCGTGATGATCCAGATCGTCAGAAACGGGGTCACCCGATACACCGATAACAGGCGATTATTGTGTTTGAGCGCCAGCGCATTCTGCTTGCGGTCATCTTCACAAATATCACCCCAGTCACCGGCAAGGTGGCGGCTGAGATACGGCATTGGATTAAGTATGCCCAGTTGTACCTTTTCTGCGATACCGCAGCTCATGGTGTGTATCCCGGAATTAAATAAGGGTGCAGGTAAACGGTTGAGTATCGATACCATGGTGATGTCCTCTTGAGTCAAAAAAGAGGGGCCACTGCACCCGTCGGGGTGAAATGGCCCCGATGGGTAAAAAAGAAAACGCCAGTATGTCAGCGTATGGTGATGATCTCCCCCCAGGTGGGGGAGTCGACCGTCATGTCCCAGGCACGGATGACCGGGACAAACTTGTCGGTGAGAATGCGGGTTTCCAAAATGGAGCCGTCGCTTTCCTCGGTGTATTGCGTGGATAACTGCTTCTCTTTATGGGTGTCACCTTTCAATACCAGCGTTTTACCGCCGGGTGAGGTGACCACCCCCGAGATGGCACCGGCAGCGAGCGCAAGCGCCAGATGCCAGGATGACAAGGCACGTACTGGTGGGCGCAATGACGACTGCGCTGCCCCCAGATGGGTATCCAGCGCAGGCCAGAGACCCTGCAGACGCGCTACCTCAGCCGCAAACTGCGCAGGCTCCAGCGTCACACGGTAAAAATGCTCCGGTGCAGCCTGACTGGTTGGGACAATGTAAGGATCAAACGGCCACACCTCGGGGAGAGGTTCTGCGTCGATATCACCGGCACCAATCTGCAGTAGCTGCTGGCGTACCGTTTTTATCTGTTCAGACACCATTTCCCGCTGGCGAATGCGTCGTCCAAAAATCACCACCTGCTGAAACTGTCGCTCCACCGCCTGATAAGGGCGTAAATCGGCAAAGTGGCGGGTGAGCCAGCCGACCATTTCCTTGTCTAGCACGTAGGAAGGCAGAATAAAGACCAGAATACCGTTGTACTGCAGCAGCGGCAGGCAGCGTTGATAAAAGAGCTTTTCCAATCGTGCGCGGCCTTCGCCCGGGTAGCCGATATTGCCGTTGGCATCCCGGCTCAAATCCCCATACGGTGGATTCAACCACAGCAGACCAAAGGCCTGACGTGCGATGATGGTATCCATCAGGTCACCCTGAATGCAGTGATCAACCAGCGTTCGGGCATGTTCAGCGCGTTCGGCGTCATACTCGACGGCGTAGGCTGTCACCGCATCACGCCCGAGGGCATGCGCGGCTTCGGCAATTGCGACACCTTCACCGGCACAAGGGTCGATAATGCACATGGGCCCCGATGCGGGGGCCAGTGCAGACAGAACCCGTTCCAGCGTGGGTTCATCGCTGGGATAATAGCCCTGCTTCAAAAAATTGCGTGCAAGGCGGGGAAACATCAGTGCCATAACCTGCTCCTTCTCCTGAAAAGTGGTCTAAAAAAAGTGACGGGCGCAGTGGGTGCGCCCAAGGAATAAAACGTTATGCCACGCGACGCAGCCCTGGGGAGGTGTGCTGGCGGACAGCGGTGTCTGGCGAGACGGTGAGGATGCGCTGGCGGATCATGTCGCCCAGAAGTTGCGTGAGCACGGGGACATCGAGCCGCAGCTCATAGCCATCGAGCGCCCCGAGTGCCAGTGGCAGGCGGGTCAGCATCGACTGCGACAGCAGCAGCGGCATCAGTACATCGCGCCAGTGATCAAGCAGGGGCAACGGACAGGTTTCCCTGACCAGCGCCCATAAACGATCCGTATGACTGGGGGTTGTTTTATGCAGCAGAGCAAGCGCTTTTGCATTGGCCTTGTCGGGCTTCGCACAACGCTTGTCAAAGAGCCACAGATTGACCAGAGAGCCAAACAGCGTGCGCCGGTACTGGCGGGTGCTGCACTTCTCCAGCCGCTCCACATTGCCAACAACCACCGGAACGGAAGCTTTTTCCGTCAGCAGATGAAACTGATTTAGCCCCTGTTCGTCGCGCTCCAGTGTGAGTCGTGCGAGAAAGGTCTGAATTGCAGTATCACGTCCCCACAGAGACAGAAAGATCAGCGTGCCGTTGCTATCGCAGACGCAGGCGTCCGCCATCAGCTCTGGACATTCGTCAATCGGGTATAACGCATGAGATAAGGTTGGCATGCCAGAATCCTCAGTGAAAAAGGGGCAGGCCAGCCTTGCGGGGCCGGGTGTGCCCCTCAAGGGTTGAACAGGAATGTCTTTCAGCGCGGCACGGATGAGGCGAAACGGCGACGGGCATGGTGTGCCAGTACCTTTTCGCGCCACTCCGGGCATTGCACCGGAGCCATCGTCAGATAACGTTTGGGACAACTGTAATAATAAGGATGGACCGACTCACTCATTGGTTTATATCCCCATTCCCCTTTCGATCCTTGCAGCAGGTCACAACCGATAAAGGTATGGATGTCCCCTGTCGGATCTTTGGGGGTGAGTTGGATAACAGACCAGAGCACGTTGCCCCGGATGGCGTAGGTGAGGGTTTCACGCCGGTATTGCTCTGATTCACTGCGTTTCGTCAGTTCAGCGATCAGCTCACGGCGGGATTGTCGGGAAAAATACCAGCCCATTGGAATACTCCTTCTATAACGGGCTGTCCCCAGTGGGGAGTCAGCCCCGGTGGGTGAGAAAAGAGTTAAAAGATCACTCAGGCGGTAACGGCAAGACGCCATTCCTGGGCGATTTCATCGAAGGTATAGCCGAGTGCTCTCAGCCGCTGACCTTGAGCCCGCAGGCAACGACGATCAACGGTGGTGTCGAGCTTGACGACAGCAGTTAGCGGCCACAGGGCACCAAACAGCGTTTCATCGCCTTCACCACCTGGTGAGGCATCAGGTACGCCAAACGGTGTCGTGTCGATCAGCGGATCTGTTGAGACAACCGGTAAATCCGTAGGCTGGGGAGGCATCGCGGGTGCTGACGGCTCCTCATCCAGTGGATCGACCTCCTGGGGACTGAACTGTGAGGCTTCGTTTTCGCTCAACTGCTCTGTCGACGATAAGGTCATGCCCCCCAGATGGGCGCGGATTTCAATGACCATCCGGCCACTGGTGTTGTAAGTGGAAGGGCGTATTTCCGTGATGATAAATTCACCGTCATACTTTCCTTCGTCGTACTGATCCAGCTCGGCATTCTTGATGACAAACTCACCGATGCTGGTTGCCAGACGGCCTACATTAAAGGGGCCATTTCTGCCATGAATGGTACGGATGGCCAACTGGCCGGGGATCGTGATCATGGGAAGTGCTCTCCATCGAAAAAGAAAAGGCCCCAAACAGCGGGGCCTTGAGTGACGGGGGATCAGGCAGTTGCTTCAGCCGGAAACGCCTCGTGTACTGTGACGTGTTCATTTGCCACAGGGCTGGCGTTCTCCGGTGATGTTTTAGGCTCAGCCCGATAGACCAGCTTGCCGTCAATCTTGATCCAGTGGATAAACAGCAGACGGGCTTTGAGGCTCACCGCCTGTTGGCCTTCACGTTTGCCGCGTGTGTAGGTAAAAATATCTGACCACAAATCGCCCAGACGGAAACCGATAAGCACCTTGTGTTTATTGGTAACCGCATCCTGGCAGCGGTTGATCAGGTGTTGTGCCTCACTGCCATAAACGCGGACATCGAAATAGCAATACTCCGGGTTGTCTGTCGGGCCGTTTAGCGCAGCAATACGGCAGGCCTGAAAGGGGTCACCTTTCTTTGGGGTGACGGTACGAATATCGTTCAGATAACCCAAACCGGTGGTATTGAGGTTGAAGTAAGCGGTCGTCATGATGAATCTCCAGATAAGCATAAAGGCGGAGAAACACCCTGACCCTGGCGGGAGAGTGCAACCCCGCGTGGGTGAATGGATAATAAAATCCGGAATAAAAAGACAGGCATCGCCACCACCGGGAAAGGCTGATGGATGTTCGCAAAAGGATGCTGGGCGAACGGGCAGGTCATGCGGCTGACACCGCACGTAGTCTCAAAGACCTGGACTACCTGGGCATGTTGCTGAGTACATCAGCAGAACATGAGGTAAGCGTAGTGCGGCGAGGGGGAAAACAGCGAGGGAAAATTGATAACTGCGCGGTTCCGCATTTCCGACGACCATGAAAAACCCCGAAGCGGGACGGTTGTCCAGTGCTTCGGGGCGAGGGTTAAGAGATTTTGACTGCGCTGAGCGTAATCTCTGTTGATGTGGCGGATACTTCCAGATCCCATCCATCGTGGAGGATGCGTTTGAATAAAGCGTCTGTTGAATCAAACCATTCGCCAAAATCATCTCCCCCAAATTCGGCTCCAGCTACTTCCCACCAGTTGTCGAAGGGATCAACATCGGGGTTGCAGCCGACCGCATAGGCGATGTGCTTCTGGCGACCGCTGGGGAGGCGTTCGCCCTTTTGGGAGAGCCAATAGACGCCCTGGTCTTTCACCAGGATAAGTTGGCATTGATTGGCGAGGGCTTCTTCGATAACCGGTTTCAGGTCACCGCTTTTGAACAGTAATGACATTACATTTCCTTTGAAAAGTGATTTCAGAAACGTTACGGATACCTGCGCTGGGTCCAGCACCCGGTGTCGAGCGCCCGCTGGGCAGCTGCGGCATCCTCGAAATACTCAAGGGATTCACGGGAGACCGGGCCTTCTGCATCTGATGTTCCGATGTAGTAGCCTGCGGCACTGCGCAGAATTTCCAGCGGCAGTGAGATACCGACATATTCCCGGGCCAGTGGGCCGGAAGAAACAGTCTGGGTCATGAGCTATTCCTTAAAACAAAAGGGGGAATCCGCACCGACTGGGCGGATTGAACGGTTGGAAGAGGAAAAACAGTGTCCCTCCCGATGGAGAGGAACACTGAAAGCACTCAGGCTGATTGACGCAGACCAGTTTTTAACAGGGCTTCAACCTGGATCCGACGCCATTTACCATCGTCAATCAGGCGTTCGAGCGTCTCACCCAGCATGTCGAAATAGACCTCATCGACAACCTCGACCTGCTCGCCAGCCTGATATAGTTCGACGGCATAGAGATCAGGACCACGGTTGTAGAGCACGACCACCTCACCGATAAATTTCTCTGTGGTGACGGAGAAACGCAGCGCGGGGGGCGTTTTGAAGATATCCACTGGATCCGGATCAACGCAGGAAAAATCCCGTGCGCCTGCATCAACGAGCAAATGCGATATATGACGAGCACCATCAGGTGCGGGCATCGTCTCGATACATTCGATCATTGCGGCAAGCTCAGGACAACGTGGCTTGGGAACGGGCAAGGGGGCGGGGGCCGAGCCCAGGACATGGGTTTTAATGAGAAATTGCGTCCCATCTGAGTACTGTTCAATTCTTTCTTCAGGGGTATCTGCACGCAGACCATCGAAACGGCGACGTGCATACGGGGTGACTTTTACCCGTATACCTTCGGGAAAATCGTTAGTGGCCAGTTGCCGGTCGACAATATTAAAAAAGGAAGGTTTGACCTTGATGATTAATGCGTCTTCCGTTTTCACCACGATTTTGCCTTCAAAGGGTTGCGGGTCGACATAATGTCCAAATACTCCTCTCGGAAACGTGCCATCAAAAAATAAGCCTGTGTAGCGCCGAACATTTTTGGGAATATGGGGACTTAACAGCGTGGGTAGCTGGGATTTGAGTAAATTACGGTCCATGAGACACCTCTTGAGATGATGAGGGATCTCTGCCCCATCCGGGAAAGAGATCCCTGATGGGTAATGAAAAATGGCGTAACAGACGCCGCTCTGAACCAGCGCTTGCGCGCCCTGATCTTGAAGGCCTTGATCAGCTGGGCATGTCACTGACACAGCAGTGGAACATGGCTGAAGCATGGCAGCAGGCAGCGATGAAGTACCGCAAAAATCCGTTTTTGAAGCGCACCTTATTTCTTGCGGTTCGGGGCTTGCGGCGACAGGGCCGTGAAAAAATGCAGTGCATCAGGCATGACCAGCAGATCGAGATCGCAGCCGGTCTCCAGCACGCGGTCAAACACCGGGTAATCGGCATCGAGGACTTCGGTGAAGTCGCCTTCACTGAGTCCCGCCCGGCTCATTACCCATTCTGCCTGGATATCCTGTTCATCCTGACAACCGGCGGCGTAGGCAACATGGCGGCGGCGGCCACTTTCAAAATACTCACCCACTGCGGACATCAGGTAAAGACTCTGATCCTTGACGAGCAGCACGGCGCATTGATTGGCCCGTGCTTCAGACAGTACCGGGATCAGATCGGCGGCGGTAAATCGCAGCATGATCGAATCTCCATGGGGATAAAAAGGGTGTTGTTCCTTCGCTTTTACGGACGAAGGTTCGGGTAGAAAACCGGAAGAAATCCAGGCCTGGCGGGGAAGATCACCGTGATAGAAAGGGGGCATAAGACACTCCTTGGCGAGCCGTTTTGATCCCTCATGGGATAAAAATGACCCACGAAACGTTAGACAGGAAACTGGAAAAAAACAGCGGTGGTGACGGCAGTTTTTCGATGAACTGCGTCACGGATGCTGCAAGTGACCGACCACTGACGGGAGGGGGAAGAAATAAAAAGCCCCGCGTGAAGCGAGGCAGAAGATGATGTGGGGAAAGCTGTCAGGCGAAGCGCAGCCGCGCAATCGGTGGGTGTGGCCGGTGTTCAGCCTGCCACAGATCGTAAGCAGCCTGCTCGGCCAGGTACTGACGCGCCGTACCCAGACCGGCTAACTCCAGCCGGTGGGCGAGATCAGCAGAAATGGCCGCATGACCATTCAGCACGGTTGATAGCTGGCCGCGTGAATAACCCAGATGTTTTGCCAGTGCGGTGACGCTGATACCGAGTGCTGGCATCACGTCTTCGCGCAAGGCTTCTCCCGGGTGAGGAGGGTTGTGCATAGGCATGGTGAAACCTCCTAGTGATAATCCAGATAATCGACCAGTTCGACATCTGAGCCAGTGAAACGAAAAATAACGCGCCAGTTACCCGAGATACTGACTGCCCAAAAACCGTCAAACGTTCCCTTAAGGGGATGCAGCCGGTTGCCGGGTCTGTCCATGTCAGCAGGGTGGGTAGCGACATCGAGAGAGGCCAGCACACGACGCAGGCGAGCCACATGGTCAGGACGCACACCGGAGGTGTCGCCATAACGGTGCAGCATACGCAGCCCCTTGTGCCGGAAACTCCGGATCATGATGATAAAGTGTAAGGTATGTCCTTACACTTCTCAAGCGTGAGGATCACCATATTCAGGCCTCCCGCACACGTTGTTGAGTAGTCATCGTTGGGTTTCCTTATCAGGATGGATGAAAAAGAGCCTCAGAAACGAGGCTCATGGGTGAAGAAAGATCAGTCATCAAAGACGGGCAACCCCTGCAGAACCGGTGCATCCGGATCGAAGATCAGTAGGCGGGTGTCTGCCAGAGCGGCCTGATGCAGCAGTTGCAGCAACGAGCCGGGCATGCCGCTGTCACGGTGTAGCTGGTGCAGTGCTTCGGTACTGCTGCCGTGAACACGTTCCAGATACCCCGCTGTCTAGGGGGTGCCAATCAGCTTGACCCCCAGGCAGTGGTGCGGCATTTCAAAACAGTCGAACAGCAATTCACCCGTGGATTCGGTGGTGGCCTGGGATTCCAGATACAGCCTGGCGGTGGAAGAAAGGTGTGCCGAACTGATTTCCCAGCACCGGCTATAAAACCCTGTTTCAAAGTGCAGACGATGAACCACGGTATTGGCGTCTTCCTGCGAGTAGGTGTCACCGACATGCACCGGTTGTATCACCGTGCCTGCGCTCCCCGTATGAGGGCAGCGTGCGCGCAGTGCTTCATCCACGCTTTGGCCCTCGGTAATGAGTGCAAACTCATCATTAAAGACACAGCGATACAGCCGGATTTGAAGGTCATGCAGTTGGTGCTGGGAAGGATGAAGCGGCAGATAGCGCGGGGAAGACCCGTCTATCGGCAGGACCAGCAGCAGACGGTTGATCTGCAGATGCTGATAGCCGCGTGTAAAAGGGGTGTCAGCAGAAAGAGGCTTGGACATGGGATATTTCCTGTTAAAAGTGTGGGGGAGTGAGGCACGCCGCTTTTCAGTGCAGGCGGCGTGCAGGGATGACGGAGCGTTAGGCCCAGCCGGTGTCGTGGAGCAGCAGGTCGGCAAGGATCCGGCGATAGGGCAGATCCAGACGACTCAGATCCGCCAGACCTTCCACCCCCGCCCGTTTGCATAACGTTTGCCCTTCCTCAACGTCATAAAAGCTGACGAGCGCGGCTAGAAACACCTGCTCACTGGGAGCGAGATCAGGCAGGGCGTCATGAATGCGAAAGAGGTTGGGACGCAGTTCGGTTTTGCTGTCAATCTGTTCAAGACTGACAGGGGTATGCCCCCATCCGAACAGTTCCCGGCCTACCAGTGATACCGCCCGTTTCCAGGCAGACAGAAAGAGCGCGGGAGCGTGCTCAACATGCAGTAGATCCTGCGTAAATCCAGGCAGAGCCTGGTCTACGGACAATGAAGCGTTCATGGAAAAACTCCTGGGAACAATGAGATCCGGCGGGAAACCGCCAGGGGGAATGAAAGAAGAGAGACATCAGCACCCGTGCCAGAAAGGCGCGTGTTCGCAAAAGCGGTGCGGAGCGAACGGGAGAGGCGGCGCAGTCAAACCGCGCAACAGTCTTGAAGCCTCGGACTGCCAGGGCATGATGCTGATAACATCAGCGGCATACGGGGATCAGCATGGCGTGCAGCGGGGTTCCTGTCGTGCATAAAAAGGTGCTGTCTGCTCTCCGGTTTCACCGAGCGCCTCCAGCAGGCGTTTGCCCAGCCAGGCGAGATACGGTACGACTATCTGCGATGACAGATGCTTGACCTGTTTTGGTTGCGGATCTACTATGGCGGTAGGCGGTGATGGTCGCCTGGCGCCTGTTTCGCGAAGCAATAGCCCATTCTTATCTCTATACATTTGACACTGGCACGCCAACTCTCGACGCTGCACGGTTACATGGTTAACAGGCTATCAGTATCCAAAGCGTCATTTGTTTGGAGAACAAGTCATGTCAAAATTTTCCTGTTATGAAATCCTCAAATCCAACGCTAAAGAGCTTAAGCGAGCTCACGGTATAATGTTGTCTGAAGCTCAGGAACGGATAGCCAAGCAGGCTGGTTTTTCTCACTTCCATGAGCTCTCGGTAGTGGCGAAGAAAGATCCGTTAGAAAATCGCTTGATGGTCGCAGCCCTTGGTGTGTCTGACCTGAGTGAAGCGCTTTACGAAGACAATATCTATGTTGAGCTTGATCAGGCGCTTGAGGAACAACTCTCTGGTGCAATTGCAGATACTAATGCTGATAATTTCTCAATGGACGGTGATGAAGAGATTACTGAACATGAGTACGACGAATCTACGGGGATGCTAACGTTGAAAGTGTCTCTGACGTATCTTGGTGATCAACATCCCGATCGCGTTTATGCAGGGTCTGCTTTCTATCTGGATACCATCGTTAGGCTGGTTCGGCGTAATAACAAGTGGGAATTTGCTGAGGATGGCCTGGAAATCATCAATGGTGAGTCTGATCAGGATCGTGACTGGGCGGCACAAGAGGGTTATTAGGCTGAGTAATGAGTTGCACCATAAAAGCATTATTCTTCGTTTATCTGTGCGAGCGTGTTAGACGAAGAAGTGCTGAAACTCGTCTTTTCGCTTAATTTCAATGTGGGATGACAAGTGGTAGGTTCGTTATCCCACATCTTCAAATGTGTGTATGTTCAGACTAATATTCCATGAGTGTTAGAACGCCAAGTTGAAAAGCAGGCGAACAGGGTGCCGAAGGTGTTGTCACCCCCGGCCCGGAAAACGAATACCACCATGGACGGCTGCAGTGATTGGCTCGTGCGTTAAACCCCTCACTGGCAGGTTATGTCTCACCCGGCCCGTATCGTGGCTGGGGCCGGTAGCTTATGGCGCACATCCGCACACAAAAGGAACCCGTTTTTTCACCGGCGGGCACCGGTACGGAATACTGCTGATCCGCAGGATCTGCTGATGGACCGATAACGCAGACCATCAGGAGATCCTGCAAGCGCAGCGCACTGCAAAAAAGCGCACTAAAGTGTGTCAGGAGAGTGTCTTCTCATTCCGCCCAAGTGGCGAAATGCGCACACGATAAGACGAAGACCGGTGTGCTGGGGAAACCCTGCTGACGCCGTTGCGCAAGCAGGGGGGAAAGTGCAGAAGATCACGCACCGGCCCGGCGTTTGCGGGGAGCCGAACGTGGTTTTTTGGCCGGTTTGAGCGGCAGTGTGCCTTCACATTCCGGGTAACGGGTGCAGGACCAGAATGGCCCTTTTTTGCCTGAACGCTGACGCATGGGTGACGCGCAGCGGGGGCAGGCGGGGGATTCGGGCAGTGTGACGGCCAGACGGGTGCCCCCATACTGCTGCACCAACTGACTGATCCAGGCGGACTGCTTCTGGATAAACGTGTCGAGTGTCATCTGGCCGCTTTCGATCATGTCGAGCGCCTGCTCCCAGAGTGCCGTGGTGCCGGGATCAGCAATCGCCGCCGGTACGGCATCAATCAGCGTGCAGGCCGCATCTGAGGCCCGGATGGCCCGGCCTTTTTTCTGCAGATAGCCGCGTTTGAGCAGGCTGCCGATAATACCGGCGCGGGTGGCCTCGGTGCCAATCCCGGTGGTCTCCTTTAGCTTCTGTTGCAACTGCGGGTCTGCCACCATTTTCGCCACGTTTTTCATGGCCTTGATCAAATCCCCCTGGGTGTAAGGCTTCGGGGGCAGTGTTTTGAGCGCCTTTAATTCGGCCTGGGCAATGCCACAGCGCCCACCGACTGCCAGCGTTGGCAGGACCTGGCTGCGTGCGGTGTCATCCCCGTTTTCTTCGTCAATCACCGTGTGCCAGCCGGGGGTGACAATCTGCTTGCCTACCGCTTCCAGCGTCTGACCGGCGCAGGTCAAGTGCGCGACCGTTCTGTCGTACTCATGGTGCGGCAGAAACTGAGCCAGATAGTGCGAGCGGATCAGTCGGTAGACTGCCAGTTCCTTCTCGTTCATGGCCCACAGATTGGCAGGTTCCAGGGTTGGGATAATACCGTGGTGGGCGGTGACTTTGCCGTCATTCCAGGCACGGGAGCGCTGTGAGCGATCCAGCGTTTTCAGTATGGGCCGCAAACTGCGGTCGGTTTCCTGCAGCGCATCAAGTACCGCAGGGACTTCGGCGAGCATGCTCTCCGGCAGGTAGCCGCAGTCGGAACGAGGATAGGTTGTCGCTTTGTGCGTCTCATACAATGCCTGGGCAATATCGAGCGTTTCCTGTACATCCAAGCCAAATTTGCGCGAGCACACTTCCTGCAAGGTTCCCAGGTCAAACGGCAGCGGTGCGGCTTCCCGGATACGCTCGGTTTCAACAGCGGCGACCTGGGCTTCGCGTGCCGCCTGCATCTGTTGCAATGCATGTTGTGCGACAGACGCCTGAATGCAGCGACCAGCCTCATCGGCTGCCGCTTTGGGCGAAAGCCAGTGCGCCGCGAAAGTGTGTCCGGACTGGGTCAGGGAAAGTTCGATTTTCCAGTAGGGCACAGAAACAAACCGGGCGATCTCACGGTCACGATCCACGACCAGCCGCAGCGTTGGGGTCTGCACCCGTCCCACCGACAGGACGCCATCGTACCCGGCCTGTCGCCCCAGCAGGGTAAATAACCGGCTGAGATTCATGCCGATCAGCCAGTCTGCTCGGGAGCGTGCCAGCGCGGAATAGTAGAGCGGCAGGGTTTCGGCAGAGGGCTTCAACTGACCCAGTGCCTTGCGAATGGAGGCATCGTTCAGCGCCGACAGCCACAGGCGTTGAATCGGCCCCCGGTAATTGCACAGATCAAGGATTTCCCGCGCAATCATTTCACCTTCACGATCCGCGTCTGTTGCAATGATTAATTCGGTCGCTGCATTGACCCATTTTTTAACCGCGCGAAACTGCCGTTCCGTACTCGGTTTGATTTCCACCCGCCAGGGGTTGGGCAGGATCGGCAACTGTTCCAGCGACCAGCGTTTGTACTGCTCCCCGTAGGCTTCCGGCTGTGCGGCTTCCAGCAGGTGACCGATGCACCAGGTGACTACGATACCGGGGCCACTGTAGCAGCCTTCGCCGGATTGACGGGCCCCCAGCACCCGGGCGATATCCTTCCCCTGGGAGGGTTTTTCGCATAAATAGACACGCATGAGTATTTCCTTGCTGCATAAAGTTATCGTTCCCCATGAGCATGGCGATACAGTCAGACAGAAACAGCAATAAAACGGGATCTGCGGCACTCCGGCTTTGGTCGGGGTAGTGGCAGAACGTTACGCTGACCGGTGAGATAATTGGGTGCAGGGACGGGAGAGGGAGACGGTTTGCTACAGGGTGAGCGTCTGACGGTTGGGACAGCCGCTCATCAACGTGCTGCAAGAATGGCAGACGAACAGCACCGAAATACCGCTCTGTCTCGCGGTCATTCGGAACGGGGTGGAATCGGGCGGTACTATCCCCCGGGGGATAATTTGGCGAAATGGGGCCAAAAAGCGGGTGGACGAACCACCTGTTACCAGATTTTGGCGTTGGGTAGATGCCATTCAAATGCTGACGGATGAACAGCACCGAAATACCGTCCTGTCTCGCGATCATTCGGAACGGGATGGAATCGGGCGGTACTATCCCCCGGGGGATAATTTGGTGAAATGGGGCCAAAAAGCGGGTGGACGAATCACCTGTTGCCAGATTTTGGCGTTGGGTAGATGCCGTTCAAATGCTGGCGGATGAACAGCACCGAAATACCGCTCTGTCTCGCGATCATTCGGAACGGGGTGGAATCGGGCGGTATTATCCCCCGGTACATGGACGCCTCCAGTTTGCCAAGCATTCAATTCTTGACGGCATAAAGGTAAAGATTGCACCCGTACATCCGGACTTTACGTGCAGCCGTTGCTGCTGTCCCTAATGGATTGTGCTGGTTGGCGCCTCAATAGGGGATGCGCACTTTGTGTGCCGGGGGGATAACGGGCTTTGCCAACCACGGTCTGACCTGTTTTGCCATCATTTCATGACTGCCTGAGCAATCGGTAGGATAGGAACAATTCTCCGGTTATATTTTGTGAGTTTAATTTACTCTGATTTGCCTGGTTATATACGCGCAGGCATATAGTCAGACTGGAAGGTTCTGTCATGGGTCAGCAGTGCCCAGACGATCCGTGCATTCTTGTTGGCCAGTGCGATTGCTGCCACGTTAGGGTTGCGTCGCTGCAGCAGTTTGTAGAGCCAGCTGTTCTTGTCTGCCGCCTGTTTCGCTCTGAAGATCACCGCCCGTGCGCCATGGATCAGCATTGTCCTCAGGTATGAATCACCCCGTTTGCTGATTCCCAGCAGGACGTTTTTACCGCCACTGGAATGCTGCCGGGGAACCAGTCCCAGCCAGGCGGCAACCTGCCGTCCATTGTCGAAGCTTTTTGCATCCCCAATTGTCGCGACCAGCGCACTGGCTGTAATCGGGCCGATTCCGGGGATCTGCTCAAGTTTGCTGCTGGTCTCACTGGTTCGATGCCAGAGTCTGATTTGTTTTTCCAGCTCATCCACCTGTTTGTCGAGTTCTTTCAGATGCGCCAGCAGTCGCTGTATGAGTTGCCGGAAGGGGCCGGTCAGCTCACCGGCGGCCTCTTCGAGCAGTGCGGGGACACGTTTGGCGATGCTGGTGATGCCCTGCGGGATAATGAGTCCAAACTCGCCGAGCAGTCCCCGGATCTGATTGGCCTGTGCCGTACGCGCTTTCACAAAGCCCTGACGGGCACGGTGCACTGCCAGGACAGATTGCTGTTCGATCGTCTTGATAGGCACAAACCGCATGTTTGGCCGTGTCACAGCTTCGCAGATGGCTTCAGCATCTGCCGCATCGTTTTTATTGCTCTTGACATAAGGTTTGACGAACTGTGGTGCCATCAGGCGTACCGTGTGACCCATCGCCTGCAGTTTGCGCGCCCAGTGATGTGCGCTGGCGCATGCCTCCATCCCGATCAGGCACGGGGGTAAGTTGATGAAGAAGGGTAGCATCTGGGCACGTCTGTACTGTTTCTTCAGCACGGCCTTGCCGTGTTCATTGATGCCATGGAGCTGAAATACGTTCTTTGCCAGATCGATACCAACAGTTGTGATCTTCATGGTGGACGCTCTCCTGCTGCGAGTGGTTGATCAATACCTCCACTTTGGCATAGCGGTGCCACTGTGGGTGGAGGCGTCCATTCCATTGGGGATAATTTGGCGATGCACTGCCATGTTGTTATCTCGTGTGCGGAGAATTCAGGTGATTATCGCCGCAAATTATGCGGTGATTAATTTGCCTGTGCGGCGAATTACGTCCATAATCTCCGCATGAATAGCGGTGATTATGTTTATATATGGCAGGCCAGTGAATGGCCGACATGGCATTTTGACTTGACGGCATTGGCAAATCCGATGGCGGAGGTCAGTCGTGCCCAGGGCATGTTACTGGGGCGATTGGCGGATGTGGGAATGGCGTTACGTGATCAGGCCAGTCTGGCCGCGCTGACGGAAGATGTCGTCAAAACCAGCGAAATCGAAGGGGAGGCACTGAATGTCGAATCGGTGCGTTCGAGTATCGCTCGACGCCTGGGGGTCGATATTGGTGCCCTGGCTCCGGTAGATCGCCATGCTGAAGGTGTCGTCGATATGATCCTGGATGCGACCACCAATGCGACCGCGCCTGTTACGCAGGAACGGCTGTTTGGCTGGCACGCAGCGTTATTTCCAACAGGGTATTCCGGACTGTCAAAAATCAGGGTGGGAAACTGGCGTGACGATGCCAGTGGCCCGATGCAGGTTGTCTCGGGTCCGATAGGGCGTCAGCGGGTGCATTACGAAGCCCCTCCTGCAGAGCATCTGGAGGCGGAAACCTCCCGGTTTTTAGAGTGGGTTAACCGGCAGACAGATGAGCCCCTCCTGCTTAAAGCCGGTCTTGGTCATTTGTGGTTTGTGACCCTACATCCGTTCGATGATGGCAATGGACGTATTGCGCGTGCCATCGGTGATTTGCTGTTGGCCCGTGCCGATGGCAGCCCTCAGCGCTTCTACAGCCTGTCGGCACAGATCCAGCGTGAGCGTAAAGCCTACTACGCGATTCTGGAGCGCACACAGAAAGGATCGATGGACGTGACCGAGTGGCTGCTCTGGTTTTTGGGGGCACTGCATCGTGCCATCGATCAGGCGCGATTTCGCTCAATACCGTACTTGCCAAGGCCCGGTTCTGGCAGCATTGGGGAACAACACCGCTTAACGCAAGGCAGGTGAAACTGCTGAACCGGTTACTGGACGGCTTTGATGGCAAACTCACGACCAGCAAATGGGCAGCGATTGCCAAATGCTCCCAGGACACTGCGCTGCGCGATATCAATGAACTGCTCAATCATGGCGTGTTGCGCAAAGCCGATGCGGGTGGGCGCAGTACCTGCTATGTGTTGAACGAAGTGCCGCAATAGAAAAATACGTCAGGTGACGCCCTCTGGATTGGCAGACATCTGGAGCCTGATGGAACACAGCGGTGTTATCCCCGGGGGATAATTTCCCGAGTAAGTGTTATTGAGCGTTTATCAAAGAGGGTGGCGGCGGTCTGACGGCAACCGCCGCGAGCAGGCAGGGGACTCAGCTTTCTGCAGGGGGCGCTGATTCAGGTGCTGGAGATTTAGGATTGAGCGTAATCCGCTCAAGGCGGTACGGCAGAATGCCAATCCGGCGTGCTTCAATGGCAAATGTCACCTGGGGATGACCCTCCTTGTCTTCCCATTCTTCCCGCACCGTGCGCCCCTCAACCATGACACGCATTCCGCGCTGGTAGAGGGTGCTCCAGTGCTGGGCATCACGGTGCCAGAGCTGTACGGGAGCCCAGAATCCCCCGCGATCATCAAAGCCCTCTTTGGTGGGAACCGGATTATCAAAATACACGTTTAATTTCAGTAACAGGCGGGGTTCTTCGTTGCCTTTGGCAAACTCGCGCACCTCTGGCGCAGAGCCAATATTGCCTTCACCGACAAAATACGTACTCATATCAGGACTCCTGGCGTCGATTGACGCACTGTTGGTAAATGGTTTCGGCCTGAGCCATCTTGCTGGCGCAGTCAGCGGCCTGACGGGCCAGAGTGTGGGTCAGACTGATCTGCATGTTGATGACGATGCGCTGCAACTCCATGGTGTACAGATCATTCAGCACGCTGGGGGGCATGCGGGGAGAGGCCTCACGTATCAGCGTTTCCCACAGTTCAACCCCCATGCGGGAGCGGTCCAGATTGCGCCAGCGCAGAAAGGTTGTCCCTGCGCCAGTGCTCTGTTGGGCCAGTTGAATACTGAGCAGATTGAACGGGTAGCGCCGGGCCTGCGCCAGTATCCTGTGCGTGGATAACTGGATCAGGTCGTCTCGCAGCGTGCTGCATTCGTTGGCCCAGTGTTCCAATCCCCCCTTACCTTTAAAAGGTTTTAAAAGGCCTTTTAGGTAGGCTGCCTGTTCCAGCCGCTGGAAGTCAGTCTGTTCCAGCGGAATGAAGCGGATGTGGTGGAAGGGGCCGCTCACTGAGGAATATCCTCATCGAATGTATCAGCCGCTTCGCCTGGCGCTGTTGTATCCACCGTCTCGGAGGATGCTGCAGCGGTGTCGGTTGCCGCATCGCGCCCCTCGCTTCGCCTGACTGGCGCAGGGGAGAAACGGGAGCGGAGGGTGCCCTCCAGCACCTCCTGCGGCAGCATGCCAAATTTATCCACCGCTGCACGGGCGGCGGCGTTATTGGCGGCAAAATCCTCCCGGGTTGTCCCGGAAAAACGGTACTGCTGCGCCAAAGAGAACAGACTGCGCAGGGCATGTGCGCCCTCATAGAGCCAGCGTTCCAGCGTGCTGCGGTCAATCAGCGCGGTGTGATGCGCCAGGATCAGACGCCTTGCCAGATCGTCATAGTCGGCCAGCAGATAGACAGCCATAAAGCCAAGCTGGGCATTGACGAACAGAGGCAGTTTGATGGGCTGGACGTTGAGGTTTTCGCCAAGGCTCAGGGCCGGAGGCACATCGGTCAGGATCTGGTCTACCTGTTCGCGTAATGCCAGCAGACAAACTTTGGTATCCGCCAGCTTTTCCTCGATGCGCAGCATCCACCAGTCTGAATAAGGGTCATCCTGTTCGGCACCGCGTTTCATGCGGTTCATCAGGGTTAAAAAGCCATTGAGGCCAATGATGCCGGGACGTCCTTCGGCGGCGGCACGACCATGCCAGATGCGGGAGGCATGATGCGTGTGCAGGGTCAGTGACATGGCGCTGCGCAGCGCACCGAGGTTGAGTTGCAGATCGTTGCTCATGATAAAGACTCGTCAGTTGATAACGGGTCTCCAGCATTGGCGCTCTGATGCAGGTTGTCAGTGATTAATAGGTATCCGGCATACCCCGGTTTCTTTGCCGGAAGAGGGTCATAAAATTATCCCCCGGGGGATAGTACCGCTGTCATCCACCGGGTTCCTGATGACCCGATGTCAGAACCATGGGCTGGCACAAGACGCCGGTCAGGCTTCAAAAATGGAAGCGGGATAACCTGTTCCCTGGTTTTCTGACAGCATTTCACCCAATTATCCCCCGGGGATAGTACCACTGTCTTCCACTGGGTTCTGAATGCGCAGGGGGGCCTGCAGTCGGTTATCGCATCCCCAGTATTTTTTTGATGTTGGCAATGTGTTTGAGTGCCTCTTCCGGTGGGGTACGTTCCTGAACCGGAACGGGTGGGGGAGACGGTGGCCTGGTGGGCGGTGTTGTCGTTTCAGAGGGTTCGCTCAGCCCTGCCCACGCTTTAAATTCACCCCGCAGCGCTTTCTGGATGACGCCGAAGAGATAACCGGCAGGATTGCGTATTGACGTGCTGTTGCAGCGACTATCCCACTCATCCAGCACGGCCTGCTGCTGCAAAACATCGAGCTGTGCCAGTGCAGTGAGCGCACCGGACTGCTGTTCCGGTTTCAGTGTCGTAAAGCGTTCCGGCAGGGACAGGTCATTTCGCATGCACGTGCGCGGTACAGTACGTACTTCTTTTATATTTTTATTATTAAGTACTGTACTTGTACTATCCGACTTCGGCATCCGAAGAGTGCCGGATTCAGTGGGTTTCTCACCTGCTTCGGTTTCCGAAGTGAGGGCTTCACCCTTCCGAAGAAGGCTGTTTTGCCCTTCTTCGGATCCGTTTTCACCGTCTTCGGATTCGTGAAAGGGCGGTTCCTGTGGATAAGTTTCAGCGAAATCGTCTTTCAGGCGTTGTGTCAAAATCTGCAGGCGGGTCGGCAGCACACACCCTTTCAGCCTGGGGTCGTCACTGATATCGAGCAGCACCTGCTGTCCGCCTGCCTGGATCACTTTGCTGCTATGACTGAGTGCATGGCTGACCAGCTCAAGATACAGCGGATCCAGTTGCATCGCCTCAAAGGGAGTTAGCGGCTCATCGTGCAGGACATAGAGGTTACCCTGCATCCGCCCGGTTTTCGGATCACGGCGTCGCCTGACCAGGCTGATCCAGCGGGTCAGACGCAGCAGCATGAGGGCCCGGGCGACCGTCTCATGAGAGGCTTTTGTGCCGGGGGTGTTGGCAAGATAGGGGCGTAACTGCTCATAGGTGGGAAATGCGGTGATGCCATCCCGGTTGAGCAGCAGCCGGAAAATCTGCCAGGTGTTGCGTTCGAGAGGGGGCAGGCGGCAATCCAGAAAGAGCGCACGCGGGACGCTCTCATGCCGGTTGCCGCTGTAAAGATAGCCGTCGTTGATGACGGAGTCAGTCAGTTGTTGCGCTGCCTGATCAAAGATCGCTGACAGGGCTTGCATGGATTATCCTTTCTCGGTGGCGAGCCAGTTCCGCATTGCATGCCAGATCATGGCGGCAGGAATGTCGAGCTCTTCGGCCAGATCAAGGGTGAGTGTCAGGGTTTCCAGATTTTCACCGGGTGTGATGTGGCGGGTGGCACATTCTGCTCGCCAGCGCGCCCACATCGCCTTGTCGTCCTCGTCACTGAGCGCAGGGTAACGTCCCTTGCGCTTGGTGATCCCCAACACCTCGCGGCGTAGTGCCACTTCCTGATTGGTCAGCCCAAAAAACTGACTGACCATTTCGGTGCTGGCCCCCAGATCGAGCATCCGGTCAATGGTGGTGATTTCCTGTTTGATATCCCCGACCCGCGATAGAAGACGGTGCAGGACATCCTGATTGATACTGACCGAGCACCAGGAGACGTTGGCGTTGGCAAGAATACTCACCAGTTCGGGGTATTTCAGCGCTTCGATTGCCTGGTCACCGAACCCCATGGCTTTACAGCGGCGCAGTCGTCCATGGCGCAGGTCATGGAGCGCCTGGGCAATGACGGCCTGATTCAACGGATGTGGTGTTGACATACGTCCTCTCTAATCCGGTTGGTCTGGAAGCGTGTCATCCCGTTCGATAAGGCGACGTGACAGACGGATGAGACGAAATAGCCTGATGAGCCCGGCGTCACTGAGACGCGGGATGGCTGATGGCGTCCGTGGGGTGCCC
The DNA here is from genome assembly GCF_037199905.1 of Serratia sp. MMO-28. Taxonomy (NCBI): domain Bacteria; kingdom Pseudomonadati; phylum Pseudomonadota; class Gammaproteobacteria; order Enterobacterales; family Yersiniaceae; genus Serratia; species Serratia sp. MMO-28. Next base: position 117,567 of record NZ_JBBCVB010000002.1, read on the forward strand.
TGCAACAGCGTTGCCAGCTCATTGTCGAGCAGGGTAAAACAGGCACGATTGATGGGCGAGGCAGTCAGATAATGCACACTCAGCCGATAAAGCAGTGCAATCACCACATCGCCAAAGGCAGAACACTCTGTCACAGGCTCATCCATCAGACACTGAAAACCGATCCCCCGGTCACAGGCCTCGATCAGGTGTGCCTGCTCGGCTTCGGCGGCAATCTCCCGCGCAAACTGGGCGATATGACTGCGCAGTGCTGCCGGGTTATCCAGTGAGGGCTCGATAAACCAGATATCCTGTACCGGGTACAGACTGCCCGGTTGCTCGGGCAGGGGGTGTAGCGGTGTGGTGGCAAACGGTGGTGGGCCTTCTGTAACGTGACTGCTGATTAGCGCCTGGATGGATTGCAGTCGTTCAGTCGTGGGAGCCGGTGTTGTTTCCTGTCGTGACGACGCGGCTTCCTGTCGAAAGGTTTCGCTTTCGGCAGGGGGCGCTGCCGTTGCTGCTGCGACGGGGGGAGCGCTGGCCGGAGACTTCACCGAGGGGGAGGCCGGGGCCGTCGATGGCTCCGGCCAGGTGGCCGGTGCATTGCTCGCAGTGTATGTGACGGGCGGTAGATTATCCGGTGTAAACAGGTCTTCCGGAGGGACGGAGGGCACCCGTGCCGAGGGGATGCTACCCAGGATCTGCTGTCTCCCCTCAGGGGCATCCATCTCCAGCGCGAGCGTGTCGTAATCCACACCCAGCGTTTCGGCCATTCGTCCCGTCAATTCATCCTGAAACCGGTCAATAGAAAATGCCGCAGGGTCGCTATCGAAGAGCGTCAGGATCTCATGGAACAGAATGCCGAAATCGACATCCGACTTGTGCTCTGTGGCATGCTGTTGTTGAATATAGAGCGCTGATTTACGCAGGGTGGCCAGCCGTTCGACCTGACGTCGCCCCAGCCCCCCGTATAACAGGGTCGGGATCGCGGGAAGCAGATAGGTGACTGCATCGCGCATCCGGCTGATGTAAGACTGCTGGATAGGATAACCGTCTGCCGTCAGCCGCCGTGCAAGTTCGGTCTGTGACAGGGCACCTCCGGCCTCCTGCTCATAGAGCTCCTGGGCTTTTTGTACGCCCAATGCTCTTTCAATAAATGTCAGTCCGCTGTGAAGCTCACTCTCGGCGAGATGACCCGTGAGGGCAATAATTTCTCCGCGTGCAGGCCAGGGCCTGAACAGACAGAATATGCGAAAGAACTGCTCATTGCGTGTTTCACTCCAGAGCTCGCGCAGGATGGCGAGGCGGGTATTACCGCCATTACGGATAATGTAGTGACTCTCCCCGGGTCGCCGGGTGATGGCCGGTGGCGTATCCAGTCCCCGCTCACGAATAGACGCCTTGATCTCGTCGTAACGCGGGTTACGGGTGACGCGGGGATTAAGGTCATACGGACGGAGCTGGTCGAGTGTCACCACCATCGGGGTGTCGGCAATCGGATCACTCAGGGTGTGAGCCTCCGGCCCCATGCGCCCGAAATTCTCAGCCAGCAGCTTCTCTTTGATGACGTGATGCGGATCGGTCATGCGTCCTCCTGCCGGACGGCACAGGGCGCAGGCAGCCCCAGTGAAATGGGCGATAAACCCGGTTTATGGAGTTGCAGATGCCCGTGGATGGACAGCAGCCGCCAGCCTTCACGGCGAGCAAAACGGACAAGCCGGTGCCAGCGTGTCTTGCGCAGTAGCAGTGATTCAATGGGCATGATGCTCTCTCCTGTGCGAGCGACCGGTGACGATGGCAAATCGTTCCTGCCAGTGCGGGAAAAGCTCGTCTGCCAGCGCATGCATCGTTTCCCGTGCGGCAGGGGCCAGACGGCCAGAGGGACGTCTCCGCTCGACCTGATGCACGGGACGGTGCAGCATGGCCGCACGCGGATAGGCTTCAATAGCGGGGATGGTGGTGCTGAGCACATCTGTCCCCTGTTGTGCCCGAAAAGCCTCGTGCAGTGCCTGCTGGATCAACCGCGCATTGGCTGAGACAGGGGGCATCCGGTTGATCAGCAGGCGCAAGGGTGGCAGGGGGATACCCAGGCGCTGATAGGGAGCAATATCCTTGAGTAACTGGACGGTGCCGCGTGAAAACTCCCGGGCGGCCAGAATTTCCGGCGTGACCGGTGAGAGCGCCAGATCTGAGGCCAGTACGGCGGTTTCCAGCAGCGCGGTACGCGCCCCCTGGGTATCAATGATCAACAGGTCATAATGCGGCTGAAAGACTGGCAGCAGGTGACGCAGGCGCAAACGCCCGTCAGGGGCATGCAGCAGCAGGGTATTCAACTGCCCCTTCTCGTCATTGGAAATGACGATATCCAGTCGTGGCTGGTCGGTATGTGAAACCAGTTTTCCAGTGTCCTGCTCGTTAAAGGCCAGCAACTCGTAAATACCAGTAGGGGCGCGGGTCAGCGGGTAGTAGCTCGACAGCGTGGGTTGAATATCCATGTCCAGCAGCAGCACCCGCAGGCCTGCGGCGGCAATAAACCCGCCGAGATTGGCGGCTACCGTGGTTTTACCCACGCCGCCCTTGGTCGATATGACAGATAAGACGTACATCGTGTTCCTCCCTTGATGAAACCGATGTCGTCAGGCCTGTTGCTTTAGGCGGTCAGCAATCCACTGGTCGATTTCGACCGAATCCCAGCCGACGGCGCGGATACCTAGGCGGCGTGCCTGCGGAAATTTTCCGGCACGCATCAGCAGGTAGATGTAGGAACGCTTGAAACCGGTTCTTTTTTCGACTTCGGCACGGCGCAGAATACGCTGTTCTTTCTGTGGCATTTCCATGGTGCTACTCCTTAAGTGAGGGTGGAATACCCTGGGATGTAGCGCCTATTAAAAGAGCTTATTGAGGAAAAAACACTGCAATTGCAGAGCGTTTGTCTGCAATTGCAGAATGAATACCTACCATTGCAGTCGGTATGCAAAACGAAAACAGACATGACGAATGGATGGTTTTCTGATACCAGCACGGTTGCGTCGCTATCATCAGAAAAGCTATCCCGCCGTGATCGAGTGGAGGCGTTACAGTTCCGGTGTCAGACTGCGGCGTGCCTCGGAGAATTTGCTCCACAAGGTGCGCTCAGTGATCCCCGCGACACCAGCATGGTGGGTGATGAGTGCGCTGATCACCGAATCCAGCGTATTGAATGAAGAATAGCGCTGTCCACCGGGGGATTCCCCGAGCAGTAATCCCAGCAATCCGCCGATAATGTGTTGGTAGGTCGATTCACTGCGTGGATTGACGCTGCGCGAAGGAGGATGAACGGAGGCGAGTTTGGCGTGTTTTTTATCCAGGGTAACGTACTGTGCCTGCAGCTCTTCGTATGAGCGCAGACTGCGGTGATACTGGGCTTTAAATATGTCACGCTCGGCTATCAGCGTTTGGACGAAATCAACGCTGATGGCTGGATGCACCATCTGTTCAACCGGGTCGAACAGAAACTCGGGCTTCTGATCCGGGTAATAATGTTTCATCCAGGTTTTAAGGGCAACATGGCGGATGGTGATATCAACACCACCAACAAGGTCGTCGGGGGAAAAGGCGTCGGCACACATGACCCCCTGACGGCAGTAGGGCAGTTCGTGATTCACCAATGCATCAATAATGCGGTCAAGATTCAACTGCAGTGACGGCCATGCGGAGAGATCGGCGGTGTGAATTGTCATGCCGTGCGCAACATGCTCAAGGATCTCCGCTTCCTGCGCATACAGCCCACTCCAGCGGATAGCAGCCTCGATCGGGCTGTATTGTATTTTCTCTCTTGTTGGGGTGTTACGTTTGACCATGATTTTTATACCCTATGCTTTTCATCAGAGGTTGCAGGAATTTCCTGTGTTTCCGGGATATCCAAACATTCAGATATTTCGTGTGCCGTGCTTTTCTGCGGGAAGCAGTCAGCAAAAAGGCTTATGTATTTAACATGTCTTGAGTATTTCTGTTACCCCCAAATAGGTATCATCCATGTTCCGTTTTTCATACTACAAATGTGTATTTAAATTGCATCTTCTGTAAGTGCTTTATTTGAGCGAGATAACAGTTTTAGATGAACAGTTAACGTGCAACCTGAACATCTCTCTTTCGGGGGCGTGAGGTGTCTGGATTCTGCGAGTCCCGCAGTTAATTATTAGAATTGTTTTTGTATCTGGGAGGGGAGAGACGAGGGTGATACGCAACTACCTTTCCGCAGAACTGGAATTGAGTTTGGGTGTGAACCACTGAGATCTAACTTGATCTCGTGTTTTTTGCTTTCGTGTGCTCTCAAGAATTTTCCTGCAGGCAATGCCGAGGGTAGACGATGACGTGTGTCTTAGAGGTTGGTTCTGACAGAATGAAGGAAGAAGCTATGAGATAAAACAGCTATTTGTCGCTAACGGGAGGTAAATAAAAATATATATTTTTGAAGAGATCTTGTTGGATGAAAAACAAAGGCATAAGTCTGTATATGTGAAAAATCCAGATAATGAAATTCTATTTGAGAAAATCCGCCCAGTTTCCTCTAGTTTCTTGAATAAGATTTTCCAATCCATTTTTATTTATTTTTTTGAAATGAGTTTTTAATCCTGATGGCAGGGTTTCCAGGTAGCCGTTCACCGAGGGTGATGGTTTCAAACTGATATTGTTGGGAAGAAGGGAGGGGGAGCATGGCAGTTAGTCCATTTTTTGCACTGACCTTATTAGATTAAAGTCCTGGGCTTACGGCCAGGACTTTGTCATCAATCTGAAATAAATTTATTTATTTGAAAGTTTCTCAATTAATTCTTTGAATGCTGGATTGATTTCCATCCACTCTAGAGGGGTGTCGTCATAATCATTTTTCCTCATGATATCAGCGCCGTGTTCTAAAAGCAGTTTAGCTGCAGCAACGTTATTCTGCATAACTGCATAATGAAGTGGCGTATTCCCGATATCACCTGGAATATTAATATTCTCGATAAATGGAAGCATGTCGTTTATGAAGTCTACTCTACCATCGTAAGCGGCCATGTGGATTGGAGTATCCTCATCCATGCCACAACTGATTGGGGATGTTATGTCATAACCCTGAAACATATAAACGTTTCTATAGTATTCTAGAGCAGTCGCAAGACGCTTTTTTAATAAATCAACAGGCATTAGGACACTCCTTCTTCAAACGTTCCTCTAGTTTTTTTACTGTTATAGCATCTAATGCGTTTACAGCAGCATGACGTCCTCCTGGATATTTTGAATGAGGCCATCGAAGGTCATATTTAGTACGTGCTGCTATAAGTTTTTTATGGAACTCGATTCTGTTTTTCAAATCTTGACATGGACAAGGGTCACGCACAGGACCTTGTCACCGAAATACCTTATATACCTAAAATAATTCAAGTTGCTTGTAGGCGGCAACTGAATGAATCCCCAGGAGCTTACTCAAGTAAGTGACTGGGGTGAGTGAAGGCAGTCAACACCCAAGAAACTTGAAATATGAAGAGTATAGACGTTATGTTTCCCTTGTATTCTTTGTTTAAGCGAAATTGGTAAATAAATTTATTTTTTTAAATCAATAGAATTGCTAATGTTTTTTTTCATATGATTTTTTATAAATAGAGTAGCTGAGAAAAATGCTAAATCAATATTTATAAAGATGTGGCAATATATGCATTTTAAAAAGCTAACATCATATTCTATTAGTGATTTTGCATATGGGATTGATGAGGCTAAAGCTAAAAAAAATAAACCTGATTGTATATTTGAATTTCTTATTCGAAAGATTCCTAATAGCTTGGTAAGAAAGTAAATTGCCGCTAAAGAAAAGAAAAATTCAGTGCTAAATAAATTTGATCCATCATTGGTGTAAGATTTTTTTCCTTCATCACCAATAATTAAATAAATAATAATTATTGGTAGTATTGCAAAAAAAAGAGCGGTATAAATTATAGTAAAAAAACTTACAATCGCTTTATATGTTTTATTGGTATGTGCACTGATTTTTTGCATCATTTTCACTTTTTTTCACAGGTTCATCGCAAAAGGCAGATACGAATTCTTTAAATGTGTCGTATTTTTCAGCAGCCTCTTCACCAAGTTTTAATCCAGAATAGTTTGGGTTAAAAGATTCTGGTACGAAATAATCGAAGTTGCCAGTTTTATGAGCAACAAGTAATTCTAAGTATACCCACCCATACATGGCTAATTCTGGTGAGCCCAACATCGATTTCTGAAAAGCCCATCCCATTTGTATATATTGAATGTCATAGCTTATACCAGTTGGAGTATGGATATAGTGATTCCTATAAGAAGCGTCTCCATCTCCAGGTTGATCTTCTGAACCCAGCTTGAATACAAATTTAAAAATATTAGGATCGTTTAAAAATGGATTTTTATCAGATCTTCCAGCGACCTCTTTAAGTGCTTCACAAAGTGTTTTTACCAAACCCCACGGATCACTCCAAAATAATGGGTTCCCATTCACATAAGTGTATCGATTCAACCCTCCAAGTAATCCGATGGGGTCTTCTGTAATATACCTTCCTGTGTCGGGATCGTAGTATCTGTGCCAGTTGTAATGCATCCCCGTTTCATCATCGTGGTACTGCCCCGGAAACCTCAGATTTGACGCAATACTGCTGGTCGTAATTGTTGCCTTGCCAAACGCATGGTAACGCGCTGCCCACAGAATGTTGCCGCTCTTGTCCGTGATCTGGATCGGGGCGTCCAGATGGTCATGGTGGTAGTAGCCGAAGACGGTTTCGTTGTGCTGATTCTTTGTCTTGAGGAACAGCGTCCCCGTGGTAAACGGTTTCTGCGGGTTCGGCCCGTACTGGGTGGTGATTTCCGGGTTTTGGTCTGCCGTGATGGTTTCGTCTGCGTTCAGGGTGAGGGTCTGGGTCGCCTCCGCAATCAGACTGTCATCGGCATACAGGTAGTAGGTGCGTATTGCCTGTGTCAGCGAGTTACCCGTGCTGTTCCGGTACTGTTCTTCCCAGATCCGGCGGTTAAGCGGGTCATCTGAACTCGTGTTTTTTGCTTTGGTGTGCTCTCAAGAATTTTCCTGCAGGCAATGCCGAGGGGAGACGATGGTATGACGTTTGTCTTAGAGGTTGATTCTGACAGAATGAAGGAAGAAGCTATGAGATAAAAGAGCTATCTTTCGCTAACGGGAGCCAAATAAAATTATATATTTTTGAAGAGATATTGTTGGATGAAAAACAAAGGCATAAGTCTATATATGTGAAAAATCCAGATGGTGAAATTTTATTTGAGAAACTTCACCCAGCTTTCTCTAGTCTCTTGAATAAGTTTTTCCAATTCATGGCTATTTATTTTTTTGAAATAAATTTTTAATCCGGATGGCAGGATTTTCCAGTAAGTTGCTCGCCATGGGGAGATTTTTTTGATTTTATTCCTTGTTGAATCTCTTGTTTTTTTTGGTAGTAGATAGATTATTTTATTTGCTAATTCCTCATTAATAACTTCAACGCTGGAATATTGCATTCTATTATAGTTAAAACAATCTTTAATAAACATACTCCAGCAGGGGGTGGCACGTTCCTCCCAAAAATCTCCTCCCAAAGCAGTCAAACTTAAAAATATCTCATTGCTAATGGATTCAATCTTATGGCTGTTTTCCATTAAATGCAATATTTCCTCAAAAGAAGGAGAAAAGTAACCTTTTTTAATAGAACTTGCTATGATTAATCCATTGTTGGCCATTTTATATATATTTTCACATATCACTTCATTTTCAACATTGAATGGAATCGGGGTGTTTAGAAAGGCCCCCGCATCAGAACGGCCAAAGTGTCTGATAGGCGTTCTATAGAGTGCTAAACAATGTGCTATTAAAAAATCTAATTCTTCTATCGTGTTAGTCATCAGAACCCTCTGAATTTACTTTTTACTTTTGCACCATCATTAGTGTCTTCGCAACATTCGCACATCGCTATTGAACCAACTCTAGAGCTACCATCAAGAACATTCCAGTGCTTTCCAACTATATATCCTGAGTGAATAGAGCATGGACCATCCCTTGCTTTATCTTCATTGGATAGACGTATATGATAGCCAAACATTGACTTGTAGCTGTTAAATGCAGAAAATTTGCTAGGGAATGGATAGCCATAAAGTTTGTAGCACTTTATATAGTCACGATATTTTGGGTCATCACATTTTTCGCACTCTTTTGAGTCATTTGACGATGATCCGGATCTTGGTAACGCATCAATGAATGGATTGCTAGGAGAGGTAGGTCCAGGAGTTGGGATGGGAATCACAGGAAATGGCTTTGTTTGGCCTGAAGGTGGTACTCTAAATCTCAAACCTTCAGAGTCAATTTCATTAACAGGGTTACTCCTGGTGTATAAATAGAAATTGTTTCCGCCGGTTAGTTTAATCGGATCCTGCGTTATATACCGTCCAGTATTAGGATCATAAAACCGATTCCAGTTGTAATGCATCCCGGTTTTCTGGTCTTCGTACTGCCCGGGGAATCTCAGGTTTGACGTGATGCGGCTGGTCGTAATTGTTGCCTTGCCAAACGCATGGTAACTCGCAGCCCACAGGATATTTCCGCTCTTGTCCGTAATCTGGATCGGCGTCTCCAGATGGTCATGATGGTAGTAGCCGAAGACCGTTTCATTGTGTCAACGCCAAGATTTATGACCGTTTTTCGCCATTTTTAATGCCCGCTATTTGATCACTTTTGTTGCCCGCTTTCCGCCATTTCATCTTCATTGATTGGCGTTGCGTTTTTAGCTAGAACACCTGCTTTGCGCTTTTCTTTCAACCGATAGCTTTCTCCTTTGATATTCAGTGTCGTTGAGTGGTGCAACAGTCTATCCAGGATCGCCGTTGCCAGGACGTTATCGCCGAACATCTCTCCCCAGTCTGCGAAGCCTTTGTTGGATGTCAGGATGATGCTCGCTTTTTCATATCGGCGGTTCAGCAACCGGAAGAACAGACTCGCTTCCTCTCTGTTCATTGGCAGATAGCCTATCTCGTCCAGGATCAACACCCGGGCATAACTCAGTTGTTGCAACTGACGCTCAAGCCGGTTCTCCTGCTTTGCTTTCATCAGCGTAGCGACCAGTCTGTCCAGTGGCATGAACAGCACACGGTGACCTGCATCTGCCGCTTTCACTCCGAGAGCAACAGCCAGATGGGTTTTACCCACGCCCGGTGGCCCCAGCAGGATCACGTTTTCGCAGCGCTCCACGAACGCCAACCCCGCCAGTTCCCGGACAACCTTGTGATCGATACCTGGCTGGAAGTTGAAGTCGAACTGCTCCAGCGTTTTGACCCACGGGAAGCGTGCCTGCTTCAGCCGGGATTCCATTCCGCGCTGATGTCTACCGTTCCATTCCTGCTGCAGCGCCATGCACAGGAACTCACGGTAGTTGAGCTCTTTTTTAGCCGCCTGCTCCAGCAGGCTTTCAACGTGGTAACTCAGGTGCTCCATTTTCAGACGCCCCAACAGCGCTTCAAGCTCATGCATCACAGCAACTCCTCATAGGTACTCAGTGGGCGATGTTCCACCATGCTCACCTGCTGCCAGAGTGGCGCATGATGTTCCGGTACGGTCTGCCAGCCAGATGAGGCTGAACAGAGTCGGTGTGTGGCCACCTGCTGATCATGACTGTAGATCCGTAGCTCATCATCCAGCGAGATCCGTATCGAGATCGGCTGCCCACAGAGGCTTTCAGGTACGCTGTAACGATTGCCGCCCACCTCGATATAGCTGTCCCATGACACATGGCGGATATCGAAGTAGCTGGTATCGAAGTCGGTCTCCGGCAACGGCTGAAGGTGCGCTTTTTCCAGCGCGAAGCGTTGTTCTGGTGTCTGCCTGAACTGGCGAAGGCTCCGTTTGTCGGCAACATCGGCCATCCACCGCTCCAGTTGCTGGTTAACATGGGCGAAGCTGTCGAACCGGCGATACCGGACGAAGAAGTTCTCTTTGAGATATTTCACCATCCGCTCCACTTTGCCTTTGGTTCTTGCTCTGCGCGGGCGGCAGGCCCGTGGCAGGAAGTCATAGTGGTCGGCCAGCAGCAGGAACCCGGAGTTGAACACCACTTTTCCGTTGTTATTCTTCAGCACCGCGGCTTTCTGGTTATCAACCAGCACGGTTTTCACACTGCCGCCGAAGTAACGGAAGGCACGGACCAGTGACTCATAGGTATGTTCTGCATCCTGCTTTGGCGCGGCGAAGACATGGAAGCGGCGGGAGAACCCCAGCGTGTTAACCGCGAAGTTAACTCTGCATCGCTGCCCGGCGACCTCTACCTCAACTTCGCCCCAGTCATGCTGAAGCTGGTAACCGGGCTGGGTTTCGAAGCGAACGGTTTTCTTTGACGGCCGCATTTTGCGTTTGGGTTGGATGTAATAACGCAGCATAGAGCGTCCACCGGTATAACCCATTGCTTTGATTTCTGCGAGGATGACCTCGCCATTCCAGACATTCTCTGCCAGTCGCGAGTCGATATAATCCATGAACGGCTTCAGTTTGACCATTTTGTGGCGCGTTTTTCTGGCCGGTGGTTCAGGGTATTTAAGGTACCGCCTGACAGTGCGCTCAGAACACCCCACCTGAGTCGCAATATCGACAATGTATGCACCTTGCTTGCGCATTTGCTTTATCATGTAAAAGTCCTCTCTGCTCAGCATGCTGATGTCCTTTCTGGTGTGAGAACCTCAAGGAAACAACATGTTGGGTGGAGCGGACAATCCAAATGGTGAATTACTGTCTTATATCATTGGCGCTAACAATTGTTCTGACTCTTTGTCTTGATGAAGAGGGTGCCAGTAGTAAATGGCTTCTGCGGGTTCGGCCCGTACTGGGTGGTGATTTCCGGGTTTTGGTCTGCCGTGATGGTTTCGTCTGCGCTCAGGGTGAGGGTCTGGGTCGCCTCGGCAATCAGACTGTCATCGGTATACAGGTAGTAGGTGCGTTTTGCCTGTGTCAGCGAGTTACCCGTGCTGTCCCGGTACTGTTCTTTCCAGATCCGGCGGTTTAAGGGGTCATAGCCATAGCGTGCAATCAGCTGTTTGCCGGTGTTTCTGACCGAAAATTTTTATTGCATAACATTATCATCTCAAGTGCTAATTCTCTTCGTTTATTCTTTTAATTGCTTTCTCTGCGAATTCTTTCCATCCTTTATCTTTTATTTTGTTAAATTTCTCTTTTATTGTCCCCATAATTTCGGCATTTTCTTTAATGTTGTATATTTTTTTTCTGGCTATGTAATCAAAATCCATAATTCCTTGATAAATTAATCTGTCATCATCTAGGTTTTTAAATTTTTCGTATAGAAAAAAAATAGCATATTCCCCTTGGTCTACAAACCAAATATTTACGTCAAGGGGGGGTGGATTTTATTTCTTCCGTAAACCATTATTTCATATTGTTTTTCTATTGTCTGGTTTAAAAAATATTCCTTATTTTTTTCTTCGGTTTTATGGTTGTAAAAGTCGGAAAAATAATTATCGTACTCTTTGTTGAAACCTTCTGGTTTTATGGGAAAACATCCGGAAAGGGAGGTTAAAATAATTAGATAAAATATTTTATTTAAAATTTTCATTTTTAATTTAAATATATATTGTGTTCATCTATTACAGGAAGATTTGTTTTAGGGGGTGAGGATGGTGTTTTTTGTAATAGTATTTCTACATCATCACACCTGCAATCTTTGACGGTGAACTGAGCTTTAATTTCACCTTCATATCTATATGCCTCTTTTTCAACCTCAATATTTTCATAACCAACCCGCATGAGTTCTGCTAAATATTCAACCTCTTTTAGCGTTCCTTCTCTGTACTGTTTTACATGTACTAGTTCATGAGCTAAGAGCCCTAGGGCCCATGTAGTACTACCACAAGAGTCAAAATCCTCTTTTATGATGTAAACATCATTATGTCTGGTAATAGCCTGTATATTAAGCATGCGAGTATAAAATGGCCTTTCTCCAATATGAAGAACAACATTTTCAATATCTATTTCATCATAGTATCCAAGGTAAAGAAAGCGGCGTAATATTGTTTTTTCTCTATCAGTAAGTTTACGCTCATAGAGTCCTAGAGGATCAATTCGGTTGACGGAACTTCCTCCGACATATGCGTAAATATTAATCCCCCCCCTCAAACCAATCGGATCCTGCGTCACATACCTTCCTGTACTGGGATCATAATACCGGTTCCAGTTGTAATGCATCCCCGTTTCATCGTCGTGGTACTGCCCCGGGAACCTCAGATTTGACGTAATACTGCTGGTCGTAATTGTTGCCTTGCCAAACGCATGGTAACGCGCCGCCCACAGAATGTTGCCGCTCTTGTCCGTAATCTGGATCGGGGTGTCCAGATGGTCATGATGGTAGTAGCCGAAGACGGTTTCGTTGTGCTGATTCTTTGTCTTGAGGAACAGCGTTCCCGTAGTAAACGGCTTCTGCGGGTTCGGCCCGTACTGGGTGGTGATTTCCGGGTTTTGGTCTGCCGTGATGGTTTCGTCTGCGTTCAGGGTAAGGGTCTGGGTCGCCTCGGCAATCAGACTGTCATCGCTATACAGATAATAGGTGCGTTTTGCCGGGGTCAGTGGGGTGCCATTACTGTCCCGGTACTGTTCTTTCCAGATCCGGCGGTTTAAGGGGTCATAGCCATAGCGTGCAATCAGCTGTTTGCCGGTGTTTCTGACCGCGGTGAGCCGGTTCAGGCTGTCGTAGGTGTAGTGCAGGGTCTGACCGTTCTGGGTCTGGGTGATCTGGTTACCGTTGTCGTCGTAGGTGTAGGTGACTTTGTCGGCTCCTTCGCCTCGCTGGATTAGACGGTTGTTTTTGTTGTATGTCCAGGTGTTGCCATCCTGTTTAATGCGGTTGGCGACCGGGTCCAGGGTGAAGGTTTCAGTGCTTTTACCAAAGAGGCCGCCGCTGTCGCTGTCAACGTTGGTCAACCTTAATTCACTGTCGTAGCCATAGGTTTCGGTCAGGGTTTTGCTGCCCTTGTCGGTGGCATCGGTCCGGGTACGGGTGGTGAGTTGCTGCCGGGTGCCGTAGGTGTTGTCGAGGGTGAGCGGGACGCTGCCGCCGGGGACGTCGATCTTGAGGCTTTCGAGGTTCAGGAGACCCGTGTGGGTGCGGGTCTGGGTGATGCCGCCGGGCAGGAGGATCTGTTTGGGTTCGAGCCAGGTATAGTCGGTGACGGTGAGGGTGCCTTCGCCGGGCAGGGTGACGCTTTTGAGTTGTCCGTGGGCACTGTAGGCGTAGGTGATGTCGGTGCCATCGGGCCAGACGAGTTTTGTCTGTTTGCCCCCGAGGCTATAGCCGGCCTGGTAGCTGAGGGTGTAGGGGCCGGTGGGGGTGGAATAGGTAATCGTTTCACCGGTTTTACGGTTGGCGTCGTCGTAGGTGAGAACCGCTGCGGTGGTTTGCAGGCCCGCCGGCTGGGTGAGGTCGGTGTCGCTCCAGCCGGTGAGGTTGTCAGTGGGGTCCCAGTGGTAGGTGGTGGTGCGGATCAGGGTTTTTTGTGGATTGCGCTGTTCAAGTTTGGCCGGACGGTTGGCTTCATCCCAGGTGTAGTTGAGGATGAAGCCTTTGGGGTCGATACGCTGGGTGAGGCGTCCGGCGGCATCGTACTGGTAGCGGGTCTGTTCGCCTTCGGGCAGGGTTTCGGTCAGGAGCTGGCCGTTGCGGTCATAGTCAAAACGGTAGACGTTGCTGTTGGGGTCAGTGAGTTGAATCAGACGCCCAAGGCTGTTGTAGACGGCGGTGGTGGTGCCTTTGAGGGTGTCGACGGTTTTAGTCAGTTGTCCGAGGGCGTTGTAGTGATAGGTGCGGGTGTGGCCGTCCGGGTCGGTCTGGCTGAGGATCTGGCCGCGTTTGTCGTAGGTGACGCTGTCGGTGGTGTTGAAGGGGCCTGTCCGGGTAGCATAATCAAAAGTACGACTGGCCGGCCATTCGCGTTCGTTGAAACGGGTGTGTTCGGTGAAGGTGGGGGTATCAATCCGGGTCGGGGCATACAGGGTGCCGGGGGTGCCGTCCGGCAGGGTGTAGCTCTGACGGGTGGTGTGGCCCAGCGTGTCGAGGGTTTCGGTCAGGCGCAGGAAGGCATCGTAACGGTAGGTTTGCTGGTCGCCATCGGCATCGGTAAAGCGGGTCAGGTTACCAGCTTTGTCGTAGGCGGCATGCTGGATACCGCTTACCTGATTGGTGATCTGGGTGATACGGTTGACGGTATCGTAGGTGGCCTGGAGGGTTTTACCCCGCGGGTTGGTCACGGTGGTGAGGTTGCCGACTTTGTCGTAGGTGGCACGATAGGTGCGATCCAGCGGGTCGGTGATGGTGGTGAGGCGGCCAGCCGCATCCAGGGTAAACTGGAGGGTGTGGTCAAGCGGGTCGGTGTAGCGGATCAGGTTGCCGGCACGATTGAAGGCCAGCTGATGGCGGTTGCCTTCGGGGTCGGTGAGTTTGCTCGGGAGGCCGCTGTCATGGTATTCAATCAGGATGGTGGCATCGGGGGTGATGGTGCCGTTCTGCTCGGTGCGTCCTTTGCGGGTAATCCTGATCGGTTGGCCCTGGGCGTTGTTCTGGTATTCGGTCACGCGGGCGTCGGCGGTTCCGGCGGCTTCGGTGAGTCTGGTCAGGTTGCCTTTGGCATCGCGTTCATAGGCGGTGATGATGCCCAGTTCGTCAATGGTTTCGATGAGCCCCATGTGCAGAACGTCGTATTTGTACCGGATACTGCTGCCATCTGGGTGGTCAATACGAATAATCTGCTCGAATTCGTTACGAGTAGTGCGGGTATTAAACCCCCGTGCATTGGTTTCCTGCTCAAGTTGCGCACCACTGTCCCGCCGCAGGCTGGTCTGTAATACACCATTGACGGTGTATTCAAGCAGCTTGCCTGAACGGTTGTGAATGTAGATTTCGGTTTTGCGTCCGGCGTCGGTTTCCGGCCCCTGGATTTTGCTGGTGAACTGACTATGGGTATCATCGTAGTCAAACTGGTAGTCGGTGATGCCGCCGTCGGCGGCAATGTGCCGGCTGACGAGCTGGTCGTTGTATTCGATGAGCTGGGTACGCCCTTCACGGTCGGTGAGGGCGGTGAGGCGGTTGCGTTTGTCGTAGCCGTAGCGGGTGGGGTGTCCGAGGGGGTCGTCCACCTGGCTGATGCGGTTCTGTTTGTCGTAGTGGTAGCGAAGGGTGCGCGGGGGTAACGGATCACCTGAGAGCGGATAATCCCGAACTTCTGTTAAAAAGGCCCCCTGATAGTGAAGGCTCAGAAGGACATGTCCGTTCTGGTCAATCAGGCCAATGAGTTTGTCTTCGCTGTCGCGGGCAAACCAGACGGTGTTGAGGTTGGCATCGCCATAGGCGACGATCTGACCCTGGGTGTTGTAGTGGATCCAACTGCCGTCACGGTTGGTCCAGCGGTAGCCTTTGTCGTTCGGCTGAGGCATCAAGACCAGGTTACCACTGGCAAGAGCGCTATGCGTCATGACGGGGAGTTCAGTCACAGGGGCTTTTTTCAGGGAGAAACGGCTGTTGAAGAAGTAACGTCCATTGTCACCCAGGTACAGTTCGTTCTGGCGACGGATGGCTTCGAGGTCAACAAAACTGCTCCCACTCATGATCGTGCCAGCACACAGCGTGGCATAGTCAAGGCTGACACGACGACCCGTGAGATAGTTTGCACCTGGGTTTTCACCCATGATGCGGTTAAAGGGAGTGATGCGTGTGGGCACCAGTGGGGCCGCCTGAATATTCTCCGGGTCGATAAAAACGCCACTGGGTTCCCAGTCTTCATCCACCCAGACCCAGCACCCGTATGTACTGCTGCTGGCGCTGCTTCCTTTACCCTGAAGCGCTGGACCACTCAGATTGCTGTCAATGTCGCTTTGTCGGCTGCCGGTAAGGTTTTTCCAGCTCTGAGAGAGGCTTTCCCACTGGGGGTTGAATTTCCATTCATGTCCGTTCCAGTATCGCATGATGCTCACCGGACCGGTAGCACTCTGTACGCGGATGTCTTCGACGCTGACGGTTGCATAACCGTTTGGCAGCGTAACTCGCAAGCCTTCTCTAGAATCAACACTTTGTGCCTGACTTAAACAAGAGAACTGAAGACACAGCAGGGTAATGATGCTGTGCCGTGCAATGCTGTAAAAGTCTTTCTTCGATATTCTTATCTTGTTTGTCATCAGTTGCATTCCATTCCACCTGGTACAAATGCGCATTTCTTGCCTTTCATCGGCAACGTGCTGCTGCCACCCGTGTTATGGCTCCAGCCCCCACCGCCACCGATACCACCCCCTCCGCTACCCCCACCTCCACCTCCGGAGGAAGAGCATGAACTGTTGCTGTTGGAGAACCAACTGCTTGAGGTCTTGATATCAGCAATTTCCCCATTTTGGCATTCAAAGCATCCACCCACGGCGGTACTGTTGCTGTAGTTGTAGCATCCGCCTCCGGAAGCATTGGGCGCACTGGCACTGTCCTCCAGTGACTTGAGTGCGATGATCCGGTACGGCAGTACAAGGCGTTGTTTAGCCTCCAGCGTTTCGGGCACCTCCGCGAGAAACTCGTACCGGAAGTAGCCATCTTCGCGTGGCAGGGTCTGCTTGAGTTCATCGGCCCGGATCAGGCCATAATTGGTCAGGGTCAGCTCACCGTAATACACATCCCCCGTCTGCATCTTCGGCAGGTTGATGGCATAAGGCTGCAGTACTATCACCGCTGCCGGGACATCGGTTTCAAACGTGGCATCAATGATGATCTCGTACCGGTCTTCAATGACGATCTCTTTAACACTCCACTCGACATTGATCAGGTTGTAGTCCAGAAAGACCGGTTGCAGGGTCTGAACCCCCGGTTTGATCTGCAGCCGCCCGCCCCTTTCCTGATGGTCCTTGGCTTTGGCCTTGTACTGGTAGCGTCCGGCAGGCAGCCCCTTGAAGAGGGCTTCGCCCAGGGTGTCGGTCACTTTTTCGTATTTGAGGCTGGCGATGTCTTCGTGCTGGAGGGTGAGCGTCGCGCCCGCGAGTCCGGCTATGAGCTGGTTGTCTTTGCCCAGGGTGGCGGTGTAGATGTCGGAGGTTTTGAAGAGGACGTCGCCTTTGCCGCTCTGGGTGAGGTTGAGGTAGAGGGTGTAGATGTGCGGGGCAAGGTTGTCGCCGCTGAAGGTGAGTGTGTAGGGGTAGGTGCCGTCCGGGGTGCCTTTGGGGGGGCTGAAGGTGATATCAACCGGGCGTTGTTCGCCAATGCCAAGGTTGCCGGTGACGGCACTGGAGAGGGTGACCCAGGTGTGCGGGGTTTCGCCGTTTTCTTTGGTGAGGATGGCTTTGAGGTTGACGACTTCCTGCAGGCCTTTGTTGGTGATACGGAGGGTTTCCGTGAGGGTGTCGCCCGCACTCATGCCGGTTTCGAGGTATTTGGGGTCGCTGATGAGGTAGGGGGTGCCTTCGGTGAGGGTGTAGTTGATGCGTACGTGTCCGATGGCACTGGCGTGGGTGTCGCTGATGAGGTCCAGGATGAGGGCGCCACTGGGCTGGGCGCTGTTGTCCGCGGTGAGTTTGACCGGGAGGGAACGGGTCTGTTTTTCGGTGAGGCTGACCGGGGGCGGGAGCTCAAGCTGAATGCCCGCCGGGAGAACGCCAGTGGGCTGGCTGGCCGGGTTGAGGGCCAGACGCAGGTTGGTGGCGCTGGTGCCCGGACCGGCTTTGGCGGTGAAGGGGATTGTGAAGGGGTAGTTTTTGGGGATGTCGAGTTTATAGGGGGTCGGTCCGGCGGTGATGCGGTGGATCTGGAAGGTTTTTTGTTCGGGCCGGTCGGTGATGTCGGGGTGGACGGCACTGACTTTGTAGAGGCCGGCATCGGTGAGGGTGGGGGTGTGGCGGTAGGTGAAGGTGCCATCAGCATCGGTCATCAGGGTAAGCGATCGCTCAAATCCCTGCTGGTTGAGAATAATCTTCAGGGGTGTGTTGCCAAGCAACGTACCCGTTGCACGGCTACTGGCTTTTCCTCTGATGAGGATGTCCTGGTCGCCAAAGGATTCGAGGGGGGTGACGTCGGTGACGTCGCCGGTGTAGGCGGTGTCGATGAGTTTGACGGTGCGTTCGCTGCCTTTGCCGGTGATGGTGATTTGATCAGGCTGGCCGGTGTGGTAGCGCAGGGTGTCGACTTCGAGCCGCACGCGCAGGGTGTCCGGGCTGCTGGCGGGGATGTTGAGGGGGAAGGTGTCGGAGGTGTAGGTGGTGCCAGCCGGGATGCGGGCGACGGTCTGGCCGCTGGCAAGGGTGATGACGCCGGCGCCAAAGGTCTGGTGGTAGGGCTGGACGGAGAGGGTGTTGCCATCTGCGTCCAGCAGGCGCAGCCGCAGTTCGGTGGAGGGGTCAGCTCCGTTGCGGGTGGCGGTGAGGAGTTCGAGGTCGACGTCGGTGGTGTTTTCGATGGTGAGACGCAGTTTGCCGGTGCCACCACGAGTGAAGTCTTCGGTGGCCATGCCGACAACGAGGGCGCCATCGGTGACGTCGAGGTTCTGGTTGCGGGTGACGGTGATTCGCCCGTTTTCATGGGGGGTGTGTTCGATGCCAATGTGGGCGGTCAGGGTCCCCGGAAGGTCAGTGTAGCCCCCAACGATAACCGGCACCAGCCGGGTCTGGTTGACGCCCAGGCTGAAGGGTTCGGAGCGGTGGGTGAGGATGCGGTTGCTGGCCGGGTCGATCGGGAGTTTGACCAGGGCCTGGATGTTGTCAAGGCTGACGCTGGAGGTGTTGGTGATCTGGAGTTCGAGCCGGTTCATGATGCCGCGTTTGAGCGGCAGTCCACTGGTGATCTGGGCATTGATGGCCGGAAGGTGGAGGGTGTGCTCAATCTCTTCACCCTGGGCATCGACGCTGGCAACCGTGTAATAACGCTCACCGCTGGTATAGCCGGTGTCGGTGTAAGTCAGAGGACTGATCGGCGCTGAGGTCAATCGGGTCTTGTTTGGTGCCTGCCCGAGATAGATGTGGTAGCCGGTCAGGGTGCCGTTGGGGGCGTTCCAGGTGAGGACCGGCGGGGTGTCGCCATGTTGTTCGATGACGAGGTGGGTGACCGGCAGGAGGCTGGCGTTGAGGTAGGTGCTGTTGGAGGGGGCGGATTCGTTGCCGGCAAGGTCGACAGCCGTGACGATGTAGGCGCTTTGTTCTGCCTGCGGGTAGGGATCGATGGCCTGGGGGGTTTTGAGGCCGGTTTTGAGCGGGGTCAGGCCGTCTGTGCTGGTGATCTGGGTGCCGCCCGCCCGGTAGAGGTTGTAGGTGGGGTTGTTGTTGGGCAGTGGGGCCTGCCACTGGGCCAGGATGCCGGCGCCCGTGAGGGTGAGGGTGAGGTTGCGCGGGGCGCCGGGTCCGGTGTGGATGGCAAGGGCGCTGACAGCAGGACTTTGACCGGAGAGGCTGTTTTCGCCATTGGCCTGACGGACGCTGGCGAGGGTGTAGTGGTAGGTGCCGTCTTTCGGGGTCGGGTCGAGGTGTTCGGTGCCGCTGACCAGGGTGAGGGGTTCCGGGGTGCTTTGCCCCGGTCCCTGACGGTAGAGCTGGTAGCTGTGGGCGTCATCGACGGGTTGCCAGGTGAGCTGGATGGCTCCGGCTGGACGGGATTTGGCGGTGAGGCCCAGGGGGATGGGCAGCGGCGGGAGGGTGCCCTGGTAGATCTGGTAGCGGTTGTAGGCGGCGATTTTGGTGTTGTGGTTGTCGAGGGTGTCGATGGCTTCGCTGCGGAACTGGAGGGTTTCCGGGGCGCCCAGGCCGGCATCGGCCGGGAGGGGGAAGGTGGCCTGCCAGGTGGTGGGGTCGAGGGCGGTGAGGGTGCCCACGCTTTCCGGGCTGCGTACCGGGCCGCTGAGGAGGTAGGTGAGTTTGGGGGTGCCAACGACGGGTTTGTTGTAGGTGAAGCGGACGGTGAGGGTCTGGGCGGGCTGGTTTTTGATGGGGGCCGCCGGGGTGAGCTGGATGTCGGAGAGGATGGGGCCAACGGTGTCGATGGTGAGGCTGTCGCCTTTTTTGATGTCGGTGCCGCGGTTGCCGGTGAGGTCGCGCGCGGAGAGGACGGCGTGTGCAAGGCCGCTGGGGGTGGTGCTGTCAATGAGGAGTTCGCCCCGCCAGGTGAGCGGGTCTACGGCAGTGAGGGTGATGACGAGCGGGGCGCCGCCTTCGGGTACGAGGGCGAGGTAGGGGGCGCTTTGCAGGGGTTTGTTCATGAGGAGGGTGAGTTCGAGCCGCCCCTGGCCGATGTGGCCTGTCTCGGGATCGACTTTGCCGTGTGGGGTGTAGCGCAGTTCTTCGGCGTGGGGCAACGCGGTGTCGATGGTGATGCTGGCCGGGTTGCTCAGTTCGGAGGGGGTGTTGAGGCTGTTTACGCTGACAACACGGTAGTGCCATTGTCCATCGTGGGGGACGAGGTCGTCCCAATTGGTGGCGGTTGTGGGGGCACTGGTGATGCGTTCGGCTTCACTCGTCTGGGTGAAGGGGGTGGCGGCACGGTAGAGGTGGTAGCCGGTGACGTTCGGGTCGGTGCTCCGTGTCCAGGCAAGGCGGACTTTGCCGGCTGCCAGGGCGGTGGCGGTCAGGCCGGTGACCGGGGCCGGGACGTTGTTGTCAGGCGAAAAGGTAAAACCCAGTGAAAGGGTGCTGCTGTTCTCAAGGGTATCAAACGCATTCAGGGTAAAGGTATGAGAGCCGCTCTCAAAGGAGGTGAGATTGACCGCAAGGGTGTAGCGATCGTTACCCGCTGCAGTGAAAGACCCGGCTGGGGTGCCATCAATATTGAGCTGGATGCGGCTCACGCCACTGCGGTCGGTGGCTTTAAGCGCCAGGGTGGCACTGCGGGTTAGCGTAATGCCGTCAGTCAGGGGCTTGCCGTCATAGGTCAGCGCACTCAGAACCGGGCCGTCAGTATCCGGACCGCTGTTTTTGCCCAGCAGGGTGATGCTGGCGCTTTGTTCGCTCTGACGACCGGCATTGTCGGTGGCAATCGCTCGCAGGGTATAAATACCCGCAGGGGGCTGAGAGGCATCCCAGTCCAGAGCGTAAGGGCTGCCTGTCAGTGTGCCGATGAGGGTACTGTTAAGAAAATAGCGGACGTCGCGGATGCCAGAGGGGTCGGAGACAGTGACGCGCAGGGTTTCGGTGCCGTCCAGGGTGCTGCCGGAGACGGGGTAGTCAAGGGTCAGTGCTGGCGGGGTGCGATCCAACAGGAGATCACCACTTAATTGTGTGGTGCGGATTTCTCCCGTTGTGCTGCGGTATTGGACGTGAAGGCTCTTTTTGCCATCGGTGTCGCTTAACGTTTGGGTAACACGGTGGGGGCTGGAAGGCAGGCTCTGCCAGACCGCATTATTGAAATCGGATGTCTCACTGAGGCGATACTCGGTGGCATTCAGACAACTGAGTTCAAGAGTAACGGCGGGGGTGGTGTAATAAGCCGCCGGATTGACAAGGCTGATACGCGGGTGCAGCAGTGGCGCGGCATTCTGGTAGGGCGTGTAGGTGACACCTTCTGTGACGGGCGTACCCTGGCCGCCCGGGTTGCTTGTTATCGTGGGGCCACTGGGGTGCCCCCACCAGGTGTTTTGGGCGGAGACGACAGTTGCTGGCGTGGTATTACTGATACCGCTCTCCGCGTCGCTAAAGTGACTGCCGGTAATACTGGCGGCACTGTTATTAGCCTGGATACTGGTGGTGTTGCGCAAGAAGCTGCTGCTGGTGATGCTGGGAGCCGCATTGTGCAGGGTGAGGCCGACAAGATTGTCCGTCAGTTGCAGGTTATTAAAACCTGGATTCCAGCCATAGACATTTAATACCCCTGTACCGTTATGACCTCTTCCTCCGTCGCGCAGGGTAAGATCACTCAGGGTCAGAGGACCATACGCCGCTGCACTTTTATAAAGGTGTAATCCGCCCCAGTTGCCAGCCGTGGGTGAGCCCGGCGGTATCGATGCCGTTGTGTTTTGCAGGCCGGTGAACATCACATTTTTACCGGCCTGCAAACGTGCGCGTACATGGATATGCACGTTTTCACCGGACTGGATCACCACATTGTTGCCCAGCGTCAGGGAGGCGGCAATCGCACTGAAAGGCTGCAGCATGACCGACAGTGCAACCAGACCCGTCATCAGCCGCTGTCTGTTTCTGACACCGATGGCACAGGTGTGCCTGATGGCGGTACTGACCGTTGAAACAGGTGTCAGGAGACGGGCAGGCAAATGGGTCATGGCAATTCAGAAATAAGATTAATCTGGGCGTGACTGAGCGAAAGGATTGAGTCGCACCCGGTTGGTTTGGCTGCCTGAAAATGAACTGAAGCAGGACAGAAAAACGGCCAACCGGGAGCCTTTATCTACGACTTACCCCTGAAACCCTGCCGCACGCAGCGTGTCGTAGGGAATACTGAAGCGTTTGCCACTGGCTGTCTCAAGGATGGCGGTGCGTTCTCCGGCAAGCGCAATCATGAGATGAACCTTATTGACGGTTTCATTATTTGCAAACCGTGACAGATCCGGACCACTGGCGACGATATCCACGGTATAGGTGACCGATGCCTCCAGTGTGCTGTTTCCCTGTGGCAGGGTGGGGACTGTCACACTGGCACTTCCGGCGGCGAGGGAGCCGGTGATTGGCGTACTGCTTAGGGCTATTTTTTCACCGTATACAGGAATGAGACGAAATTGCACAGTATTACCTGGAGGAATGCGGGTTGTTTCAAACACGATATTCACCGGGCCGGTTGTTTCCTCTGGCAGGATCAGATCTTCCAGACCCACGGGCTCGGCAGGAACCGTTTGTCCGGCAACAGAGGCAATCCGTAGTTGTGGTGCATTACTGGTTGATACAGGTGCTGGGACATCGTTTGACGCTTTTGGCGTGGCAGTACCGGCAAAATTCATTTGTTCGGCTTCGAGTCGAATGCGGCCCGGAGTGCCTCCACCCATGCCATAAGTGCCTGTCCATCCGCATTCGGTCGGAGCCATGCCGTTATAAACGGTTAAACATCCACCACTGGCTGACAGTTTTCCGCTGCCCATAATCTGGGTAGCCACAAGCCGAATCGCCCCCCCTGAACCACCACCGCCATGCCCTCCATCACCATTGTTTCCAACGACGCCTCCTGCCTGACCGCCATCGGCAAGGATCTGTCCGGTAATGTTCAGAAGCCCGGAAGACGCAATCAGGATAGCGCCACCGCCTCCACCGCCACCACTGCCGTGTGAGACATTAATGCCGGACATCGCGCCGCCGCGACCTCCACCTCCGCCGGAACCACCTATCAAAGGCTGCAAGGTGCGAGAACCATAGCCATACGCAGCAGGAATACGGTCTTTTTCAGCGCACTGATAAACAATTCTGTTTGCATAAGCATCTTCGGCATAGGCACCGCCTGTTCCTTGATTTGGATAATAACGTGGCGTATTAGCGCACCCTTCGCCCCCGTCTTTACCGCCCAGTCCGCCTCCTGGGCCTAATCCGTTCCCTCCTTGTGTCTGTGCCGTTGGGATGTCGCCGCGTTTGGGTTTGCCACCATAACCTCCAGCAAACCCACCCGGGCCGCCCTCTCCGGGCCAGCCATCATCATCCAGCAGGCCATCGCCATGTGCGCCTACCGATGCACCATTTTTACCCCGAATGTCAATCGTACCGGCAATGGTGGCATCACCACTGACAAGCAGATAGACCGGGGTATTGGCGGCATTTTTACTGAATGTCACGGTGACATTGGCTGGGATATTGATCGAGGTGTAGTTCAGAACACCAGATGGAGGGAGAGGAACCTCAATATTGGCTGTTGGTTTGAATTCACCATCGGCACCGGTACTGCCACTGTCAAAAGCATAGGCCGATGCAGTAAAGCAGGCGGCAACCAGTATGCTGCCTCTGGTCACGTCTTTGAGCCGGTTTGACGCAAAGTTTTGTGGATAGGAAGACATAAACGGATTCCTTGCAACAGAAGGGGAGTCACGGTAAGGGGCGGCAGGGGGAAATGTGGTAGTCATGATTTTTACTGTTTGTTCATGAGGCGGTTTTCTGGGGCATAAGCATTCTGTCATCCATCATTGCATCGGCTGGAAATCACGGGTGTCAGGTTGTGTTACTGACAGGGGCCGTGTGCGTTTGCCGACCAGAATGCCGAGTGGTTGCGCATGCTCCGTACTGGTTTGTATTGGCGGTTGAGGCCGTGTGCGTTTACCAACCAAAATGCCGATTGGCTGTGCGCGAGCCGTGTCAGTCTGTACCGCAGGCTGTGGCAGGTTACGCATGCCAACCCGTATTCCGACAGGGCGTGCGTGAGTCGCATCTGTTTTGACTGCTGATTGTGGCAGGCTGCGTTGACCGACACGTAACCCAACCGAAGGGGCATGTATGGCATCAAAAGGAGTGGCAAGTTGAGGCAGGGAGGCTTTGCCGACACGAATGCCAACGGCAGGCGCAAAGCCTGTTCGGGCACGGGCAATATCCATGGAAACCAGGACATTTTCGGTGACCTTGCTCAGGGGGGGCGATTCTATGGAGAGGATTGCACTGCCCAGCGTATGAGGTGTAAGTGTAAAGGTAGCCTGGGTTTCACCTGGATGAATGGTAAGGGTTGAAGGCTCAACGCTGACCACATGGGGAGCGGATGACTTAAGTGACAGGTTATATGGCGTGGGAGCGGGTTTGCTCAGTGACAGGGTGAGGGGGTGTGCCTGCCCATCAGGTGCATACTCAATCGGGCGTGGAACGATAGTGATTACCGGCAGTGCAGCCTTGGTGACGTTGAGCATCAGAATATTTGACAGGATGAAATCACCGGGTTTGCCAACTGAAGGGGTACGCACCTGCATCGACAGCGAACCCGCTGCCGGCTGGTTGGGTAGCGTAGTCTGCAGTGTGGTTGTGCTGATATAGGTAGCAGGCAAGACCTGCCCCTCCATCAGCAGTTCGGACTGAGAGGTGAAGTGACGCCCGATGACCGTCAGTGGCACGCTTCCCGCGTTGGCTTCAATGGTACTGGGTTGTAATGATTCCAGTGCAAGCAGAGCAGGACCCACGGTCAGTGCGTCAGGAAGCGTGACGTTGCCAGCATCGAGTTGCAGTTGAAGTGTTGCCGGGCCTGATGAGGCCGTGGGAGCAACGGTCAATTGAAACGCTGCAGAATGGGCCGAAGCGCCGGGCAGTGGCAGCAGCGTCAGGCCAGGACGGTCAAAGGTGGCTGAGTCAATGCCTTGTAACTGTTGTCCTGTCACGGTCAGTGTCACGGTTTCTCCCTGTTCAACCGTATTGGGAATCACGGAAAACAAGGCTGGACTCTGACCGACGGACACGTCCCCGGCGGTAATGACATACGGCAGTCCTTCGAGTGTCCAATTGACATCGGTAACAATATCCCCGGAGGGGACAGCAATGCCATTTACCGTGTTGTGGCTCGCGACGTTACCGATCCCACTGGGCGAGGCTTTTAGATCAATGGTGATCGCTGCGCCCTGGTGATGACGCAAAGTAAGATAGTTAAATACCGGGCTGGAGCCATAAACAGCTAAACCGTGACCATGTTCAAACACGACATGGTCAAGATGGGTGGCAACCGTTCCGGCAGAGAATATCCACTGATCCCAATCGCCTGGTGCAGGGGAAAGTCCCTGACGCACCTTGTCTGAAATGACCCGCACAGGGTATTCCTGTGTGCCACGGATCTTCACGCTTCCCGATATGACGTTAAGTCGGGCATTTCCCCCCATATACAGCGTCACTCCTGCCTCAATTTCCAACTGTGCGCCATTCTGGAGAAGGAGTTCCCCCTCAACCAGATAGGGGCTCTTATCCCTGCTGAGAGAGGTATTTTCAGTCAGACTGCCCTGCAGGACAGTCTGCGCCATGGCAGCAGAAACCGCGACGAGCCAGAGCAGTATCCCCGGCAGAAAACAGCGCAAGACGAAATGCTGGGTTATAAACCGGGTGCAAGCCATATAAAAAGAGGAGTGATTTTACTTAAACCAAAATCCATATAAGGAATGGGGCTGTGTTCTTTTATACAGAGAAATAGTGGTACTGATAATTAAGCTGACGCTATGGCGTTCAGAGCAGGCGGGTTAGCAGGAATATCAGCGTATTGGTGAAAAGAATATGCAATTATTGATTTCTCTATGTCCTGCTGACCTGATTAAAAACCAAACATACTATCAAGTCAACGAAATCGGATTTCTCCTTAAAATAAATCTCTTTGGATACGGCGA
This sequence comes from Serratia sp. MMO-28, assembly GCF_037199905.1. Taxonomy (NCBI): domain Bacteria; kingdom Pseudomonadati; phylum Pseudomonadota; class Gammaproteobacteria; order Enterobacterales; family Yersiniaceae; genus Serratia; species Serratia sp. MMO-28. The sequence continues at coordinate 143,787 of NZ_JBBCVB010000002.1, forward strand.
ATTATGACAATAAGGTAAGCGCCCTAGTGAAACAGGGCAGAGAGTGAAAAACCTGGTGTTGGTACAAAAACGGAAGCATTTTACTGACACTGTTTGAGTTGTCTTTTGATATTTCTCAGGTTACTGGATGACATTATTTTATCTGTCATAGCAATACTAAGCAATGCTTAGTGTGAGCGCAAGCCATAAACATGAAAATTTACCAATGGCGTATTTTCCCCTTGGTAAACAGGCATCATGCTTCCAGAGCGGCTAAAAGCGGCACGATTGGCTGCCGGAATTTCACAACAACAGCTTGGTATCCTGGCGGGTATTGACGAGGCGACGGCCAGTGCGCGTATGAATCAGTACGAACGCGGTGTGCATCCGCCTGATTTTTCCCTGATGGTGCGTGTTGCGGCGGTACTCAATGTGCCCGCGGCGTACTTCTATGCGGTTGAGGATGATTTGGCGGACGTGATCCTTGACTATCACCGGGGCAAAACGGTTACCCCTCCCCGCAAGAAGGGATAACCTGATGGGGTCAAAAAGCCTGACAAAGAAATGCCCCGTCTGATGCGGGGCTGGGTGAAGAAAAACCTGGTGTTGGTGCTGGTTCACCCTAGCGTAATGTCGTCACCCTGTTAAATTGTTTGTAACGATCAGATTTCCAAGATTGATCGGTAGAAACGATCGATGAATTTTCCGTATCCTGGCACTGGCTTTTGTGGGGTGTTTGCCGGACAGGCCATCAGCCCATTAGGAGCGGGGGTCGCACCGCGTTTGCCTGCCTTGCCGCAATAAAATATCTATTTTAAATATTGTAAACAGCGGTTCGCGTGGATAGTATTTGCTCAAACTTTCATAACAAATAATAAACGTTCTCCAACAAGGACTGTTTGATGCTGTTTCCCCGTTTCGTCTTTCAGGCGCGTCGTTGTCGCGTCTGTATCGCAGCTGTGCCTGTATTTCTGATGATATCCCCTGGCGCATTTGCTGATGAGCAACTGATCCTGCAGCAGCAACGTCAGCGCGCGCTGGAACAGCAGTTGTTGCCCCCCACACCCGATGTGCGTCTGTTGCCCCCGGCTTCCCGCCTGGGCCGTCTGGCTTTCCCGCAGGAAAAGCCCTGTTTCACCATCGAACGGGTAGAACTGAGCGGTCGGGAAGCCCTGCCACGCTGGTTACCGTTACAGCGTATCGCCAATCAGGCGCAGGGCCAGTGTCTCGGTGGCAAGGGCATCAATCTGCTGATGAGCACGATGCAGAACCGCCTGGTGGACCACGGTTATATCACCACCCGCGTACTGGCCCCGCAGCAGGATTTAAAGAGCGGTACGTTGAAGCTGAACATCCTGCCGGGTTTCATCCGTCAGGTGAAACTGACGCCGGATAGCGGGAGCCATGTCACGCTGTTCAATGCCTTCCCACCACGATCCGGTCAATTATTGGACCTGCGCGAAGTCGAGCAAGGCCTGGAGAATCTGCAGCGCCTGCCGACCGTACAGGCCAGTATGGAAATCGTTCCCGCTGAAAAACCCGGCGAAAGCGATATTCAGCTCAAGTGGCAGCAGGCCAAAATCTGGCGGCTGGGGGCGTCGCTGGACGACTCCGGCACCCGCAGTACCGGGCGCTATCAGGGCGGGCTGACCTTATCACTGGATAACCCGTTGTCGCTGAGCGATCTGTTCTATATTTCCGGCAGCCGTGCACTGCAACCGGGTAGCGACAAGAGCAACAAAAACGTGACCGCACACTACTCGGTGCCATTCCGTTACGCGATGCTGTCGGTGACCGCCAGTGACTTTGACTATCACCAGACCGTGGCCGGGCTGAACGGGGATTACCGCTACAGCGGCGACAGCCAGAATCTGACGGTGCAACTGAGCCGCGTCCTGCACCGCAGCGGCACTCAGAAAACCACCTTTACCTACGATATTCTGACACGCGGCTCAAAGAACTATATCAATGACACTGAAATAGAAGTGCAGCGCCGCCGTACCGCTGCCTGGCGCATGGGGCTGCAACACCGTCACTTTATCCAGCAGGCTACACTGGACGCCGGTATCAGCTATCAACGTGGCACCCGCTGGTTCGGCGCACTGCCTGCGCCGGAAGAGTATTACGGTGATGCCACCGCGCTGAGCAAGATTATCCAGCTCTCCAGCCAGTTGAACGTGCCGTTTACCCTGGGCAAGCAGACATTCCGTTACAACCTGAACTACCAGCGCCAGATGAGTAACACCCCATTGACGCCGCAGGATCAGTTTGCCATCGGGGGACGTTTTACGGTGCGGGGCTTTGATGGTGAGCGCACCTTGAACGCCAACGCGGGATGGACCGTGCGCAATGAACTGGCCTGGAGCATGCCAGTACCCAATCAGGAGCTGTATCTGGGGGCAGATTACGGTCACGTCAGCGGTCGTGGCAGCGAAGATCGGGTAGGTACTCACCTCGCCGGTAGCGTGCTCGGCGTGCGGGGTAGCGCCTTCAAAACCCGTTACGACCTCTTTGCTGGCATACCGCTGTCGAAACCGGACGGGTTCAAGACCAGCCCGGTGACGCTGGGTTTCACCCTGAACTGGGATTTTTGAGGACAGCACAATGCTGATAGGTGCATATGACGTGCATGCCCCGTTGATACTGGGGGGCGACCGCAGTGAGGCCGAAGTCCTGGGGGCTTCTGTCTGGCTGTGGATGCATTCGGCCCAGCATCGGGATCTGCCGCTGCATGCGCTGCCCACGGTGCTGCTGCCGATTATCAAGCATCAGCACTACCTGCTGGTCAGTCGGGGGACGCAGCCGCTCTTTTTCATGAGCTGGATGTGGCTGAACGCGGAGGCAGAAGCGCGTTATCTCACGCAACCGGCCATCCTGGTGCAGGAGGCCGACTGGGCTTGCGGTTACCGACTGTGGATACGCGACTGGATCGCGCCGTTTGGTGAGGTTCGGGCAATGCGCCGTCTGGTGGGCGAAACACTGTTTCCTGACCGCTGTTTCCGTGCGCTTTACCACCGTGGTGCTGAAAAAGGCCAGCGGGTGATGAATTTCAAGGGTGAGCAAATCGGTCACGCGCGGGCTCGCGCCTGGCGTGCGGCTCATCCTTTATCGGTTTCGCTTCCTGAATTCCCGACCTGAAGGGTGAATGTCAAACGTGATACCCAAACAGGCGTTACACAAAAAGTAAGAAGGATGACGCAATGAAAGCATTATGGATGACCTCTGCACTGGTCGCGGCTCTGGGATTGAGTACGCTGGCACAGGCGGATCAGCACACGGTTTCTGTGGGGTATGCACAGAGCAAGGTACAGAATCTGCACAACATCAACGGGGTGAATCTCAAGTACCGCTATGAGTGGGATTCCCCGGTCAGCGTGATCGGCTCATTTACCTATATGAGTGGCAAGGATGATTACTCTTATCTGCTTGCCAGAGACATCATTAATAACGAAGCCAAGATCAAATATTACTCACTGTCTGTGGGCCCGGCTTACCGCTTTAATGAGTTTATCAGCGCCTATGGCCTGCTGGGGTTCAATCGCAATAAAGTTGATTACTCCTCCCAGTGGTACAACTACCAGGGCTCTTATGTGCTGGCGGGTAGTCAGTCTGGCAATGAAAACAAGACGTCCCTGATGTATGGCGCGGGTGTGCAGATCAACCCGATTGAGAATGTGGCCGTCGATATCGGTTACGAAGGTTCCAGACTGAATATCGCCGGACAGTCTCACGATATTAATGGTTTCAATATTGCTATCGGCTATCGCTTCTGATGCCAGACATCCCGGTTTCGACCGGGATAGTCCCTGATGACCTGAAGCGATAGGTCACTACGCTGTCGCTTGAGGCCATTGGGGTAGATAAAAAAACTGACTTTTTCACTTTCAGATTTTCTGCAGGGACGTTGTTGTGAACAAGAACTTATATCGCATCGTATTCAATACCGCCCGTGGCATGCTGATGGTCGTGCCCGATATCGCTGGCGCTGGCCGTGCGGCGGCTGCCTTGCCTTCATCTGGCACCGGTCACACCCTCAGCCAGATCATTGGCTCGGTTAAAGGCGTGTGCTTTGCCCTGCTGCTGGCGCTCGGTGCCATCCAGCCGGTGCAGGCCAATATCGTTGCCGATGGCAGTGCGCCGGGCAACCAGCAGCCGACCATTATCAGCAGTGCCAACGGCACCCCGCAGGTCAATATCCAGACCCCGAGTGCTGCCGGGGTATCGCGCAACGTCTACAGCCAGTTCGACGTCGATAACAAGGGCGTGGTGCTCAACAACAGCCACCTCAACACCCAGACCCAGATCGCCGGGATGGTCACTGCCAACCCGTGGCTCGCAAAAGGCGAAGCCAAAGTCATTCTGAACGAAGTCAATGCCCGTGACCCGAGCCAGTTAAACGGCTTTATCGAAGTCGCCGGACAAAAGGCCCAGGTGGTCATTGCTAACCCGGCAGGCATCACCTGCAGTGGCTGTGGCTTCATCAACGCCAACCGTGCCACCCTCACCACCGGCCAGGCACAAATGACCAACGGCCAACTGACCGGCTACAACGTCGAGCGCGGCGAGATTGTGATTCAGGGCAAGGGGCTCGACAGCAGCCTGCAGGATCACACCGACTTGATTGCCCGTTCGGTCAAAATCAATGCCGGGCTGTGGGCCAACGATTTAGCGGTGACTACCGGGCGCAACCAGGTGGATGCCGCGCACCAGTCGGTCAGTGCCAAAGCGGCTGATGGCAGCCCACGACCACAAATCGCTATCGACGTATCCCAACTGGGCGGTATGTACGCCAATAAAATCCGCCTGCTGGGCACCGAAGCCGGGGTGGGCGTGCATAATGCCGGGGCGCTTAATGCCATCGCCGGTGACGTGGTGGTCAATGCGGATGGCACGCTCACCAACAGCGGGGCGATGACTGCTTCTCAGGCGGTCCAGGTGACAACCTCCGGGGATATCACCAACAGCGGCAAGCTGTACGCAGGGGCCGATACCCAGGTACAGAGCCGTGGCGCACTGACCAACAGCGGGATCGTGGCAGCACAGGGTAACACCACCCTCACCGCAGCCAGCATCAACAGCACCACCCAAGGGGTACTCGCCGCAGGCATGGCGAGCGATGGCAAACTCGGCACGAGCGGCAACCTGACGCTCAACAGCCAGGGGCAGCTCACCGCCAACGGCCAGAACTCCGCAGCCGGGCAATTGTCTGCGACGGGTACGGCACTCGATTTCAGCGGCAGCCAGACCTACGGCAACACCATTGACCTTCAGGCCACGGTGGGCGAACTCCGCACCGCCGGGGCCAACGTGGCCGCCACACAAACCTTTTCTGCCCGTACCGGTGGGATGCTCAATAACGACGGCGGTAAACTCAGTGCCGACCAGCTTTCTCTCACCGCCAGTAGTTTGTCTAACCAGCAGGGCACGATACAGCAACTGGGGCAGCAGGATTTAACCCTGTCGCACACGACCCGCATCAACAACCGTGCAGGCACCATTGCCAGCAACAGTAAAAACCTGACGCTCAACACCGCCAGCCTCAATAACGAAACCGGCACGATTATTCATGCCGGTGATGGAGCCTTGTCGATTCAGGCAGGCCAGATGAACGGCGACAAGGGTGCCGTGGTGTCCAACGGCAGTCTGGCGCTCACCGGCACCGCGCTGCACCTCGACAACACCACCACCCAGGCCGGGAACATCACCCTCAACGCGGGAAGCCTGTCGCACCGTGGCGGACAGATGACCCAGACTGGCAACGGCACGCTGAATCTCAATGTCACCGACCTGTTTGATAACCTGGACGGTTCCGTGTTCTCCAACGGCGCGTTGTCGCTCACCGCCGGAACGCTGAACAACCAGCAGGGTGAACTCATTGCGGCCGACAAACACGATTTAACCCTGACCCTCGGCGGCACATTGAACAACCGCGACGGTCTGATTGCCGCCGATGGGCGTTTGAACTCCCTCACGGGGGCAGTGGATAACACCGGTGGGCTGATCCAGGCCGGTTCCGCGCTGAATCTCGACAGTCGTGGCGCGGAAGTGATCAACCGCAACAGCGGCACCCAGGGCGGCATCATCAGTTCCGGCAGCATGAGCCTTTCGACCGGGAACCTCGACAACCGCAGCGGTCAGATTGCCGCCAGCACCCTTGAGGCTAAAACCAGCGATATTAATAATGCTGCAGGTAAAATCCTGGCCGATAACGGCCTGACACTCAGTAGTGGTGCCCTCAACAACCAGGCAGGCACTCTCCAGTCGGGGGCCGCACTGACACTTGACACCCATGGTCAGAACATCAATAACGCGGCGGGGGGCCTGCTTGGGGCGTCAGGCTCTCTGTCGCTTTCCAGTGGTGCGCTCGATAACCGCCAGGGGAAACTCGTCGGGGGTGGTGAAACGCAGTTACACACCGGCAACCTCGATAACCGGGGTGGGCAGTTGGCTTCGCTCAGCACGCTGTCACTCTTCAACACCGGTCTCCTGAACGATGACGGCGGTTTGCTGCAAAGCGCCGCTGATCTGCTGATCGACACCCAGGGCGGAACACTCAGCAACACCTACAGTGGTGACCAGGGTGGCATTACCAGCCAGGGGGATCTGACCCTTAACACCGCAACGCTGGATAACCAGCACGGTGTGTTGATCAGTAACCAGCAACTGACCTTGACCGCTGGGGCGGTTAATAATCAGGAAGGCCAGATTGCGGCATTGGGTTCTATCAAAGCCCTGACGCAGGCACTCAATAATGCCTGGGGCAGTTTGCAGTCCGGGCAGAGTTTACAGTGGAATACTCAGGGGTACGGGCTGGATAACCAGCACGGCACCTTCAGTGCGCAGGGTGACATGTTACTCGCCAGCGCGGACGTCAGTAACCAGTACGGCCTGCTCGCTTCTGGCGGGGCGATGACGCTTAATACGGCTGTCTTCGACAACAGCCTGCAGGGCAACCTCTTTAGCAAGGGTACACTAGACCTGACGGCCAGCCGCCTCAACAACCAGCAGGGCCAGATCCAGGCACTGGGCGATATGGCGCTTAATGCTGCTCAATCGGTGATCGACAACGGGGCCGGGCTGATCCAGGGCGCATTGAACGTGACCCTGAACGCTGCCACCATCCTTAACCAGAACACGCTTGATGCCCAGCGCGGCATCCAGGGTGGCAGTCTGACGCTGAATGCGGTAGATGTCGATAACAGCCAGGGTGCATTGCGTGTCGATGATGCGCTGACGCTCAATTTGAGCGGTCATCTCAACAACAGCGCAGGCTTACTCAGTGCGCAAAACCGCCTCCAGACCCAGGCCCAGCAGATCACCAACAGCGCTGGGTCGATGGAAGCGGGTCAGCAACTCACCTTAAATAGTGGTTCCCTGACCGGCGATGGCTCGCTGCTGTCGCTTGGCGACATGACCCTCAATCTGACGCAGGATTTCTTCAACGTCGGCACGGTGCAGGCAGGCAACAATCTGGTCTTGAGCACTCAGGGTAATTTGACCAACCAGTCACTGATCCAGGCCGGAAACCAGCTTGACCTGACGGCGACCAACCTGTTCAACAGTGTCACGGCAGAAATCAGCGCAGGCACCACGCAACTCACCGCTACGCAGAGCCTGACCAACTACGGCCTGATTGACGGTTTCACTACCCGCCTCAACGGGGCTACCGTCAATAATATCGGCAGTGGCCGTATTTATGGCGATGCGCTCGCTATCCAGGCGGGAACATTGAACAACCTGGCGGAGAACGGCCAGGCGGCGACGATTGCCGCCCGTCAGCGGCTGGATATCGGTGTCGGCACCCTCAACAATTACGACCACGCACTGATTTATAGCGATGGTTTTATGGCGATTGGCGGCGCGCTGGATGGTAACTATCAGGCCATCGGCCAGGGCGGTGTGCTCAACAATCACAGCTCCACGATTGAGTCCGCCGGTGATATGGCGCTCAATATCGGGCAAATCAACAACGTCAACGACCACTTCTCGTTGGAAAACGTGCTGGTTTCTCAGGAGCAGATTTCTGAATACGAAGTGGCGCGGCTGAATAACGGCGTGCGTTATAACGACAAAGACTACACCATTTATATCTACCAGGACGAAGTGAACATCCTGTGTATCGAAGGGGTGATCTGTCACACCACCGACGGCGATCGTTTTACTCATTACGACTACACCCGCACCATTACCGAGGATCGGGTGAAAGAGTCTGACCCAGCGAAAATCATCGCTGGCGGCAATCTCAGTATCAATGCGGGGAGTGTGCTGAACGACAAGAGCCAGATCATTGCCGGTGGCGCACTGGCGCTGCAGGCGGGATCCGTCGATAACGTTGAGGTGGAGGCCAACCGTCAGATTAACGATGTCGGTAAAGCCACCTACTATTCCCGTCATCAGCAGAAGGGCGGTGACTCCTCCAATGTCGATGAAACCGGCTACACACCGCCGACGGTGATCCAGGCCATCACGCTGAAACCGAGCACGCTGGCGGAATATACCCAGGGCCAGGGCAGTGCTCTGGTGATTGATGCGCAGCAAAAAGCGGACATCAATGGCGATATCCAGGGTGCAGCAGGCATTAATGCCGTGCCGATTGCCGGGCCGGGCGCAGGCAACCTGCTGCCGGTGGTGCCGGGGGCCGTTACCCTGCCAGCAGGTAAAACCTTTGAGGTGAGCCTCGGGGACTCCGGCAAGGTGGTGCGCCTGGTGGGGCCAAACACCCAGTTGCCGGACAACAGCTTGTTCCAGGTGCGCCCGGATAGCAGCCCGTATCTGGTGGAAACCGATCCGCGCTTCACCAACCAGAAACAGTGGCTGGGTTCAGATTACATGATGAACGCCTTCACGACTGACCCGAACAACGTGCTCAAACGTCTGGGAGACGGCTACTACGAGCAGCGACTGATCCGCGAGCAGGTGATTGCTCTGAGCGGTAACCGTTATCTCGACGGCTTTACCAACGACGAAGATCAGTTCAAGGCGCTGATGAACAACGGCGTCGAGTTTGGTAAAAAATATAACCTGACCCTGGGTGTGGCGCTCACTGCTGAACAGATGGCACTGCTCAGTGGCGATATCGTCTGGCTGGTCGCCCAAACGGTGACGCTGCCGGACGGCAGCACCCAGCAGGTGCTGGTGCCGCAGGTGTATGCCACCGTCAAGGCGGGTGACTTGGATGGCAGCGGTGCGTTGCTGGCCGGGAAAAATGTCGGCCTGAACCTGAGTAGCGATCTGACCAACAGCGGGCGCATCAACGGCCAGCAGAGTACGCAGATCCTGGCGGAGAACATCAATAACCTGGGCGGACTGATCCAGGGTAATGATGTGGCGTTAAAAGCGCGTACCGATATCAATAACGTGGGCGGGGTGATTGCCGGGCAACAAAGCCTGGTGGCGACCGCCGGGCGGGATATCAACGCCATCACTACCACCCGCAGCGCTGAGAGCGCCGGTGGTGATTTTGCGCGTAACACGCTGGACCGCGTCGCCGGGCTGTATGTTCAGCAACCGGATGGCACCTTGGCGTTGCAGGCCGGGCGCGATGTGAATCTGACGGCGGCGCAGGTGGTGAATAGCGGAGAAGGCGGCAGTACGTCCATTACCGCTGGACGTGACCTGAACCTCAATACTGTCACCACCGGCAGCAAAGACAACCTCAACTGGGGTGATAACTGGCAGCACCACTCCAGCAGTCAGCAGGTCGGCAGTGAAATCGTCGGTGCAGGAAACGTTCAGTTGGGTGCCGGAAATAATGTGAATATTACCGCAGGCAACGTTTCTGCCGGTGACAAGCTCAGTATGGCGGCAGGTAACGATATCAACATTCAGCATGGCATCGACAGCACCACACTGGACCAGCATTACAAGGCGACCGGCAGCAGTGGCATGCTCTCGAAAACCACCACCGAATCACGGGACACGATCAGCCAGCAGACCGTGAGCGGTAGCCAGTTGAGCGGCGACAGCGTGAGCCTGCAAGCCGGACGTGATTTGACTGTCACAGGCAGCAGCGTGGCGGCTACGCAAGATGTGACGCTTTCCGCCGGTAACAATCTTAACCTGCAGGCCGCAACCGAGCAGCGGGATGAAACGCATATGCTGCAGGAGAAGAAAAGCGGCCTCTCTGGCACCGGTGGCATTGGGTTCAGCTACGGCACCAATGACACCAAAACCACCGATGATGGCAAATCTCAGACCAGCGTCGGCAGCACCGTGGGCAGCACCCAGGGGAATGTGACCCTGAATGCAGGTAATAATCTGACGGTTCAGGGTTCTGACGTGCTGGCCGGAAAAGATATCAATCTCACCGGCAAGGAAGTCAATGTCCTCGCCGCAGAAAACCAGAGTACCCAGAGGCATGTGGTGGAGCAGAAGCAAAGCGGTCTGACACTGGCGCTCTCCGGTACGGTAGGCAGCGCGGTGAGTTCAGCGGTATCCAGCGCCAACGATGCCAGCAAGGAAAGCAGCGGTCGTCTTGCGGCGCTGCAGGGGATGAAAGCGGCATTGAGCGGGGTACAGGCCGCTCAGGCTAACGAACTGCACAACGCCGGAGATGAAAAAACCAGCCTGGTGGGGCTGAACCTCTCCTACGGCAGCCAGTCGTCAAAATCCGAGCAGACGACCAACCAGTCGCAGAGCCAGGGCAGTACCCTGACGGCGGGTAATAATCTGAACATCCGCTCGACCGGCACCGATATCAACGTTCAGGGCAGCCAGTTGCAGGCCGGGAAGGACATCAACCTCAATGCGGCGCGGGACGTTAATCTGCTTTCAGCACAGAACACCCAGACGGTGGATGGCAAGAACGAAAGTCACGGCGGATCGGTTGGCGTGGGCGTGAATTTTGGTCAGGGCAAGAATGGCCTGACGTTGAACGCCAGCGTCAACAAGGGCAAAGGCTCTGAAAGCGGCAACATGCTGACTCACACCGAGACCACACTGAATGCCGGTAATAATCTCAATATCACCAGTGGCCGCGACACCACTCTGACCGGCGCACAGGTGAGCGGCGAGAAGGTGACGATGGACGTGGGTCGCAACCTGACCTTAACCAGTGAGCGCGACAGCGACAACTACGACTCGAAGCAGCAGAACGCCAGTGCAGGCGGCAGCGTCGGTGTGGGCACCATCAGTGGTTCGGTCAATCTGAGCCGCGACAAGATGCACTCGACTTATGATGCAGTGCAGGAGCAGACCGGGGTCTTCGCCGGAAAAGGGGGCTTCGACATTACGGTCGGTGAGCACACCCAGCTCAATGGGGCGGTCATTGGATCCACTGCCACGGCAGACAAGAACAAGCTCGATACCGGCACGCTGGGGTTTGGGAATATCGAGAACAAGGCCGAGTACGAGGTTGAGCATCAGAGCGTGGGTATCAGCTCGGGTGGGAATATTGGCGGACAGTTCGCGGGGAATATGGCCAATGGCCTCCTGACCGGGGTGAATGGCAGCGACAGTGCCAGTTCCACCACGAAGTCGGCAGTCTCTGAGGGCACCATCACCATCCGTGACAAAGACAAGCAGACCCAGAATGTCGGAGATCTCAGCCGTGACGTGGAGAACGCCAACCCTGGGCTGGACAAAATATTCGACAAGGAAAGGGAACAAAACCGGCTGAAAGAAGCGCAGCTTATTGGCGAAATTGGCAGCCAAGCGGCTGATATTGCGCGGACGCAGGGGGATATCAACGGGCTGAAAGCGGCGAAAGATAAGTATGGCGATCTGCCCGTGGATAAACTGCGTGAAACACAAGCCTATAAAGATGCCATGAAGCAGTACGGCACCGGTAGCGCACTGCAGCAGGGTATTCAGGCGGCAACAGCAGCGATACAGGGACTGGCCGGTGGTGATATGGCGAAAGCGCTGGCGGGAGCCAGTGCGCCGTATCTGGCGGAGGTCATTCACAAGATGACCACCAGTGCGGATGGCAAGACAGTGAATACCGAAGCCAACCTGATGGCGCACGCCGTTCTGGGTGCGGTAACCGCAGCAGTGAATGGCAACAGTGCGTTAGCGGGAGCCTCCGGCGCGGTCATGGGTGAATTTATCGCCCAGCAGATGTACCCCGGTATCAATCGTGACGATCTGACGGAAGAACAGCGTCAGACCATCAGTGCGCTGGGCACCCTGGCAGCAGGTTTGGCCGGGGGTATTGTGGGTGACAGCACGGCAGATACGGTTGCGGGAGGACAGGCCGGGAAGAACGCGCTTGAGAACAATAACCTTGGTATAGGGTCAGACCTTGGGTTCTGGTTAGGGAAAACACCAGACTGTGATTCGACTTGTAAAGCAAATATTGCTAAAGGTGTTGCTGAAGGGAATCTGATTGTAGCAGGTGGGGTGACTATTGTTGCGGCCTCAGCGGAAGTTGCTGTTCTGGCTAGAGCGGCGCTTGCCGGATGCCAATCTGCGCCGATAATATGTCTGAACGAGGCCGGTATAATGGCAGCGGAATCGGTGGTGCCTGGAGGGGTTGGTGCCGGTGGCGCTATCGGGGTGGGTAAGACTGCGGCGGAAGCAGCGGCGGCCAAGGCTGAAGCCGTGACAGTTAATGCGGCAAAGAATAATCCGTCATGGAAGGCTGGTGAGTATCTTGATGACTTTAAACCCTCCTCTACACCGCTGGAACTGGTGAAGGAACAGGCTGGGAAAGATTCACAAACTGCATATATCAGGATGGATCACATTCTGAACGGGGAAGTGAAAACTCTTAAAGATGGAACAAAAGTTGGTTCTGGTGGGCACTATGTTCGTGATCCGAATATTAAGATAGATAAAGTAACGGGAGCACCAGATTCTAATGGCGTTTCAACAGGTTACATCTCTGTTAGGGATCCGGATACAGGACAATGGGTAAGTAAGAAAGCCCAGACCACATTTTTCCCTGAACAATGGTCAAAACGCCAGACAGCCCAAGAGATCGAAAGTGCGTTTAAAAATTCTGAGAGAATACCTAATACAGAAATGTGGAGCGGGAAATCATCCAGTGGCCTGGAAATTCAAGGCTTTTACGGTAAGCCCGATGGAACAGGCGCAACGGCATGGCCTGTCTATAATGGGGGTAAAAAGTAATGTTAAATGATCAAATTACTTTTTGGTGGAATGAAAAGAGCAGATTATTCGTCCCTATTGGGGGAGAAATTCGCAATACCCTGGATGGAGATGTAGTGGGGTATGGAGCCCGTGAAGTTTCAGGGTGGTTATCTAATGATATTCAATATGGGATCCATTCTGTTGATATCTGGATAAAAAGCCTGACTGATTTAGCTTCTGGAAAAAGCACTGATGGCAATTTCGGCATAGGTAACGCTCATTGGGTGATGGTAACCCAAGGTAAGGTCTTCATTGGGTGTGAATATGTACAAGAGCAGCAGGTGCTTTTAACTATTGAGCAAGCATTGTATGTATTGGAGCAGTATCGTTCATTTTTGGAAGGGTCTTATACGAAAGATTATCCACCGGAACCGATAGATGTAGAATATTTGGCTGAAGGTCATAATGCAGTTACACAGTATGAATCTTTAGAAGGCGCATATTGTTTGCCATATTAGTGAGATAGGAGCAGACACAGAGCCGAAAAACTCTTTTGAGTTGTTTGGTAATGCCGTCGAAAGTGGGAAAAAAAGATACCCCATTGACTCTGATGGTAATGTTCATCAGTTCTCCAGCACTCATGATGGTACATGGCATTGCTCTGGGAGTACTGGAGATAAGTCTGCTGCAAGCTGGTGGAAGGGGTTCAGCAAGCCATGCAACAACTAACATTCGTACAGCAACCCCAACATTGCAGCCCTTACGACTGCCGCCGTTTTATTGTTGGTCTGCAGTTTCACAATTGCATTCTTGACATGAAAATCGACCGTATTTTTTGAAATCTTTAAAATCTGTGAGATATCCTGAGAAGATTTCCCATCCGCTGTCCATTTCAATATCTCAGTTTCACGCCTGCTTAATGGAGAAAGCAATTTAAAGAAGGTTCTGGCATTCAGCGTACGGCGAAAAGACAGATGCGCAACATGGGTGAGCCAGCGCATCTGTGCTTCCTTGTGTTTCAGCTCTTTTGCAGTGAGCTTGTTAGATGAGCGTGACAGACTTAAAATACCGCCGATCCCCAAGGCATCAAAACTTGATTGGGACCACCCAAAGCGTATCCCGAAAGACTGCGCTTCATCCCATAGTTGGGTCGCAGAGGAAAAAGCCTTATCCGACCATATAAATGGTTTTTGTGATTGCATCCCATGCAGTACAACAGGGTCCTTATCCTGATAATTATTATGGACATAATGTTGACGCCACTCGTCAGGATAATTACTCAATATGATGGTCTGAGGTTGCGTATACACAAAAGGTATCTTTATACCATAGGAAAAATATTCAAAACCCAGAGTCTCCATAGCCAATAGCACTGCACTGAAAATCTCTGGTGATGTGTTGGCATGCATGCTTGCAGAAAGCATATCTTCCTGCCATTTTTCCATTTGTAGCGTTCCAGAGTTTTTAGCCCATTAGACATAGGCTATACAGATTTTTTAAAAATCGAACCTGATTTCTGCCAATTTTACAACTACCAACCTTGGTAGGTTACAAAAATATTCAATTGCCCTATCCTGTATGCAAAATTTTGTCATAAAAATAAGACAATCAAATTGTTGGGTAAAAATTTCAGATGGGTAGCAGTGCCGGATTCAATATTTCAGAGAACATCGCATCTTGATCGTGCCAGAACCCTTTTGTGCGACTCAGCTTCGCTATTTTTTTGATATATCGTCCATCAATGTCTTTTCTAAATAGGCTGCCATAACTGCCTCACACCAATGAAAAATCTCTACAAAAGCAGGACGGTTCGGTCTGCTTTTGATTAATTTTGCCTGGATTCAAATTCTGAAATGAAACCAAAAGTCATAAAAAATATCATCTTTTACCCTGCAATGATGCTGACGGCAATGGTGCCAGGGCTGGCATGGGCACAAGTGCCACCCCAGATCATTATCACGTTCAATACAGGCGCTGTCGCCGTGCCCTTGGGGCAAGTACCCTTGCTCAGCGCA
The DNA here is from genome assembly GCF_037199905.1 of Serratia sp. MMO-28. NCBI lineage: Bacteria > Pseudomonadati > Pseudomonadota > Gammaproteobacteria > Enterobacterales > Yersiniaceae > Serratia > Serratia sp. MMO-28. The sequence goes on from NZ_JBBCVB010000002.1 coordinate 158,813, forward strand.
TTGGGCATCATGCTGATGGTGTTTATTCTTGCGCGCATGGGTAAGCTGCGTGGCTCCAGCCTGTTCTCATGCCTGATTGCATTGCTGGTGCTGACGACCGGATTATTCAGCATTGACGCAGTACGTGCCCAAATCATACAGCAGACACTGGATCTGGTGAGCAGCCCTTCTGTACTGCACATACAAGAAGGCCAGAACGGCAGTGTTCAGGTACGCAATAAAACAGGGCACCCCGTCGTTTTACAAAGCATCGGAGTTGGTAATAACAGTGCCAATGAATACAGTATTGCCTCTACAGCCGGAACCACCTGCCTGTCAGGGATGCAACTGGATAATGATGCAATCTGCTTCATTCATGTGACATATACGCTGGGAGGCAGTGGAGGCAGTGGAGGCAGTGGAGGCAGTGGAGGCAGCGGAGGTGGTGGGGGGAACAACAACTTCATCAACAACCCCAAAAGCCTGGATGACTTTATTGATCGCGCCCAGGCACTTGGTGACAACGATGCTCGCATTCCACCCAGCACGGAAGAACAACTGCAAAAAACATTCAAAACCCAAAACACCCCGGAAGTCATTGCACATAACACGCGTTTGCATCAAAACCACAACCTGGTGCTTGCTGCTGTCGATCCCGATCCCACCTGGCACAGAACCGAAATCAGCACAAAATTTATCGTTGCTGAACCGGGTGGTAGTTATGTTGCAGACCTCAGTAAGGTAGATCCAGCAGGAAAGAACCTTGGTGCATTGAGCAGAACGGATGAAGCCAAACTGAAATTTGAAGTCCGTGTTCAGGAAAACGAAAAAACAGTCAATTACGTACCTTCTCATAGCCACAAAAACTATATCCGCTGGGACGAGCATGTCACTGGCCGTTTGCATATCGATGTACCGGCTGGCATGCAAACAGGCCGTTTGCTCATCGGTATTCGTCCGGACTTCAACAACAAAGGGCAGGTCGCCATCGCCGAACGCTGGAGCGTACCCGTCGTGGTTGAAATCTGGCCCACGCGTGCAGGCGTGCAAACCATCAGTCTCAACAACATCTATTACCCAGCCCAGTTCCGTGAAGGCATACTACCTAACCCGGGCAGTGCGTTTGGCATGGCTGAAATCACAAGCTTTCTGGCACAAACCTACGCTGACTTCCCAGGGGAATCCCTGCTCAAACCTCTGGTAGTCTCTGGTGCCAACCTGACAGAAGGGCAACTTGTCAATGCCCGTATCCCACGGCCTGAAGGTGGAGATTACCCCTACAGTGGGCGTGTGATACGTGTTGTCAATGGCAGCAGCGGGCAGCAACTCGCCATCCTTAACTTTGACCTTGCCTCCGTCTACCAACTGCTGGAGAGCGATCCTCTGGTGAGCGAAGGTGTGATGCCAGAGTTTATCTCCTACCGTCAGGGGGCGGCACTGCAAGTGCCAACGGAACAGGGTGAGCCTGAGCTTGAGTACTTTGGTCCTGAAGAACGAAGTGGCATCCAGTCTCAATCAACTCCAAGGGTGCTGACAAATGCAGGGCGCAGAAAAGTTGATCTCGAAGCCAAGTGTAGTGCAGGAGGCAGTGCGAGCGTGGTGTTTACACCTTTTCTGGAAATATCTCCGAAGTTGAATGTGGGGCTTGAATATACGGCTGCTGCTAACGGCATGATTATTGAGTGTGCGGTAACAGTGGATGCATCGACAGATATTCTACCCGCGCTTTCCACAGGGATTCCTTTATTGCGGCTTGCGAATCTGATCGGGGTGAAACTGGAGGCCGGTCCTTATGGTGAAGTTAGGATTGGCTTAACACCCAGGTCCAATGCGGGGATCAGTTCGTTTTTTGCCTCGTTTTTTAGCCTGGAGGGCAAAGTCTCCTATCTCGAAGGATTGGCACCGCCTAAAATTGAAATGAGCAGTCTGGGAAACCCCACCGGTAATGGACTGGACGATACCCCCTGGTGGCTGGATGCCTCTTCGGGTAGCAGCGTGGGTTTAGGTGCGGCGCTGAAACTTGAGCCTTTCTCCTTCTTTGGTGGCGAATTCAATCTGTTGAAGGTGGAGGCCAAAACAGAGCTTAACATGGGTGCTGCCATCGAAACTCACAATCCGGCAGCCGTCAAGCAATGGGGGCATACATCAAATGCATCCTTTGCGATCAAACCTGAAGTGAGTCTGTCTGCATCCACAGGGCTTTCTGATTTTCTGAAATATTTTGGCATCAAAGCTGAAATTGGTATAGGGGCTTCACTCGACATTGTCGATCAAAAAGTGGAAGCAAACTATGCTGTGGCAAGGGTTCAAGACGCCGGTGATGGTGCAGGTTCGGTTTCTTTCAAGGACATTTCTCTCTCTTCTATACCCAGAGCCATCTTTGTCGGACGCCCATCAGGATATGCCAGCCTTGAAGGAAGCTCGGTTTATAACGATCCTACGGGTAATGTGAGCTATGACCGTGAGGAATGCGAGACCAGAGGCGGCACCATCAGCACCCCGCTGATTGCCTGCGTGGGTGGCCTGTTCTGCGGTAAAGCGGATAAGAATGCCAACTTCTGTAAGACTGCCTCGGTTTCATCGCTCATGTTTACAGCCGATGTGGGTGACACGGTAGAGACAACGGGAACCGTCAGCGCGAGAGGGTCGCAAACCGTTCAGGTCAGTGTTTCCGGCTCGCCGTTGCAGCCGGAACAAACCTCATTCACGATTCCGGCACCTGGTAGTCAGACATTTAAGGCCAGTGCAGTGTGCAGCACACGTGGTGTGACCAGGGGAAGTATTCAGGCTTCAGTGGGTGGGCTTGTGGTGGATGAGCAGCCCAATATCCTGGTATGTAACTGTAGGCCGGGTACCAAGGATTGTGACCGGGTTTGGGGTGACCCTTACATGGTGACCGCAGATGGTATGGCATACACTTATCTGGCGACAGGGCGCTACATACTGTCGCGCGTGCACGATACTGCGGAACAGCCTGTCCATGGCTATGAAGTACAGGCGAATTTTCTGCCCGGTTTCGGTGCCGCCTGGTTGTATTCAACCGCCATGCAGGTGGGGGATGATGTGGTGGAGTTTCGTCCTGCTATTCTGGGAAGTGGCACATTCAGTGTTGGACTTGAAGTCATGGTTAATGGTGAATATCTCTACGCACCGGCCAAAGGGGGCACAGGTGGCACCTGGCTGGGAACATCACGGCGGTTGATGCAACTGCCCGGTGGTGGCCTGCTCTATGTGGATGCGTTTGTACGGGAGTCGGCGAACAAGCCGCGCAGTCTGACGGTGATCTGGCCGCAGGATGGACCGTTTGATGGCTATGCGGTTAATGTTTCGGTACTGGACGGGCAGTTTACCGAGCCAGAACCGTTTATGGAGCTGCAGTTCACTCGCCCGGAGAAACATGCCGGGCGCGAACGCGGTCTGTTGGGCAATAATGACGGCAACCCCGATAATGACTTTATCCGCCGTAATGGTCAGGTTTTAGGGCGGGATACACCCTTGAGTTCGACCGCGCTGTATGCACTTTTCGGCGGCGACTGGCTGGTTAAGCCACGGGAGTGTCTGTTTGCGGAAGGGTGTAATACGGTTCCTGTATTTGCAACACAACCCGTGGAACTGACACCTGAACAGCGTGCTGCGGGTGAAGCGGCTTGTGCTAACTTAACCGGTTTTTACAGGCAGGCTTGCATTAACGATGTGGGCCTGACCGGCTCAACCGATCTAGTCAAAGAATACTATGCCAATACCAAAGATCTGAACGCGATGGCTGATAAGCTGGTGACACCCAGTGTGGATGTGCCAGCGTATGTGTTGTCGTCCGTAGGGGAAAGAACTGGGTTGCCAGGATATCCTGGTGCAGGGTTCAGGCAGAGCTATCAAGTCGCACACAAGAGTGGCGAGGGGCAGTTCCTGTTGATCATTCGTCCGCCACGAGGGGCTTCGGCTTTCTTTAGCGAAGGCAGTTCCGGTGCCTTGAGATCGAGTTTTAAATCAACAGGCAATCTGGATGTGTCTGTCGATGTGCAGTGCGATACGCCTGATCCTGTCTGGGCGCAGTGGGGAGGTAATGGTGTTATTCAACTGTGGGCGGTAGATCCGTTGTCGGGGTTTGCATCACGGTTGTTGGGTGAGAGATTTTTTACCTGCGCGAGGGCTGTAAGAAGTATAGACAGGATGGAAGCGAGAAACGCTCAGTCATTTTTTCTGAATGATGAAGGCAAATTATGGAACTGGGGTCTTAAAAAGCTCGGAAATAATTCATCTACAAATCTAACTCGACCTGTGCAGATGGATCATAGACTGCTGTATGACAGTATGATTGTGGCGGGTTCAGTAGGTTATTTTCACACTCTGGTACTTGATGATCAGGGGCGTTTGTGGGCTTGGGGGCAGAATGAGTACGGCCAGTTGGGTAATGGAACGATAACACTTTTTCAGGCTAGCCCTGTACTAGTAGACCTTACAGCGCTGGGCAGTAGCACAGTCGTGGCGGTTTTGGCTGGTTATAATTACTCTTTGGCGCTCGACGACCAAGGACGTTTCTGGACTTGGGGTTCAAACACGGGTGGCCAGTTGGGCAATGGAAAGAGTGTAGGTAATCGAACTAGCCCCGGACTAGTGGATCTTACATCGCTGGGCGGTAGCACAGTTGTGGCGGTTATAGCAGCTAGTAACCACATAATGGTGTCTGACGATCAAGGGCGTTTGTGGGCTTGGGGTACTGGCATTATTGGTCAATCTTCAACTCAAACTCGCCCTGTGTTGGTGGATCTTGCGTGGCTTGGTGGCAGCAAGGTTGTAGCATTTTCGACAGGTTTCCAATTCACTCTGCTTCTTGATGATCAGGGTCGTCTATGGGGATGGGGTGATAATTCCAACGGTCAGTTGGGCGATGGTACAAGACAATCACCATATCGAAATCCTGTAGCGGTTGATCTTGCACCCTTGAATGGCAGTAAGGTTGTGGAGGTTTCAGCGGGTTCTTATCATGCGCTGGCGCGTGATGATCAAGGCCGTCTATGGGCTTGGGGGTATAACAATCACGGCCAGTTGGGTGACGGTACATTTATAAATCAGTATCGCCCCGTATTGGTGGATCTTTCCCCGTTGGATGGCAGTAAGGTTGTGGCGATTTCGGCAGGTTCTTATCATACGCTGGTGCGTGATGATCAGGGCCGTTTATGGGCCTGGGGCTGGAATGATTTCGGTCAGTTGGGTGATGGCACAACTACAACTCAAACGCGCCCTGTACTGGTTGATATAAGCGACATAAAGATGCAGTAGTTCAGACCAAGCCTGACAAGTATTTATTTTTGCAAGGTATCTGTTAGTTTGAGTTAGATTTTTTGGGTGGAGATACACGCTGAATATTGGAAACCATTCATTCAGAGTTTGTGTCATAGGCTCATGAGGTAGGCAGATTACTAGAACCCCACTGCCATCCTGTATCTCGACGAGCTTGAAGATGGGGGCGGAGGGATTGCACTGCTGTGACACACTTGTGCAAGTATTTTCTCTCTTTCAGGTTGGAGAGGAGAGAATACTGTCCAGTTATTTGGACTCAGAAAAGAAAAAAGCTGTCTTGCTTTCTGCCGTACCTTTAGAAAGCTTATTGGCAAGCAGCAGACCATAAAAACGACCTTAATGTTCATAAAGCAATCACTCAAATCAAAGAGACAACCTTTCTTGATTCGCGGGGTTGCTAAGGGGAGATTATTGGTACATAATGCGGTCCATATTACGAAGTGCCGTAATAGAAAGCGGTTTTAAATCAATAAATTAGATGTTCAGTGGGAAGTTCGTTTCCCGCTCCAAATTCAACCATGCTGCCGATGTAGCATGATGAATAAAAAACAGTAAAAAGTAGTACCCATGCGACGCGGGAATAGCTCAGTTGGTAGAGCACGACCTTGCCAAGGTCGGGGTCGCGAGTTCGAGTCTCGTTTCCCGCTCCAAAAATTTCAAAGGCCATGCTGTTGTTGGTTGGCCGGATGCAAAAGCATCTCAATGCGGGAATAGCTCAGTTGGTAGAGCACGACCTTGCCAAGGTCGGGGTCGCGAGTTCGAGTCTCGTTTCCCGCTCCAATTTTCTCTCCAGATAAAACCCAGTTCTACGCCGCTCCTGGCGCGGTTCTTCTTCTGTTATTCAAATTCAGATGCAACGTTGTGAACAGAGTTATCCACAATTTATGTACATAATATCTGCAGCTTAAAAAAGCAACATAACACAAATGAAATATTTATCTCATTGATAATAATCAATATTTATTTCTTATAAAACGTTATCTCGATCACTTGCTCTTTTTGTTGCGGTTGAAAGACAAGATGTTTTTATTTTTATGCACAAATCCACAGGGTGACTCTGAGAGCTAGAGCACGCGATTTCACGCATCCCTCGGTAATCCTTTTTCTACCGCACGAATCAACCGTTTTTTCTGCGGGCTTTGCACGGTAATCCCTTGGGCCTCACGCCGAGCAAGCTGCTGTTGCAACGCCCAGTGGATATGTTCATCCAACATTGCGTCTTCCCCCTGGCGGGCACGCAATGCGATCACCACCCGATCCTGATAAGGCGCGTTGCCAAGGGCGACGGCGATATTGCGTAGCCAGCGTAAGTGACCAATGCGCCGGATGGCGGAACCTTCGGTGATACGCAGGAATTTTTCTTCGTTCCAACTGAACAGATCGATCAACTGTGGTGCATGTAGCGCCGCGCGCGGGCTGAAATCATCTTCATCCGTTAGCTGTGAAAAACGATTCCATGGGCAGATAAGCTGGCAATCGTCGCAGCCGTAGATACGGTTGCCCATCAGGGAGCGGAATTCTTCTGGAATAGCGCCTTCTAGTTCGATGGTCAGGTAGGAAATACAGCGCCGGGCATCCACGGTGTAAGGTGCAACAATAGCGCCGGTCGGGCAGGTGGTGATACAGGCCACGCAGCGGCCGCACTGTTCTTCCTGCGGCCGGTCGACCGGCAGCGGTAAATCGATCAGCAACTCCCCCAGAAAGAACCAGGAACCGGCTTCGCGATTGAGTATCAGTGAGTGTTTACCAACCCAGCCAATCCCGGCTTTGGCCGCCAGCGCACGTTCCATGATCGGTGCCGAATCGACGAAGGGCCGAAAATTCAGTTCACCACAATAAGCCTGTATCTGTTCACCAAGCTTTTTTAGCCGCTGGCGCAGCAGCTTGTGATAATCACGCCCCAGCGCGTAACGGCTGACATAGCCGAGCTGCGCATTTTGCAGCGTGCTGGCAAAGGCGGCTTTGGCGGGCAGATAGTTCATCCGCACGCTGATCACACGCAGCGTGCCGGGCAACAGTTCATGCGGCCGCGCGCGCAGCATGCCGTGGCGCGCCATCCAGGCCATTTCACCGTGATACTGTTTGTCCAGCCACGCCTGCAACTTGGGTTCTTCCACACTCAGATCGGTATCACAGATGCCAACCTGCTGGAATCCTAGCGATTGCCCCCATTGCTTGATATGTTGGGCGAGCTGAGCGAGATCGAGGGGATGTGTCATGACGAGCCATAGTGAGAAACCATACGCCGACAGTTTACCACATTCAGTCTGGTCTGCAGATTGGATCCGACAGGCGGAACCTGTTGCGGCCGCCGCGCTTGGCATTTCCCTCTATCTATTGATGCTGCGTGCCGGTTCTGCGGCTTACGCACTGGCGCGCGATAGCTATCCGGCCAGCCGCCACTGGCTGGTGCTGTGTGGCCATGGCAACAACGGTGGCGATGGCTATGTGGTAGCCCGCCTGGCGGCGGCCGATGGCATTAAAGTGACGCTGATCGCCTGTGCAGGTTCGCGCCCATTGCCGCCTGAGGCGGCAAGCGCCCGGCAAGCCTGGCTGGACAGTGGCGGTGATATTCTGCCAGCCAGCAGCCGTTGGCCGCAGGATATCGATCTGATTATCGATGGCCTGCTCGGCACTGGGTTAGGGGCTGCGCCCAGAGCTCCGTATGACGCGCTGATCGAAGCTGCCAATCGCGCCAGTGCGCCGGTGATCGCGTTGGATATTCCTTCCGGCCTGTTGGCAGAAAGCGGTGCTGTACCGGGGGCCGTTATCCGCGCGGCACAGACTCTGACGTTTATTGCCCTCAAACCGGGGCTTCTGACCGGGCAAGCGCGTGACTGGGTTGGGCAACTTCATTACAGTTCGTTAGGATTGAGTGACTGGCTGGCAAAGCAACCAGCGCAGATTCAGCGGATTACCGCTAGAGATCTTGGGCAGTGGCTGAAGCCACGTCGCCCATGTTCTCACAAAGGCGATCATGGTCGTTTGCTGGTCATTGGCGGTGACCACGGTTTCGGTGGCGCCATCCGCATGGCGGCAGAGGCAGCACTGCGAAGCGGTGCTGGTTTGGTGCGAGTGCTTACTCACGTTGAACACGTCGGCCCATTGTTGACCGCGTGCCCGGAGCTGATGGTGCAGCGCCTGAGTGACGACGCGTTGCAACAGGCGCTCGAATGGGCCGATGTGGTGGTGATCGGCCCTGGGCTGGGGCAGGGAGACTGGGGCAAGAATGCGCTGAAGCTGCTGCAAACCAGTGATAAACCGGCATTATGGGACGCGGACGCACTGAACTTACTGGCATTACATCCTGAGAAGCGTCAGAATCGTGTGTTGACCCCCCATCCTGGCGAAGCGGCACGGTTATTGAATTGCAGCACGGCTGATATTGAGAGTGATCGCTTACTTGCGGTACGCAAACTGGTGGCGCAATACGGTGGGGTGGCGCTGCTGAAAGGGGCCGGTACGCTGATTGCCGATCAGCAGGGTGACGTCGCGATCGCCGACGTCGGTAACGCCGGTATGGCATCAGGCGGCATGGGAGATGTGCTGTCGGGGATTATCGGTGGTTTGCTGGCACAAAAGCTTCCGCTGTATGATGCTGCCTGTGCAGGTTGTGTGGTGCACGGTGCCGCTGCGGATCTTGTGGCAGAAAAGCAAGGAACAAGAGGACTGCTGGCGACCGATCTGTTGCCGATGATCCCTCATTACGTTAATCCTGAGTTGGCAAAATAGATATTATCGAATGAAAGAACTCGTTTTACCTCTGCCGGATGAGGCAGCGACTGTCGCACTGGGTGCCGCTTTGGCTAAGGCGTGCGATCGTGCCAGCGTTATTTATCTTTACGGTGACTTGGGGGCGGGTAAAACCACCTTCAGCCGCGGTTTTCTGCAGGCTTTGGGCCATCAGGGCAACGTGAAAAGCCCGACGTATACCCTGGTTGAACCTTATGCGCTGCAACCGCTGGCGGTATATCACTTTGATCTGTATCGCTTAGCCGATCCGGAAGAACTCGAATTTATGGGCATTCGCGACTACTTTGCGCAGGATGCCATTTGCCTGGTGGAATGGCCGCAACAGGGGACCGGTGTATTGCCCGATCCCGATCTGGAGCTGCATCTCAGTTACCATGATGCAGGCCGGCAGGCGCAGATTCAGGCGATTTCCGCCTATGGTGCCCAGCTTTTAGACCGTATTGATGGGCAACAGGGATGACGTTTTCATGATGCATGTGTTGAAAAGACTCACCGCTATTGCCCTGCTCGCATTGCTGGGGCCGTTTGGCGCACTGGCAGCTTCATCGTTATCCAATATCAACGTCACTAATGCCCAGCGTGAAGCCACGGTTACAGTGAGCTTCACTGGCCCGCCGGATTATGCATTTTCTACCGTGCGCGGGCCGGATCGCGTGATTCTGGATGTGAACCAGAGCGGCAAAGTGGGCGGCCTGCCGCTCAACTTCAGCGGCCATAACCTGGTGAAAAGCATTCGCTCCAGCACGCCGAAAGATGCCCAAAGCGTGCGGTTGGTGTTTGATTTGACCCAGCATGCGAAAACCCGGGCGGTAACGCGCCAGAATGGCGGTACCTATACCGTGGTGTTCACCATTACCGCTGAAGGTAACCCGAACATCAGTAGCGTGCGCAAGGCGCCGGTAGCCCGTGAGCCGGCGCGTAAAACGCCGGTAGCGCCTATCGGTTCCAGTCCGTTTAACAACCAATCCGCGGCAGTATCCGGCATTGCAACGGAAATTACGCCACGCAGCAGCCGGGTATCTGCCGGTTCTGGCGATCGCGTGGTGGTGGCGATTGATGCCGGGCACGGTGGGCAGGACCCAGGTGCCATCGGGCCAAACGGCCTGAAAGAGAAAAATGTGACCATCGCTATTGCGCATCGTCTGCGGGCGTTGTTGGATGCCGATCCGATGTTTAAACCGGTGATGACGCGTAACGGTGACTACTTTATTTCGGTAATGGGGCGTTCCGATGTGGCGCGCAAACAGGGCGCTAACGTGCTGGTTTCTATTCACGCGGATGCTGCGCCTAACCGCAGCGCCAATGGGGCGTCGGTGTGGGTGTTGTCCAACCGCCGCGCCAACAGCGAGATGGCCGGCTGGCTGGAACAGCACGAGAAACAGTCCGAACTGCTGGGCGGTGCGGGCGATCTGCTGGCCAACAGCCAGGCCGATCCTTATCTGAGCCAGGCAGTGCTGGATTTGCAGTTTGGTCATTCACAACGCGTCGGTTACGACGTGGCGGTGAAGGTCTTGCAGCAGTTACAGCGTGTCGGTTCACTGCACAAACGCCGTCCGGAACACGCCAGCCTGGGAGTGCTGCGTTCGCCGGATATTCCATCGCTGCTGGTGGAAACCGGGTTTATCAGTAATAGCACGGAGGAGCGACTGCTGGGCAGTAGCGCGTATCAGGAGAAAATTGCACAGGCGATCCACAACGGCCTGCGCAGTTATTTCCTGGCGCATCCGCTACAAGCCGACCCAAAGGTCGAAAACCGTCCTCTGCAGGTCGCAGCGGCGGTTAACTCCAGAGTAAAAGATTTGCAGCAGCCGGATCCGGTGGCCGATAGCCCGCGCAGCGTGAGCACGGGGAAAACCCAGATCCACGTGGTGCAGCGGGCGGAAACGCTTTCCGGCATTGCCGATAGCTATGGCACCAGCATGGCCACGCTGCGCAAGCTCAACAGCCTGAAGAAAGATGGGGTTTGGGTGGGGCAGCGTCTGAAGGTGCCAGCCGGGGCCAGCGCCGCAGCCCCGGCTAAAGCCAAAGCGAGTAAGCCGACCAGGCACAAAGTGGTACGCGGTGATACCCTGTCATCCATTGCGGCGCGTTATGGTGTCAGCGTCAGCGAACTGAAAAGTGTGAACAAATTAAAGTCGGATGTCGCGCCGCTCGATCGGACATTGATCATTCCGTAGGTTTGATGCCATACAACAGAGGGATTCGCATGCCTATCCAGGTGTTACCGCCACAGCTTGCCAACCAAATTGCCGCCGGAGAAGTGGTTGAGCGGCCTGCGTCGGTAGTGAAGGAACTGGTAGAAAACAGTCTGGACGCGGGCGCGACGCGTATTGATATTGATATCGAACGCGGCGGTGCCAAGCTGATCCGCATTCGTGATAACGGCTGTGGGATTGGTAAAGCCGATCTTGCCTTGGCGCTGGCGCGCCATGCCACCAGTAAAATCAGCACCCTCGACGATTTAGAAGCGATCGTCAGCTTGGGTTTTCGCGGCGAAGCGCTGGCCAGTATCAGTTCAGTTTCACGCCTGACGCTCACCTCACGCACTGAAGAGCAAAATGAGGCCTGGCAGGCCTATGCGGAAGGGCGCGATCAGGCCGTTACGGTGAAGCCCGCTGCTCATCCGGTGGGCAGCACGGTAGAAGTGCTCGATCTGTTTTACAACACCCCGGCACGGCGCAAGTTCATGCGCACGGAAAAAACCGAATTCGGCCACATTGATGAAGTGGTGCGGCGCATTGCGCTGGCGCGTTTCGATGTGGCAATCAACCTGAATCACAACGGCAAGCTGATACGCCAGTATCGCGCAGCCAAAGAAGAAAGCCAGCACGAACGCCGCTTGGCCAGCATCTGTGGCCCGGCCTTTTTGCAGCATGCGCTGGCGATCTCCTGGCAGCATGGCGATCTCACCATTCGCGGTTGGGTGGCCGACCCAGAAGGCGCACGCCAACTGGGGGAAATGCAACACTGCTACGTTAACAGCCGGATGATGCGCGATCGTCTGATCAATCATGCCATCCGCCAGGCGTATCAGGATCAGTTGAAAGACGATCAGCAGCCAGCTTACGTGCTTTATCTGGAAGTGGATCCCCATCAGGTGGATGTGAACGTGCATCCGGCAAAACATGAAGTGCGTTTCCATCAGGCGCGGCTGGTGCATGATTTTATCTATCAGGCGGTTACGACCGTGTTGCAGCAGGCTGGTAACATGCCCTTGCCGTTGGCAGAGGAACAAGGTGCACAGGAAGTGCCCGCATGGCAGCCGGAAAACCGTGTGGCGGCCGGTGGCAACCATTTTTCGCAGCCTGCCCCACCGCGTGAGCCGCAGCCCGTAGCCCCTTCCGTGGCGCGTGAACGCACGCCCCAGCCGCCTTATCAGGCCGGGCCCGGTTATCAGAAACGTGAGGGTGAGCTGTACGGCAAGCTGTTGCAGGCAGCACCGGCGTTAACGGAAGCCGCGCCGGAGCAGGGCAAGCCGCCTTTGTTCCCGCCCGCTAAAGCGGAACAGGAAGCGCCATTGGCCGGTAACCAGCACAGCTTTGGCCGCGTGTTGATGGTTTACCCCCCAAGCTATGCACTGATCGAGCAACGTCAGCAACTGGTGATACTGAATTTGCCGATCGCCGAGCGTTGGTTGCGCCAGGCACAGCTTTGCCCGCCGGAAGAAGGCCTACGGCCACAGCCGCTGCTGATTCCGATCAAGCTGACACTGAATAAAAATGAAGCTGCGGCCTGTGTGCAGCACCAGGCTTTGCTGGTAAAAATGGGGCTGGAACTGCAATCCGATCACGGGCGTGTGACGCTGCGCGCAGTTCCTTTACCGTTACGGCAACAAAATTTACAAAAACTGATACCTGAGCTGTTAGGCTATCTGGCCGAGCATCAGGAGATGTCGCCCACCGTGCTGGCCACCTGGATCGCCCGCCATTTAGGCAGTGAACATGAACAGTGGAACAACTCGCAAGCGATACAATTGTTGACCGACGTGGAACGACTTTGCCCGCATCTGGTCAAATCTCCACCCGGTGGTCTTTTACAACCTGTTGATTTACAGGCTGCACTGGCAGCGCTTAAGCATGACTGATACTGAAATGACACATCGCCCCCCGGCCATTTTTATCATGGGGCCAACGGCCTCGGGCAAGACCGCGCTGGCAATGGCGCTGCGTGAGCGCCTGCCGGTGGAACTGATCAGCGTAGACTCTGCGTTGATTTATCGTGGGATGGATATCGGCACCGCCAAACCAACGGCAGAGGAACTGGCACAGGCCCCGCATCGCCTGATCGATATTCGCGATCCGGCGCAAGCCTATTCTGCCGCGGATTTTCGCGCCGATGCGCTGAAAGAGATGGGCGAGATCACCGCCGCTGGGCGAATCCCGCTGTTGGTCGGCGGTACCATGCTGTATTTCAAGGCGTTGTTGGAAGGATTGTCACCCTTGCCGTCTGCCGATCCGGCGGTGCGTGAGCGTATTGAGCAGCAGGCGGCAGAGCAGGGTTGGGAGGCATTGCACCGTCAATTGCAGGATATTGACCCGGTGGCGGCCATGCGAATTCATCCCAATGATCCGCAGAGACTCTCCAGAGCACTGGAAGTTTTTTTTATTTCGGGTAAAACTTTAACGGAACTGACTAAAATTTCGGGTGAATCGTTACCTTATCATGTTCACCAATTTGCGATAGCGCCAGTCAGCCGTGAGTTGTTGCATCAACGCATTGCGCAGCGCTTCGAGCAGATGTTGGCGGCAGGTTTTGAGACGGAAGCGCGTGCGCTTTTTGCACGGGGTGATTTGCATACGGATTTGCCTTCCATTCGCTGTGTCGGTTATCGCCAGATGTGGTCATATTTGTCTGGTGAAATTAGTTACGATGAAATGGTTTATCGTGGTATTTGCGCAACACGTCAATTGGCCAAGCGCCAAATGACCTGGTTACGGGGTTGGGAGTCGGTTCGTTGGTTGGACAGTGAAAAGCCGGGAGAGGCTTTGGACTCGGTAATACAGGTTGTTAGTGCATAGGTTGAGTGATTGTGTACAATTGATGAGTATTCAGCGCGCAAATTTTTTAGGTCGTTTATTTTAGAGCCGACAGGTTCTTAGTTACAAACAACAAGCAAATAAGGAAAAGATAGAATGGCTAAGGGGCAATCTTTGCAAGATCCGTTCCTGAACGCATTGCGTCGTGAACGTGTTCCGGTTTCTATTTATTTGGTGAATGGTATTAAGCTGCAAGGCCAGATTGAGTCTTTTGACCAGTTTGTCATCCTGTTGAAGAACACGGTGAGCCAGATGGTTTATAAGCACGCTATCTCTACCGTTGTCCCGTCACGCCCGGTATCGCACCACAGCAACAATCCGAGCAGCGGCACCAGTAACTATCACCATGGTAACAACCCGTCTGCGCCGCAACAGCCGCAGCAGGAAAGCGATGACGCTGAATAAGGCGCGTTGCGAGTCAACCATGACGGGGAGCATAAACAGTAAAGTGCTGTTTATGCCCCCCAAACTCGCGGTTTTTGTCCGCTTGAGAGGTTGCACGCTTGTTTGACCGTTATGAAGCCGGTGAGCAGGCCGTCCTGGTTCATATCTATTTCTCGCAAGACAAAGATACAGAAGATCTCAGTGAGTTCGAATCGCTGGTGTCCTCTGCGGGCGTCGAGGCTTTGCAAGTGGTGACGGGTAGCCGCAAAGCGCCGCATCCCAAATACTTTGTCGGTGAAGGAAAGGCCGAAGAAATTGCAGATGCGGTGAAAGCCAGTGGCGCGTCTGTTGTCCTGTTTGATCATTCCCTTTCCCCGGCGCAGGAGAGAAATCTCGAACGTCTGTGTGAATGCCGGGTGATCGATCGCACCGGGTTGATTTTAGATATCTTTGCCCAGCGTGCCCGTACTCATGAAGGTAAGCTGCAGGTAGAACTGGCGCAGTTGCGCCATATTGCCACCCGTCTGGTTCGTGGCTGGACACACCTTGAACGTCAGAAAGGGGGGATTGGCCTGCGCGGACCGGGGGAAACCCAGCTAGAAACCGACCGTCGTTTACTGCGCGATCGCATCAGCCTGATTCTCAAGCGCCTTGAGCGGGTGGAGAAGCAGCGCGAGCAGGGGCGGCGAGCCCGCACCCGTGCCGATGTGCCGACCGTATCGCTGGTGGGGTACACCAACGCCGGTAAATCCACGCTGTTCAACCGAATGACATCTGCCGAGGTTTATGTGGCAGATCAGCTATTTGCCACCCTGGATCCTACCCTGCGGCGTATTGACGTAGCGGACGTAGGCGATACCGTGTTGGCGGATACCGTAGGCTTTATCCGGCACCTGCCGCACGATCTTGTTGCCGCATTTAAAGCGACGCTGCAGGAGACACGCCAGGCCTCTCTGCTGTTACATGTGATCGACGCTGCGGATACCCGGGTGGAAGAGAACATCGAAGCGGTGAATACCGTATTGGCAGAGATTGAGTCGGATGAGATCCCATCACTGCTCGTGATGAACAAAATAGATATGTTGGATGATTTTGTCCCGCGTATCGATCGCAACGATGAAAACTTACCGATTCGCGTGTGGCTGTCCGCCGCCAGCGGAGAAGGTATCCCGTTGCTATTTCAGGCGTTGACGGAGCGCTTATCGGGGGAAATCGCGCATTATGAACTGCGTTTACCTCCGCAGGCGGGCCGTCTTCGTAGCCGTTTCTATCAGCTTCAGGCAATCGAAAAAGAATGGAATGAAGAGGACGGCAGTATCGGTGTGGTGGTACGCATGCCGATCGTTGAATGGCGTCGCCTCTGTAAGCAGGAACAGGATCTGATTAACTTTATCGTATGATCATATACTGTTACATTTGAGTGCTCGCTTAATGCCGCGTGGATTAAGCGTTAGCCTGAAGTACCCAATCACAGAATAATGGAGCTAAAACATGGCGTGGAATCAGCCCGGTAATAACGGACAGGACCGCGACCCGTGGGGGAGCAGCAATAACAATGGCGGCAACTCTGGCGGTAACAATAAAGGCGGTCGCGATCAAGGGCCACCGGATTTAGATGATATCTTCCGCAAGCTGAGCAAGAAATTGAGCAGCTTGGGCGGGGGCAAAGGCTCCAACAGCAATAACAGCGGTGGCACGGGTTCTGCCGGGCCAAACTTCAGTGGCCGAATTATCGGTATTGCTGCGGTTGCGGCGGTAGTGATCTGGGCCGCAAGCGGTTTCTATACCATCAAAGAAGCCGAGCGCGGTGTGGTAACACGCTTTGGTAAGTTCAGCCATCTGGTACAGCCGGGCCTGAACTGGAAACCGACCTTCATTGATGAAGTACGTCCGGTGAACGTGGAATCGGTGCGTGAACTGGCAGCCTCCGGCGTGATGCTGACGTCCGACGAAAACGTGGTGCGCGTAGAAATGAACGTGCAGTACCGCGTGACCGATCCGGCAGCTTATCTGTTCAGCGTGACCGATGCCAATGACAGCCTGAGGCAGGCCACTGACAGTGCGCTGCGTGGCGTTATCGGCAAATACACCATGGACAAGATCCTGACCGAAGGCCGTACCATCGTGCGTAGCGACACTCAGCGTGTACTGGAAGAAACCATTCGGCCGTACAAAATGGGGATCACTCTGCTGGACGTCAACTTCCAGGCTGCACGTCCGCCGGAAGAAGTGAAGGCCGCGTTTGATGATGCGATTGCCGCACGTGAGAACGAACAGCAATACATCCGTGAAGCGGAAGCTTACGCTAACGAAGTTCAGCCGCGTGCTAACGGTCAGGCGCAGCGTCTGTTAGAAGATGCCAGAGCCTATGAAGCCCGTACGGTTCTGGAAGCTCAGGGTGAAGTGGCGCGCTTTGCCAAACTGTTGCCGGAATACAAATCTGCACCGGAAATTACCCGCGAGCGTCTGTATATCGAAACCATGGAAAAAGTCCTGAGCCATACCCGCAAGGTGCTGGTGAATGACAAAGGTAATAACAATCTGATGGTGTTACCTCTGGATCAGATGTTGCGTGGCCAGACCGGTAAAGCGGCGACCGAAGGCAGTAAAGATACCAGCCTGATTCGTCTCAACCCAGCTCCTTCTACCAGCAATACGGCAGATGCGGGCACCAGTAGCACCAGCGCAGGTTCGATCATGGACCAACGCCGGGCAAATACGCAGCGTAGCGACAACACTCGCGTAGGGAGAGAATAATCAATGCGTAAGTCTTTCATAGTTATCGTCGCTGTGGTGCTGGTAGCACTCTATACCTCAATGTTTGTGGTACAGGAAGGCGAGCGTGGTATCGTGCTGCGTTTCGGCAAAGTACTGCGCGACAACGAAAACAAACCACGGGTGTATGCGCCGGGTCTGCACTTCAAGATCCCGTTCGTTGAAACCGTGAAAAGGCTGGATGCACGTATCCAGACCATGGATAACCAGGCCGATCGCTTCGTTACCAGCGAGAAGAAAGACCTGATCGTCGACTCTTACCTGAAATGGCGTATCAGCGATTTCAGCCGCTACTACCTGGCCACCGGTGGTGGTGATGTTTCTCAGGCGGAAGTGCTGCTGAAACGTAAGTTCAGTGACCGTCTGCGTTCTGAGATTGGTCGTTTGGACGTGCGTGATATCGTCACCGACTCACGCGGCCGCCTGATGGCCGACGTGCGTGATGCGCTGAACACCGGTACCGTTGGTGACGGTGAAGAAGCCGTGACCACGGAAGCGGATGATGCTATCGCTACTGCCGCAGCGCGCGTTGAGCGGGAAACCACGGGCAAGCAACCAGCCGTTAACCCGAACAGCATGGCGGCACTGGGGATTGAAGTGGTTGACGTGCGGATCAAGCAGATCAACCTGCCGGCTGAAGTGTCTGATGCGATCTTCCAGCGTATGCGTGCAGAGCGTGAAGCGGTAGCCCGTCGTCACCGTTCGCAAGGCCAGGAAGAAGCCGAGAAGCTGCGCGCCACTGCCGACTACGAAGTGACCCGTACGATCGCGGAAGCGGAACGGCAGGCACGTATCACCCGCGGTGCCGGTGATGCAGAAGCGGCCAGACTGTTCGCCGCAGCCTTCAGCCAGGATCCGGATTTTTATGCTTTCATCCGTAGCCTGCGTGCTTATGAGGCCAGCTTTGGCCCAGGCAACCAGGACGTGATGGTGCTGAGCCCGGACAGCGATTTCTTCCGCTACATGAAATCGCCGGAACCTACGCGCAACAGATAATGCCAGCATAGTGATATCAGGGGCCCGTTAATCGCGGGCCCTTCTTATTGGGGGAAGATATGAATTCGACGATCTGGCTGGCGCTCGGGCTGGTTTTGGTATTAGAAGGGTTGGGACCGATGCTGTTTCCACAGGCTTGGCGCAAAATGATCCTGGCGATGACGCAGTTACCAGATTCCACACTGCGGCGTTTTGGCGGTGGAATAGTGGTTGCAGGCTGTGTGATCTACTACATGTTGCGTAGCCGCGTAGGGGTTTAAAGTTTAGCCGAAAAAGTATGCAATCGTATGCTAAAAGTGCTGAAACTCAAGAATTACGATGGTAGAATCCATTTTTAAGCAATCGGTGATTTTGAAAATGGGTAAGAACGTCGTCGTACTGGGCACCCAATGGGGTGACGAAGGTAAGGGTAAGGTCGTAGACCTGCTGACTGAACGGGCTCAATATGTTGTGCGCTACCAAGGTGGCCATAACGCTGGCCACACTCTGGTTATCAACGGTGAAAAAACCGTTCTTCATTTAATTCCCTCAGGCATCTTGCGTGAAAACGTCACCAGCATCATCGGCAACGGTGTGGTTCTGGCCCCCGATGCGTTGATGAAGGAGATGGGTGAACTCGAAGCGCGCGGCATCCCGGTACGCGAACGTCTGTTACTGTCCGAAGCCTGCCCGCTGATCCTGCCTTATCACGTTGCGCTGGATAACGCGCGTGAAAAAGCACGCGGCGCGAAAGCGATCGGCACCACCGGTCGTGGTATCGGCCCGGCTTATGAAGATAAGGTGGCTCGCCGTGGCCTGCGCGTGGGCGATCTGTTCGACAAAGCCACTTTCGCTGTGAAGCTGAAAGACATCATCGATTATCACAACTTCCAGTTGGTTAACTACTACAAAGTAGACGCCGTCGACTACCAGAAAACGCTGGACGACGTGCTGGCGGTTGCCGACATCCTGACCGCGATGGTGGTTGATGTTTCCGAACTGCTGGACGGTGCGCGCAAGCGTGGCGATCTGATCATGTTCGAAGGCGCGCAGGGCACGCTGCTGGATATCGATCACGGTACCTATCCGTACGTCACCTCTTCCAACACCACCGCAGGTGGCGTGGCTACCGGTTCAGGCATTGGCCCGCGTTATGTGGACTACGTGCTGGGCATCGTGAAGGCCTATTCTACCCGCGTAGGCGCAGGCCCGTTCCCAACCGAGCTGTTCGACGAAACCGGCGAATACCTGTGCAAGCAGGGTAACGAATTTGGCGCCACTACCGGCCGTCGCCGTCGTACCGGCTGGCTGGATGCGGTCGCGGTGCGTCGTGCGGTGCAGATCAACTCCTTGTCCGGCTTCTGCCTGACCAAGTTGGACGTGCTGGACGGCCTGAAAGAAGTGAAGATCTGTGTGGCTTACCGTATGCCAGATGGCCGCGAAATGACCACCACGCCGTTGGCCGCAGAAGGTTGGGAAGGCATTGAGCCGATCTACGAAACCCTGCCAGGCTGGAGTGAGACCACTTTTGGTGTGCAAGAGCACAGCAAACTGCCACAGGCAGCGCTGAACTACATCAAGCGCATTGAAGAACTGACGGGTGTACCGGTAGATATTATCTCGACCGGCCCAGATCGTAGTGAAACCATGATTCTGCGTGACCCATTCGACGCGTAATCATTTGCTACCCCATCACACAAACCGGGCACTGTCCCGGTTTGTTTTTCTCTGCGATAGTGGTTCCACATCAAAAAATCCTTTCATTCTGCTAGTTAAGAGCCTTCCCAGCGCTAAATAATTAGCTGCGAACTCTCCGGCTGGTTTATTATCCAAGGGAGTCATCCCAAATCAGTCAAGTAACCTGATACCCAGAGGTAGACGTGCAGTTAACAAGTTTTACTGATTATGGCCTGCGGGCATTGATCTACCTGGCATCATTGCCAGCGGACAAAATGACCAGCATCTCGGAAGTGACGGAGGTGTACGGCGTTTCACGCAACCATATGGTAAAAATCATCAACCAGTTGAGCCGCGAAGGCTTTGTCACCGCCGTGCGTGGCAAAAACGGTGGCATCCGGTTGGGTAAACCGGCTGAAACCATCCGCCTTGGCGATGTGGTGCGCGCCTTGGAACCGCTTTCGCTGGTTAACTGCAGCCGCGAGTTTTGCCATATCACCTCAGCCTGCCGCCTGAAGCAGGTGCTCTACCAGAGCGTACAAAATTTCCTTGAAGAGCTGGATAAGCATACTTTGGCCGATATGGTTGAGGAAAATCCGCCGCTCTACAAGCTGTTGCTTGTTGAATAAAGCGTCGCTGAGAACACAAGGCTCAGCGACACCCTGCTGATGACAACGGAGGAACCTCAATGTCACAAGATCCATTCCTGGAACGAGAAGCAGAAAAATACGAATCCCCAATCCCGAGTCGTGAATTTATCCTGGCCCATTTGGCGAAACGTGAAACGCCGGCCAGCCGCGAAGAGTTGGGCAATGAACTGAATTTGTCCGGTGAAGAACAGTTGGAAGCGTTGCGTCGTCGCCTGCGGGCGATGGAGCGTGACGGGCAGTTAGTGTTTACCCGCCGCCAGTGCTATGCGCTGCCGGAGCGCCTGGATCTGCTGCGTGGCACCGTGATTGGGCACCGCGACGGCTTCGGCTTCCTACGCGTTGATGGCCGCAAAGACGATCTCTATCTCTCCGCTGAACAGATGAAAATGGCGATCCACGGCGACGTGGTGCTGGCACAACCCTTGGGTGAAGATCGCAAAGGCCGCCGCGAAGCGCGTATCGTGCGCGTGCTGGTGCCAAAGACCAGCCAGATCGTTGGCCGTTACTTTACCGATGCCGGTACCGGTTTTGTGGTGCCGGATGATGGCCGCCTGAGCTTCGATATCCTGATCCCTGCCGATTCCATCAGCGGTGCGCGCATGGGCTATATGGTGGTGGTGGAACTGACCCAGCGTCCAACGCGCCGTACCAAAGCGGTTGGCAAGATAGTCGAAGTTCTGGGTGATAAAATGGGCACCAGCATGGCGGTGGATATCGCACTGCGTACCCATGAGATCCCCCATACCTGGCCACCACAGGTGGAAAAACAGGTGGCCGATCTCAGCGAGCAAGTACCAGAGGCTGCCAAGAAAGGGCGTGTCGATCTGCGCCATCTGCCGCTAGTGACTATCGACGGTGAAGATGCCCGTGACTTCGATGATGCCGTGTTCTGTGAGAAAAAACGCGGTGGCGGCTGGCGCCTGTGGGTGGCCATTGCCGACGTCAGTTATTACGTGCGCCCGCGTACCGCACTGGATGACGAAGCCCGTGCCCGTGGCACCTCGGTCTATTTCCCGTCTGAAGTGGTGCCGATGCTGCCGGAAGTGCTGTCCAACGGCCTGTGCTCGCTGAACCCGCAGGTCGATCGCCTGTGCATGGTGTGTGAGATGACCATCTCCGCTCAGGGCAGGCTGTCTTCGCACAAATTCTACGAAGCGGTGATGAGTTCCCATGCGCGTTTAACCTATACCAAAGTCTGGCATATTCTGCAGGGCGATCAGGATCTGCGTGAGCAGTATCATCCGCTGGTTAAGCATCTGCAGGAACTGCATGCGCTGTATAAAGTATTGGATCAGGCGCGCGCCGAGCGCGGTGGTATTGCCTTCGAAACTGAAGAAGCCAAGTTTATCTTCAACGCCGAGCGGCGCATTGAGCGCGTGGAGCCTACGGTACGTAACGACGCGCACAAGCTGATCGAAGAATGTATGATCATGGCGAACATCGCTGCCGCGCGTTTTGTGGAAAAGAACGGCGAACCGGCGCTATTCCGCGTGCACGATCGCCCAAGTGACGATCACATCACCGCGCTGCGTAGCGTGTTGAGTGAGTTGGGCCTGACGCTGGGCGGGGGTTTGAAGCCGCAGCCGAAAGACTACGCCACCCTGATGGATGAAGTGGCGGATCGCCCGGATCGTGAAATGCTGCAAACCATGTTGCTGCGTTCAATGAAACAAGCGATCTACGATCCAGAAAACCGTGGTCACTTTGGCTTGGCGCTGGCGTCTTATGGCCACTTCACTTCACCGATCCGCCGTTATCCGGATCTGTCATTACACCGTGCCATCAAGTACCTGCTGGCTAAAGAACATGGTGAGCAGAAAGAGCGCTGGACGCCGACCGGCGGCTGGCACAGCGACTTTGAAGAGATGCTGCAACTGGGCGCACATTGCTCGATGACCGAGCGCCGTGCGGATGAAGCCACGCGTAACGTAGCCGACTGGCTGAAGTGTGACTTCATGCAGGATCATGTCGGTGAAGTGTTCAGCGGCATTATTGCCAGCGTCACCGGTTTTGGCTTCTTTGTCCGCTTGAACGATCTGTTTATCGACGGTTTGGTGCACGTATCGACGCTGGATAACGATTACTATCGCTACGATAATATTGGCCAGCGGCTGATCGGCGAGTCTTCAGGCGTGGTTTATCGCTTGGGGGATACGGTAGAGATCCGCGTTGATGCGGTGCATATGGACGAGCGCAAGATCGACTTCGCACTGGTCTCCAGTACCCGTAAACCGCGTGGTGAAGGCAAAACTGAACGCGAGCGCGCCAAAAACGGTGGCCAGCGTACCCTGCGTGATGGTGCCGGTGCGGGGCGTTCTCAGGCCAAGCCAAAGCGCCGTGGCGGCAAACCACCGGCCAACTTTGAGCCGGACAGTGCCTTTCGCAAAGAAGGGGCCAAACCTGCCGATAAGGTGAAGAAAGACAAAAAGGCGAAAGCCAAAAAACCGTCTGAAAAAACCAAAAAGATAGCGGCAGCGACCAAAGCCAAACGCGCCAGCAAGAGCAAAGGTGCTGCGCAGGGTTAACCGGCAGCACGTTATTATCCCCGGCCGGGTTTCCCCCGGCCGCACAGTTAAAAGAGCATCATGAGCGAAATTATTTACGGTATTCACGCCGTCAAAGCCCTGTTAGAGCGCGATCCACAACGCTTCCTGGAAGTGTTTATTCTCAAAGGGCGCGACGATCGTCGCCTGCAACCGCTGATTGCCGAACTGGAAGCGACCGGCATTGTGATCCAGGTGGCTAACCGCCAATGGCTGGATGAAAAGGCGGAAGGCGCGGTTCATCAGGGAATCATCGCGCGGGTGCGTGAAGGGCGCAAATATCAGGAAAACGACTTGCCGGGCCTGCTGGAAAGCGTTGCAACCCCCTTCCTGCTGGTGCTGGACGGCGTGACCGATCCGCATAACCTCGGTGCCTGTCTGCGCAGCGCCGATGCGGCCGGAGTGCATGCGGTGATCGTCCCGCGCGATCGCTCTGCGCAACTGAACGCGACGGCAAAGAAAGTGGCCTGCGGTGCGGCGGAAAACGTGCCGTTGATCAGCGTCACCAATCTGGCGCGTACTTTGCGTCTGCTGCAAGAGATGAATATCTGGATCGTGGGGACTGCCGGTGAGGCCGACCATACGCTGTACCAAAGCAAAATGACCGGGCCGATGGCGCTGGTGATGGGGGCTGAAGGTGAAGGTATGCGTCGTTTGACCCGCGAGCATTGCGATGAACTGATCAGTATCCCGATGGCGGGCACGGTTTCTTCGCTCAACGTTTCGGTGGCTACCGGGATCTGTCTGTTTGAAGCGGTGCGTCAGCGTAGCTGATATACTCGTCATACTTCAAGTTGCCTGGGTGTTGGCTGCGTCCGTTCGCACCAGTCACATAGTGAGCTATGCTCCTGGCGACTCTCGGACTTGCCGCCTACATGCAACTCGAATTATTTAGAGTATAACGTTATCTCAGGGGCGGGGATTCTCCGCCTCTATCTCCAATCTTCCATCTTGTGATCCCGTCTCCGGCAGAAATCCCCTCAACGACCATAATGACCTTGATAGTTAATCAGGGAGTCAAACAATGGTCTGGAATACGCATACGGTTTTCAACCAGCCCAAGCCCTTGGGCAACAGTAATCTTTTTCTTTCTGATACGCCGCTGCGTGAAGCGGTGCAACGTGAGCAGGCCAACTGGGATCTTGACGTTCTGGCCTCTCTCGGCCAACAGTTAGGCACACAGGAGTCGTTGGAGTTGGGGCGATTGGCTAACGCCAACCCGCCGGAGCTGCTGCGCTACGATGCCACCGGGCAGCGCCTGGATGATGTGCGTTTTCACCCTGCCTGGCACATTCTGATGCAAGGGCTGGTGGCTAATCGGGTTCATAATCTGCCGTGGCAAGAAGATGCGCGCCTGGGCTCTTTTGTTGCCCGCGCGGCGCGTTTTGTGTTGCATGCGCAGGTTGAGGCCGGAACGCTTTGCCCCATCACCATGACTTTTGGTGCCATTCCCTTATTGCAGCGCTCGCTGCCGTCGGCCTTTCAACCTTGGCTGGCCCCGCTGCTCTCCGATCGTTATGACCCCCATTTGCTGGCGGGAGGGCAAAAACGCGGTTTGCTGATTGGTATGGGGATGACCGAAAAGCAGGGGGGATCGGATGTTCTGAGTAATACCACGACCGCAGTGCCGCTTGGCGGGCGGGGTAACGGTGAAGCCTATCGATTGGTGGGGCACAAATGGTTTTTTTCAGTACCGCAAAGCGACGCCCATCTGGTGCTGGCGCAAACAAAAGGTGGGCTGTCTTGCTTTTTCCTGCCGCGTATTCTGCCGGATGGCACGCGCAATGCGGTGCGGTTAGAGCGATTGAAAGACAAACTGGGTAATCGCTCCAATGCCAGCAGTGAAGTGGAGTTTCAAGATGCCACCGCTTGGCTGCTGGGGGATGAAGGTGACGGCGTGCGGCACATCCTCAAAATGGGGGGAATGACGCGTTTTGATTGCGCGCTGGGTAGCCATGGCCTGATGCGGCGGGGATTGTCGGTAGCGTTGTATCATACGCTACAGCGACAGGCGTTTGGTAAAACGCTGATTGAACAACCGCTGATGCGTCAGGTGCTCGCCGGTATGGCATTGCGCCTTGAAGGGCACACGGCGTTGCTGTTCCGGCTGGCGCGTGCCTGGGAAACCCGCAACAACGAGGGGGAGGCGATTTACAGCCGCCTGTTGACGCCAGCCGCCAAATACAGCCTCTGTCGCCAAGGTGCGCCGTTTATCGCTGAAGCGATGGAAGTGCTGGGGGGAATCGGCTATTGCGAGGACAACGAATTGCCACGGCTGTATCGTGAAATGCCGGTCAACAGCATTTGGGAAGGCTCCGGCAATATTATGTGCCTGGACGTTTTGCGCAGCCTGCATAAATTACCGGGCGCGCGCGAGGTGTTGCAGCATGAGCTTGCCGCCGTGCGTGGGCAGAATCGCCTGTTCGATCACGCCTGGCGGCAGTGGCAGCAGCGTATGCGCCAGCCACGTGAAGAAATGGGGCGTTTGCTGACCCAGCAACTGTTCGACTTATGCTGTGCTGCACAGTTGTTGCAGCATAGCCCCCCGCCTGTTGCCGAGGCCTGGTGCCATTTAACGCTGGATCATCGCGGCGAGAGCCTGTTGCCGAATAACGTATGCGATACGCTGCTGAACCGAGCGATGGGGGCATAAAGATTCAACGATAAAGAATCGCCTGTGAGTACCATTGACCAGGCACGATGGTATCGCTGTTCATGATGATCAGGTAATAACGTGCGCCGCTGGCGTTAGCTTTGCGCTGGATCTCGGCTTCCACGTCCATCGGGCTGCCGCGCAGCTGCGTGCTGATGGTAGCCATTTTTTCCAGCCCAGCGCTTTGCATTCGGGTAATTTGCTGCGCCTGCCCGGTGGGTGTCGGCTTGGGCGTGGCGTTAGACTGGCTGCAGCTTGCGAGCAGGTTGATCAGCAGCAGGGGTATTACGGCACGGGAAAGATTCATGGCAGGCCTCGGAAAATCCTCTTCAGTTATTCAGTGTAACGCAATCATTTGTTATACCCTCTATGCTTGGCAACACCCAATGGATTCTAAGGGGAGAATAAATGGTAGAGATGCATGATGAACGAGCAGGGGATATCGCTGTGATCCACGCGGTGCCTGCAGGGCAGTATGAGCAACCGTTACCGACAGTCTTTTTCTATCACGGCTATACCTCCTCGAAAGAGGTGTATGCCTATTTCGCTTATGCGCTGGCAAAAGCCGGTTTCCGTGCGGTAGTGCCGGATTGCGAGATGCACGGCGAGCGTTTTGACGGCAACGAAGCGCGGCGGTTGGCACATTTTTGGCAGATCCTGAAAACTAACGTCGATGAACTGCCTGAGCTCCACGCGTGTTTTGCGCAACGTGGGTTGATTGCCGGGCAGCGTGTCGGTGTGGCTGGCGCTTCAATGGGCGGCATGACTACCTTGGGGGCGTTCACTCGTTATCCTTGGATCAGGGCCGCCGCCAGCCTGATGGGATCCGGCTATTTCACTTCGCTGGCCCAGACGCTGTATCCCCCTTTGGATGATCAAGGCCAGCCGTTGGACGAAGCCACCTTTGCAGCACGCATCGCGCCGCTGGCCGATTATAGTGTTGAACATCATTGGGAGAATATCGCCGGGCGGCCGCTGTTGCTCTGGCACGGCGAAGCGGATGATGTGGTGCCAGCGGCGGAAAGTGAGCGTTTGGCCAGCGATCTGCGTCTGCACGGGGTGAGCCAGCGGTTAACCTATCTTACCGAAGCGGGCGTTCGGCATCGCATTACGCCCGGTGCGTTGGCTGCCACGGTCACCTTTTTCCAGCGCTCACTGTAAACTCGCCACTGGAAGAGGGGCAATATGGCTTTTCCTACGGGTAAATACGGCTATTTGCCCCGAGGGCTGCAATAAATCCCACTCTCTCCTTGAGTTTCCCCCCTTGCGCCAGTATGATTACGCGTCATTTTTCAGCCGCACACACATACACGTTCCTTGCTTCCATGGGCCGCGGTTGACCCTGACAGGAGGCTGAATAATCCGTAAGGAGCAATTCGATGCGTCATTACGAAATCGTTTTTATGGTCCATCCTGACCAAAGCGAACAGGTTCCGGGCATGATCGAGCGTTACAGTGCGACTATCACTAACGCGCAAGGTCAGATTCACCGTCTGGAAGACTGGGGCCGCCGTCAGCTGGCTTATCCGATCAACAAACTGCACAAAGCTCACTACGTTCTGCTGAACGTTGAAGCTCCGCAGGAAGCGATCGATGAGCTGGAAACTAACTTCCGCTTCAACGACGCCGTTATCCGTAGCATGGTTATGCGCGTTAAGCACGCGGTAACTGAAGCATCTCCAATGGTTAAAGCGAAAGACGAACGCCGTGGCGATCGCCGCGATGATTTCGCTAGCGAAACCGCTGATGATGATGCTGGGGATTCTGAAGAGTAATTGCCGCTGTGACGGCTAATCGTCTGGTGTTGTCTGGCACAGTGTGCAAAACGCCGGTGCGAAAAGTGAGTCCTTCCGGCATACCCCACTGCCAATTTGTGCTTGAGCACCGCTCAGCACAGGTAGAAGCCGGATTCAGCAGACAAGCCTGGTGCAGAATGCCCGTGGTTGTCAGCGGACAACAGTCACAAGCTTTAACTCAAAGATTAACGGTCGGCAGTCAGGTAACCGTTCAAGGCTTCGTTAGTTGCCATCAAGGGCGCAACGGGCTGAACAAATTGGTCCTGCATGCCGAGCAGATTGAATTGATAGATTCTGGAGACTAGCCAAATGGCACGTTATTTCCGTCGTCGCAAGTTCTGCCGTTTCACCGCGGAAGGCGTTCAAGAGATTGACTATAAAGACATCGCTACGCTGAAAAACTACATCACTGAAAGTGGTAAGATTGTCCCGAGCCGTATCACCGGTACTCGTGCAAAATATCAGCGCCAGCTGGCCCGTGCTATCAAGCGCGCGCGCTACCTGTCTTTGTTGCCGTACACTGATCGTCATCAGTAATCGGCCACTGTCCATTAACGACTTTGAGAGGATAAGGTAATGCAAGTTATTCTGCTTGATAAAGTAGCAAACCTGGGCAGCCTGGGTGATCAAGTTAGCGTTAAAGCGGGTTATGCCCGTAACTTCCTGGTACCACAGGGCAAAGCTGTTCCTGCTACCAAGAAAAACGTAGAGTTCTTCGAAGCACGCCGTGCTGAACTGGAAGCCAAACTGGCTGACGTTCTGGCTGCTGCCGAAGCTCGCGCAACCAAGATCAACGAACTGGGTTCAGTCACCATCGCGTCTAAATCAGGCGACGAAGGTAAACTGTTCGGCTCTATCGGCACCCGCGACATCGCTGACGCAGTCACTGCGGCAGGCGTTGAAGTTGCCAAGAGTGAAGTTCGTCTGCCGAACGGCGTTCTGCGTACCACGGGTGAGCACGAAGTGCACTTCCAGGTACACAGCGACGTGTTCGCACAGCTGAATGTAGTGGTGGTTGCAGAAGCTTAATCGCGACTGTGAGCCAAGTTAAAACGCCAGCCTTGTGCTGGCGTTTTGCTTTTCTGCGCTGGGCAAAACGCGCTACTCTGTGCCATCCGTTGGCAAGGAGAAGCGCAACATGGCAGAAATCAACCTACAGCGAGTTTATGATTTTAGCGTTCCGGCACCGGAGTATTGCTACCTGATCGATCGGCTGTGGCCGCGTGGCGTCAGTAAGGAAAGGTTGCAGGGCGTGGTCTGGCTGAAGCAGGTTGCACCGGATAATGCATTACGCCAGTGGTTTCACCAGCATACCGACCAGTGGGATGAGTTCGAGCGGCGTTACCGTCAGCAATTGGCAGAAAACGACGCCTGGCAGCCGCTGGTGGCGTTATTACGGCAAGGCGCATCCTTAACGTTGTTGTATGGCAGCAAGGATACACAGCACAACCAGGGCGTTGTACTGCGTGATTTCCTGTTGGATCAGATGGGGGGCTAACGCAGGCGGCGGTAGCTGCCATCGGGCTGGCGGCGGAACAGGGCTTCGCTGTTATCGGCCGCAGTGACGGACAGCGCGGTTATCACACCGTTGGCATCACGTTCGATACGCACTTCCTGCCCGGCTTTGAGATTGCTGAGCGGTTTATCGCTGCCTTCAACCTGCGCCATGGCAAACACGTCACTCACGGGCAGGCTGCTGTCACGAAACAGTTGCGCCAAGGTCTGGCCTGGTTTGATCTGATAGCGCTGCCAGTTGCCACTTTCAGGCCGTGTGGCCGTTTGTTCTGCGTTATTGCCCATCAGTTCCGCCTGCAACGGTATGTTGTTCTCTTGGAGAGTCACCGGGAACTGGCGTGGGGCGTTATCGTCAGAATACGGCCATAGCAAAGCAAGCAGCAGGATGGCGCCAAAAACGAGCACCCAGCGGCGGTGAAAATTGGGCAGTGGCTCCATCCAGTGGAAACTGTCTGGCAGATGCCATACTTTCAGCCACAGGGCTTTGAGCTGCTGCCCTTTGCCGTTTGGCGCGGGTGGCTGCAAGTCCGTCTCTTCTGGCGTTTCCGGGAGCTCTGTCTTTGGTGCCGTGCCGGGTTTCAGGCGCAGGCTCAGATTCAGATTCAGCCAGCTACGCAGCAGCGGCTGGTAGACTCGGGTGGTTTTCCTTCTCCTGGGCGCGATTCTGCCCATGGTGACCTCTCTTCAACTGCGTAAAAATGCCACTGTACATAATGGGTTACTGTTAATAACAGTATACCCTTCATACTTCAAGTTGCTTGGGTGTTGGCTGCGTTACTCGGCCCATATTGGGCCTCGCCCCTTCGGGGCCGCTGCAAGCAGCGTTCAAATCTGCTTGCGCAGATTTGTCACTCACCCCAGGAACGATCTTGAGTAAGCTCCTGGGGGTTATGAGCCTCAGAGAGGCTCACCCTGCGGGCCAGCGCAAGCGCTGTTCAAATCGGTCAAAGACCGATTTGTCGCTCAGTTGCCGCCTACAAGCAACTCGAATTATTTTGGGTATATACCCTTCAAAGCGGTTGATATAATAGCCCGCTAACTGTTTGAGGTGGAAGGCGGTGAAGGGTTCAACAACCAAGAACGTTAAAAGAAAGTTATTGTTTCTTTTTCCACGACAAAAGTCATCATTCTCGACACAAGATTTTACCCGGCTTGGCGGCGCTGTTATGCTGCACTTTCGACTTTTTAGAGACTAAAGGAAAAATCCCAATGACAACCCCTTCTTTTGACAGCGTTGAAGCGCAAGCAAGCTACGGGATTGGTTTACAGGTCGGCCAGCAGTTGCAAGAATCCGGTCTGGAAGGTTTACAACCGGAAGCGTTGCTGGCGGGCCTGAGTGATGCGCTGGAAGGGAATGCCCCGGCGGTTCCGGTTGATGTGGTGCATCGCGCACTGCGTGAGATCCATGAACGTGCGGATGCCGTGCGTCGTGAGCGTCAGCAGGCGATGGCCGTTGAAGGCCAGCGCTTCCTGGAAGATAACGCCAAGCGTGATGATGTGACGTTAACCGAATCTGGCCTGCAGTTTTCCGTGCTGGAACAGGGTAATGGCCCAATCCCATCCCGCCAGGATCGCGTGCGTGTGCATTACACCGGCCGCCTGATTAACGGTGACGTTTTCGACAGCTCTGTTGAGCGTGGCCAACCGGCGGAATTCCCGGTTAGCGGCGTGATCCCCGGCTGGATCGAAGCGCTGACGCTGATGCCCGTCGGTTCCAAATGGCAGCTGTATATTCCGCACGATCTGGCCTACGGCGAGCGTGGCGCTGGTGCATCTATCCCGCCATTCAGCGCGCTGATCTTTGAGGTCGAGTTGCTGGAAATTCTGTAAGTCATGCTGCATAACAGGGCGCCACTCACGGCGCCCTGTTCGTTTTACTTCTGCAATAAATCAATCTGATAAACGGCGAAGCCGAGACTATCACTACCCGCCGACGTCATCGGGTACTGCGCATGCTCTTTGATAAATGCGGCGGCTTTCTCACTGGGTGAGGTTTCAAAACGGATATCCAGCGGTTGCGTGCTGCGCAACGTGGCCAGACGCCAGTTATTATCCGCCTGTGGGTGGACCGCGCCGTGTTTCTGGGTTTCTGCGCTGATATAGGCCGCCAATATTGCTCGGTTTTCATCCGGTGCGGCAAAGGCGATATGGCGATCGCCGGTTCCGGCAAACTTGCCGCCGTAGGCGCGATAGTTGTTGGTCGCCACCAGGAAGGTCGCCTGAGGATCGATCGGTTTACCTTTGAAGGTCAGGTGGGTGATACGCTGTGCTTTGTCGTTGATCAGCGTGCATTCACCGTCATAGCGCGCCGGTTGGCTGACGTCGATCTGATAACTCACCCCGTCGATGACATCGAAATTATAGGTGCGGAACCCATCCCAATTAATCAGCGCCTGCGCTTTACTGCTGTTGAGATCGATCTGATTGAACTGCCCGGCGGAACACTCCAGCCACTCTTTCACCTCTTGCCCGCTGGCTTTGACCACCGCTAGGGTGTTCGGGTAGAGATAAAGATCGGCGGCGTTACGGAAGGTGAGCTGGCCTTGCTCCACTTCGACAAAGCTGGCGGGATCGTTCTTGCGCCCGCCGACTTTAAACGGAGCCGCAGCGGAGAGGACCGGCAGATCCGCCAGATCCGGATCGCCCTGAATGTAGTGTTCGACATACGCTTTTTGCGCGTTGTTGACGATCTGCACCGTCGGATCGTCCTGTACCAGTGCCAGATAGCTGTACATATTGCCGTCGGACTTGCCAATCGGCTTGCTGACGAATTCGCGCGTGGCTTTATGATCCTGCTCCAAAATTTTCACCAGATCGGCATCTTCTGCCACGAGCGACTTTTTATTCTCTTTATCGTAGATCGGTCTGGCTTCTGCCTTGGCGGAAGTGACCTGCCAACGGCCGCTGTCGTTATTCAGTTGCAGGTCCACCACGCCAAGGTGATCGCCCCACTGGCCTGGCATCACCGCTGGCACGCCATTCAGCAGGCCTTTATCGATGTCAGCCCCCTGAATCTTGGCGAAATCCTGGCTCGGGAATACCGCGTGGGCATGGCCAAACATGATGGCATCGATACCCGGCACCTGGCTGAGGTAATACACCGAGTTCTCTGCCATGGCCTTATAAGGCTCGCTGGAAAGGCCTGAATGGGGAATGGCGACCACCAGATCGGCCCCTTGCTGGCGCATCTCAGGGACATAGCGTTTGGCGGTTTCGGTGATGTCGTTGACGCTGACCTTGCCTTGCAGATTGACCTTATCCCAGCTCAGGATTTGCGGCGGAACAAAGCCGATATAGCCGATGCGTAAGGTATGTGCTTTGCCATCACGATCTTTCACCGGGGTATCAACAATGATGTAGGGAGTGAACAACGGTTTTTGCGTTGCTGCGTCAATGACGTTGGCATTGACGTAGGGGAATTTAGCACCAGCGAGGGCGTTCTTCAGGTAATCGAGGCCGTAGTTGAACTCATGGTTACCGATATTGCCCACCGCGTAATCCAGGGTGTTCATTGCCTTATAAACCGGATGAATATCGCCAGGTTTTAAGCCTTTGGCAGACATGTAGTCGGCCAGCGGGCTGCCTTGGATCAGATCGCCGTTGTCCACCAGTACGCTGTTGGTTACCTGCTGCCGTGCTTGCTGGATCAGGCTGGCGGTGCGCACCAGGCCGAATTTATCGGTGGGTTTATCCTTGTAGTAGTCAAAGTCCATCATGTTGCTGTGCAGGTCGGTGGTTTCCAGCACGCGTAAATCGACCGTTGCGGCCTGTGCGGAAGCGCAAACCAGCAGAGCCAGGGCGGATAATTTTAGTGGCCGTTTTATCATGGCTGTCTCCATTCCATTAATATTCGAGAGGTATCGCAAAGGAATATGTAATTATCATTGGGTGTATCATCAAACTGTGAAGTTTGGCAGAAAATTGCCGAATGTAACGCAGCGAAGTGCAAAGTTGTGACCCGTAAGACTTGAGGAAATACCGCGAGTTAAGTGGTTGGGATGGATATTCGATAGAAAAAAAACTAGGCTGCTAGCTATAGCCATGGGGAATTTCCCGAGAAACTGAGTTTCAGAGGTGGATGATGTTAGAGCAAATTTGCCAGTTGTCCCGCGAGGCGGGGGCGGCGATTATGGCGGTGTACAGCGGTGAACAACCGCTTGATGTTGCACAAAAAAAAGATGATTCACCGGTTACCGCCGCCGATCTGGCCGCGCATCATATTATCCAACGGGGTTTGGCCGCGCTGACGCCGGGCATACCGCTGCTGTCGGAAGAAGATCCACCCGCTTGGGACGTGCGCCGCCACTGGACGCGCTACTGGTTGGTCGATCCCCTGGATGGCACCAAAGAGTTCCTGCACCGCAACGACGAGTTTACGGTCAATATTGCCCTGATCGAAGAGGGGGAAGCGGTGATGGGCGTGGTGTATGCGCCTGCAATGGATGTTTTGTATCTGGCCGAACGCGGTAAAGCCTGGAAGGAAGAGCATGGTCAACGCCGTGCGATCGGCGTCAGAAACGCGCAGCCGCCTCTGGTGGTGGTCAGCCGTTCCCATAGCGACGATGAATTAAAAGATTACCTGAAGCAGTTGGGAGAGCACCATACGGTGGCGGTGGGATCATCGCTGAAGTTCTGCCTGGTGGCAGAAGGCAAAGCACAGCTTTATCCGCGCTTTGGGCCAACCAATATCTGGGATACTGCGGCAGGGCATGCGGTGGCGGTGGCCGCCGGGGCACAGATCCACGATTGGCAGGGCAAGCCGCTGCTGTATACACCGCGTGAATCTTTTCTTAACCCCGGCTTCCGGGTTTCGCTGTTTTAGTACGGCCCCGCCAACAACCACGGCGGGGCTCCTACCTATTATTTCAGCAACTGGTGCAGCATCGTTATCACCTGCTGCACCTCTTGCGGCGTCAGTGCGCCATCTTTGGCAAACTGGATCTTGCCCTCGTGATCCAGCACCACAATCGCTGAGCCCTTCGGCTGCAGATCCCAGGCTTTTTTGACGATGCCATTGCTGTCGACAATAAACTGCGACCAAGGGAAGGTTTTTTTGCTGTCTTCAATATTGTTGCGCACAAACATGGCGGTACCGATGATGGCATCGTCGGTATTGACGATGGTCGTCGTCTGGTAACGATCGTGCGGTAGCTTAGCGGCCTTGATGGCTTCAATCAGCGGATCGTTCAGATCCTTGGCGGAGGTGCGGCCAGCAATATGCTGGACGACACGGACTTTTCCACTGAGCTGCGCGCTATTCCAGCTTTTATAGCTAAACTTATCGTTATCGTAATCCAACTCACCTTTGTCGCTGACGCCGATAGGGGCGACGCGCTGTTGGAGCTGGAAATTGTGTGCTGAGGCCAGCATTGGGGCCAACAGCAGCGATACTATTAGCAGGCTACTTTTTTTCATGCTTTCTCCTGAAAGGGGAAATTATTATCAATGATACGCAGGTGCCTAAAGCATAGGTGGTTGTCAGAGGTCTGTCCTGTTAGCCGGATCGCAGTTTTCCCTTCTGGTTACTATCATGCGTTTTTTGAATGGTTATACTGAAAAAGCCATAAATAATTCCATACAATTCTGTCAAAAAGTGTAAATCCAGCGCAGAAAACCAGGCGAAGTGGAACAAAATAGTCTTTACTAGGTCTACTAGACAGCAAGTATAAGTTGCGTTTCAGGTTTCGAGGCCGCCGCTTTGCAGCTCGCTGAACGTAGAGCTCCAATGGGAGGAGAGTAAAACAATGAGAATCTTCCAGCGTTATAACCCACTGAAAGTGGCGAAATATGTAAAAACCCTGTTCCGAGGGCGGTTGTACATCAAAGATGTAGGGGCATTCGAATTCGACAAAGGCAAAATTCTGATACCGAAGGTGCGTGACAAACGCCATTTCAGCGTGATGTCAGAGGTCAACCGTCAGGTGTTGCTACTGCAAGCCGAAATGGGTTGATACGCTATCCCCGGCGTCTTGCAAGCCGGTATTGAGGAGTAAACCTGCAAATAGTTGCGGCCCCAATCGGGGCCGCTGATGTTTCTGGTGCCGGTCACTTAGGCCTGAGGGGATTCATCCGGGGTTTTCGGCAGCAGGGTGGTGGGTTTGTCACTCAGGCGAGTGACCAGTAGCTGGTCAATCTTGTAGCTATCAATATCCACCACTTCAAATTTGTAGCCCGCATACTTGACGAAATCGGTGCGTTTGGGGATTTTACGCAGCATGTACATCATAAACCCACCGATGGTTTCATAGTTACCGGCCTGCGGGAATTCATCAATGTGCAGTACGCGCATTACGTCATCGATCGGCGTGCCGCCTTCAATCAGCCATGAGTTTTCATCGCGTGCCACAATCTGTTCTTCCTGCCCTTGGCCGACCAGATCGCCCATCAGCGTGGTCATCACATCGTTCAGGGTAATGATCCCCACCACCAGCGCATATTCGTTGAGGATCACCGCAAAGTCTTCCCCTGCGGTTTTAAAGCTTTCTAGCGCTTCTGACAGGGTTAAGGTATCCGGTACGATCAGCGCTGAGCGGATCTGCACGCCGCTGCTCAGCACCAGGCTCTGGTTGCCCAACACGCGGTTCAGCAGGTCTTTGGAGTCGACATAGCCGACCACTTGATCAATGTGGCCATCGCACACCAGGAATTTGGAGTGTGGGTGGGTGGAAATCTTCTCTTTGATGCTGTCTTCGCTTTCACGTAAATCGAAATAGATCACGCTTTCACGGGAGGTCATCGACGACGGCACCGTGCGTGATTCCAGTTCAAACACGTTTTCAATCAGCTCATGCTCCTGCTTGCGCAGCACCCCGGCCAGCGCACCCGCCTCCACCACGGCATAAATATCATCGGAGGTAATGTCGTCTTTACGCACCATCGGCAGTTTGAATAGGCGGAAGATCAGGTTGGCCATGCCGTTGAAGAACCACACCAGCGGCCGACAAATCATGATCGAGAAACGCATCGGGTTGATGATCCGGACGGCGACCGTCTCTGGTGCAATCATACCGATGCGCTTCGGGGTCAAATCTGCGAACAGGATGAACATACTGGTCACCAGCACAAACGAGCACATGAAGCTGATTTGCTCCGACAGTTCCGGCGGCAGAAAACGATCGAATAACACTTTGAAGGTGGGGGAAAAGGCCGCATCGCCGACGATACCGCCCAGGATGGCCACGGCGTTAAGGCCGATTTGCACCACGGTAAAGAAGATACCGGGTGTTTCCTGCAGTTTAAGCACTCTGGCGGCATTGACGTTACCTTCGTCGGCCATCAGCTTGAGCTTGATCTTGCGTGATGCAGCCAGAGAAATTTCTGAAAGTGAGAAAAACGCACTCACCGCAATCAGAAAAAGAATCAGTAAAATACTGTTTAACATAATCTATCCATTCGTGCCGACGGGATGACGGCGCTTTTTCGGAGGGGGTATATATTGTGAAAAAAGTAGTGATAACAACCAGAAGGGAAGCTATCAGGCTGCAAACGCAGCCTGCATAGTATAGCAGTAGCCCTGTGAAGGCCGCCAGCGGTTAAAAATTTACCGCTGGTCAACGGATTAACCCTGTGGTGGCAGACAAACCCCGATCCCACCCAGGCCACAATAGCCTGCGGGATTCTTGTGCAGATACTGCTGGTGATCGTCCTCAGCGTAATAGAATGGCCGTGCGGCCGCGATTTCGGTGGTGATAGTGCGTTTATCCTTCGCCTCATTCATCGCCTGCTGGAAACGCTGCAGGCTGTGTTGCGCTGCTGCCTGCTGCTCTGGCGATAAAAAGTAGATGGCGGAGCGATATTGCGTGCCGATATCCCCGCCCTGACGCATCCCCTGCGCCGGATCGTGGTTTTCCCAGAAGACCTGCAGCAGGTGTTGATAACTGGTGATTTGCGGATCGAACACCACGCGCACCACTTCGGCATGGCCGGTCTGGCCGCTGCACACTTCGCGGTAGGTAGGGTTTGGTGTCAATCCGCCGCTGTAACCGGCGGCGGTGCTGTAAACCCCTGGCTGTTGCCAGTACAGGCGCTCGACGCCCCAGAAGCAGCCCATGCCGAAGATGGCGACTTCCATCCCGGCGGGAACCTCCGTCATGGAATGGCCAGTCACTTCGTTGGTTGCTGCCACCGGCATCGGCGTGGTACGGCCAGGTAACGCGTTTGCTTGATCAACGGTTTGAGACTTATCAAAGAATTGCACCACGGTTTACTCCTGTAGCTGCAGTAAGAATTGACCTAAGAGTGGCGTGTGTCAGTTGTAACTGGCCACTTCTTTGCCCACAATAAGTCTATGTTGTGTTTATGTATAAGCTTAACGCAGTATTTTGAGCGCAAAAAGCCAAGAATGCGTCTTGTTTTCGCTAACAAGAAAATGCCTGGCTCCAGAGCAAAGGTATTGGCAGGAAATAAATCAATTAAGGAGAACGTGTGCCACGATACCCGGTCCTTTGCGTTTTATGTGTGCTGCTCGCTGTGCCATCGGTATTTGCGGCGAATTTGCGGCTGCAGGTTCAAGGCCTGAGTGGGGAGTTGGAAAGCAACGTCCGCGTGCGTCTTTCGGGGATCACACCGGAAGAGGTCAGCGCCGAGGGGCGCTTTCGCGCACGCGTGGATGCGGCTATCCGTCAGGGCTTACGGCCGCTGGGATACTATGAGCCGACGATTGAGTTCACGCTGGACGATCGCCCGACGCTTTCGCGCCCGGTGCTGTATGCCAAAGTCGATCCTGGTGAGCCAGTACGGATTGCTGGGGTGAATATCAACCTGGAAGGCGGCGCGCGCACCGATGAAGATTATCTCAACCTGGTTAAGAGCAGCCGCCCGACCGTGGGTGAAATCCTTAACCACGGCCAGTATGACAGCTTTAAAAATGCCCTGACCGGGCTGGCACTGCGCAAGGGTTACTTCGATGCCAATATGGTCAAGAGCCAGCTTGGTGTTGCGCAGGAACTGCACAAGGCTTTTTGGGATATCGATTTCGACAGCGGCGAGCGCTACCACTTCGGTAAGGTGAAATTTCAGGGCTCGCAAATCCGTGATGACTACCTGCAAAATCTGGTGCCCTTCCATCAGGGGGATTATTACAGCTCGAACGATCTCGCCGAGCTGAACCGCCGTTTATCCGCGACCAACTGGTTTAACTCCGTGGTGGTATCCCCTGATTTCCACGACGCCAAAGAGAGCCGGATTTTACCGCTGGATGCGCTGGTGACGCCGCGTAACAGTAATATTGTGGAGCTGGGGGGTGGTTTTTCTACCGACATTGGCCCGCGGGTGAGAGGAACCTGGCGCAAGCCGTGGTTGAATGACCGCGGCCAGAGCCTGACCACCGGTGCCAGTATTTCGGCACCGGAGCAACAGCTGGATTTAACCTATCGCATTCCCTTGTTGAGAAGCCCGCTTGAACAGTATTACCTGCTGCAGGGCGGTTTCAAACGTACCGATCTGAACGATACTCAATCGGACAGTACCAAAATGGTGGTTTCCCGTAACTGGGATCTCTCCAGCGGCTGGCAGCGAGCGTTAACGATGAGCTGGCGGTTGGACCACTTTACCCAAGGGCTGGTCACCGATACCACCATGCTGCTTTACCCAGGGGCTACGGTTAACCGTACGCGCTCACGCGGCGGCCTGATGCCGGTCTGGGGCGATAGCCAACGTTATTCCATTGATATTTCCGACACCACCTGGGGGTCCGACGCCGATTTCGCGCTGCTGCAGGCGCAGAACGTCTGGATCCGCACTCTGGCGGAGAAACACCGGTTTGTGGTGCGCGGCCAGGTGGGGTGGATTGAAACTAACAACTTCGACAGAATACCGCCTGACCTGCGTTTTTTCGCCGGCGGCGATCGCAGTATCCGTGGTTACAAATTCCAGGGGATCTCCCCGCGTGATGACAGTGGCAAGCTGACCGGCGCCTCTAAAATGCTGACGGGCTCGCTGGAGTATCAGTACAACGTCACCGGCCGTTGGTGGGGGGCGATGTTTGTCGATTCGGGGGAGGCAGTGAATGATATCAGGCAGCGTGATATCAAAACCGGCGCGGGCGTTGGCGTGCGCTGGCAGTCGCCGGTGGGGCCGGTGAAGCTGGATATCGCCGCACCGATTGGGGATCAAGAAACCCACGGCGTGCAGTTCTATATCGGTTTGGGGCCTGAACTATGAGCCTGGTAAAAAAGATTTGTCTGGGGTTCCTGATCCTGTTGTTCCTGCTGGTGGGGACAGTGGCATTCCTGTTGGGGACGACGACCGGCCTGCATATGGTGATCAACGGGGCGGTGCGCTGGGTTCCGGGGTTGGATATTGCCGCCGTCAGCGGTGGCTGGCGTGATTTGACGCTGAAAGGCGTGAAGTACCAGATGCCAGGCGTCGCGGTTAATGCCGGGCAGTTCCATTTGTCGCTTGATCTCTCCTGCCTCAAACACAGTTCATTGTGTATCAATGCGTTAAGCGCGCAAGATGTGGATGTGGTGGTGAAAACCGCTGACATGGCTCCTGCCGCTCCGGTGCCGGAAACCAGCGAGCCACTCACCAACCTCAGCACGCCGTACCCGATTACGCTGCGCCTGTTGGCGTTGAATAACGTCAAGGTC
This sequence comes from Serratia sp. MMO-28, assembly GCF_037199905.1. Lineage (NCBI taxonomy): Bacteria > Pseudomonadati > Pseudomonadota > Gammaproteobacteria > Enterobacterales > Yersiniaceae > Serratia > Serratia sp. MMO-28. The sequence goes on from NZ_JBBCVB010000002.1 coordinate 198,439, forward strand.
AGCGTGGATGATACTGCTATTTCGCTCGGAGAGTTCCGCTCTGGTGCCCAGTGGCAGCAGCGTGCATTGACTTTGCTGCCCACCTCAATCCGTTCTTTGCTGATTGCTTTGCCGAAAAGCCCGGCCCAACCCGTCGCTGATGCGCCGGTGAAAAAGGTGGCAGAGCCCGCGTCTGCTGAAAAACCCTTGGCGGAAACCCTGCAAGCCTTGTTCAGCAAACCGTTGCTACCCGAATTACCGGAAATCCACCTGCCGCTTGATATCACAGTTGAAAAAATCAGCGGTGAACAGTGGCGTTTGACCGGTGATAACGACGTGCTGATCACCAGCCTGCTGTTGCAACTCAGCACTCTGGATCAGCACATTCAGCTCGACAGTTTCGACGTGAAATCGCCGCAGGGTTCCCTTTCAGCCAAAGGCCAGGCAACGCTGACCGGCAGTTGGCCAGTGGCTATTGCGGTCAACAGTGCGTTGAACATCGATCCGCTGAAAGGCGAAAAGGTGAAGCTGAACATCGACGGCGCGCTGCGTGAAGAGCTGAAAGCGACGTTGAATCTCTCTGGCCCAGTGAGTGCGCAGCTTGATGCGCAAACCCGGTTGGTAACAGCCGGCTTGCCGCTGGCTCTGACGCTGCAAAGCAAGCAGTTGAAGTGGCCACTGGCCGGTGAAGCACAGTATCAGGTGAACGATTTACGCCTGCGCCTCAACGGCACAGCCGCCGATTACGCGCTATCGACCCGGGCGAATCTCCAGGGGCAGGATCTGCCACCGGCGGCGTTGACGCTGGACGGTAAAGGCAATCTGGCACAGTTCAGGCTCGAACGCCTGCGCGTGGCGGCGCTGCAGGGGAATACCGATCTCACCGCGCTGGTGGACTGGAGCAAGGCGATAAGCTGGACGTCGCAGCTGACGCTCAGCGGCATTAATATCGCTAAGCAATGGCCGGAGTGGCCAGCACGGCTGGATGGCAAAATCACCACCCGTGGCAGCTTGCACGGCGGCAGTTGGCAACTGCAGGTACCGGTATTGCAGCTCGATGGCAATGTGAAGCAAAACAAAGTCTCGGCTCGTGGCACGCTCAGCGGTAATGCCGCCGGGCAGTGGCGCATACCCGGTATCGAACTGGCGTTGGGGCGCAATACGCTTAGCGCCAAAGGCCAGCTTGATGAGAAAGACTGGAATCTGGATGCCAACATTGATGCGCCACACCTGGATGGCGCTCTGCCGGGGCTGGGGGGAACGGTCAGGGGCCAGCTTAGGCTGCGTGGCAACCTGCAGGCACCGCAGTTGCTGGCCGATCTGACGGCGCTGGGGTTGCAATGGCAAGCGCTGCATATCAATCGGGTGAAAGTGGACGGGGATGTGCGCTCTGCCGACCAGATCCAAGGGCAGTTGACCGTACGGGTTGAACAACTGAAGCAGGATGCACTGCAGCTCAACTTACTGACGCTGGATGCGCGTGGCAGCGAACGCCAGCATCGGCTGCAACTGAATGTTGAGGGTAATCCGGTTTCCGGGCAACTTCAGTTGACGGGCAGCTTTGATCGCCAGCAGCAGCGTTGGCGCGGCGATCTCAACAATACCCGCTTTGATACGCCAGTCGGTGAATGGCGTCTGACTCGCTCTATCGCGCTGGATTACCTGAATGCGCAGCAGAGAATCAGCGTTGGGCCACACTGCTGGCAGAACCCGAATGCCGAGCTGTGTGTGCCGAGAACCATTGAAGCCGGGGCCAGCGGCCAGGCCAGCGTGGTGCTTAACCGTTTTGATCTGGCAATGATTAAGCCATTTATCGAGCCGGATACTGCGCTGAGTGGCGTCTTCAGCGGCCGGGCGGACGTCAGTTGGCAACCGGGCGGTGCGCTGCCACAGGCGCGAGTTTCGCTGGCGGGCAACGGCGTGAAAGTGGTGCAGCAGATGCAGGGCAGCGCACTGCCGATCGCTTTTGAGACGCTCAATCTCAACGCCGGCATGAACAATGGTCGCGTACAGGCTGACTGGCTGATCAAGCTGGTCAACAATGGGCAGTTCAACGGCAATATTCAGATTGCCGATCCGCAGGTGCGCCGTAATATCAGCGGCAATGTGAATATCACCAATATCTCGATGGATCTGCTGAAGCCGATGTTGACGCAGGGCGAAAAAGCCTCGGGAATGCTGAATGCCAATCTGCAGTTGGGCGGCAGCGCGCAAAGGCCGCTGGTATTTGGCCGTTTGGCGTTGGATAAAGCGATAATCACCGGCCACTGGATGCCGTTTGACATGACCGAAGGCCGCCTGGCGGTGAACTTCAACGGTATGACATCGACGCTGGAAGGGTTGCTCAACACTACGCATGGGCAACTGAATCTGGCGGGCGATGCCGACTGGCACGATATCAATGCCTGGCGTGCGCGCATTGCTGCCAAAGGCAATCAACTGCGGGTAACGATACCGCCGATGGTGCGCATTGATGTTTCGCCGGATCTGGTCTTTGAGGCAACGCCACAGTTGTTTTCACTCAACGGTTCGGTCGATATCCCATGGGCGCGCATCACGGTGCAGGAGCTGCCGGAGAGTGCCGTGGGTGTTTCCCGTGACGAAGTGATGCTCGACAATCAACTGAAGCCGATTCAACCGGCCACGGCAGCGATCCCGATCAACAGTAACCTGATGGTGCGTATCGGCAACGACGTGCGGCTGGATGCCTTCGGCCTGAAAGCCATGCTGCGTGGTAACCTGCGGGTGGTACAGGATCGCAACGGCCTGGGGCTGAACGGGCAGATTGATATTCCATCGGGGCGTTTCCACGCTTACGGGCAGGATCTGATCGTACGCAAAGGCCAACTGCTATTCTCTGGCCCGCCCGATCAGCCTCTGCTGAATATCGAAGCGGTGCGTAACCCAGACGCCACCCAGGACGGTGTGACCGCCGGGGTACGGGTGACCGGCATGGCCGATGCGCCAAGGCTTGAGGTGTTCTCGGATCCGACGCTATCTCAGCAGGAAGCGCTTTCTTACCTGCTGCGGGGCCAAGGTTTGGGCAGTACCGGGGCTGATGGCAACGCCATGACCTCAATGTTAATTGGCATGGGGGTTGCACAAAGTGGTCAACTTGTGGGTAAAATCGGCGAGGCGTTTGGCGTAAGTAATTTGGCCCTGGATACGGAAGGAGTTGGCGACAGCTCCCAGGTAGTGGTGAGCGGCTATGTCCTCCCCGGCTTACAAGTAAAATATGGGGTGGGGATATTCGACTCATTGGCCACGCTGACGTTGCGATACCGCCTGATGCCTAGGTTGTATCTGGAAGCAGTGTCTGGTATTGACCAAGCACTGGATGTGCTCTATCAGTTTGAGTTTTAAGCTATGCGAATCATTGTTTACGGCAGTTTACGACGCAAGCAGGGGAACAGCCATTGGATGACTAACGCCCAATGGTTGGGCGAACATGAGCTCGATGGTTATCAGATTTATAATCTGGGCCATTACCCTGCTGCAATCCCTGGAGAGGGTACAATACATTGCGAAGTGTATCGTATTAACTCATCGATTCTGGCAGAGCTGGACGAATTGAAAAGTAATACCAGGGACTATAAGCGCGAACTGATTCAGACACCTTATGGGAGTGCGTGGATCTACCTGTATAAGCACAGCGTAGAGGGTTTTCCACGGATCGAGTGTGGTGACTGGCTGAAGCGTTTGGACGAAAAGCAATAAAAAAACGCCGCTCAATGAGCGGCGTTCTTCATCTCAACGGGCAAGAATTATTTCTTGGCGCGTTCGAAAGAGGCAACGATTTCAGCTTTAGCGGCGGCGGCATCAGCCCAACCGTCCACTTTCACCCATTTGCCTTTTTCCAGATCTTTGTAGTGCTCGAAGAAGTGAGTGATCTGTGCTTTCAGCAGTTCTGGCAGATCGTTCACGTCTTTTACGTGATCGTATTCTTTAGTCAGCTTGCTGTGCGGTACGGCAACCAGTTTGGCATCTTCACCGGCTTCGTCAGTCATTTTCAGCACGCCAACCGGGCGGCAACGGATCACTGAACCAGGCTGCAGCGGGTAGGGTGTAGGCACCAGAACGTCAACCGGGTCACCGTCCAGAGACAGCGTATTGTTGATGTAGCCGTAGTTGCACGGGTAGAACATCGCCGTCGACATGAAACGGTCAACGAACAGTGCGCCGGTGTCTTTGTCGATTTCATATTTGATCGGATCGGCGTTAGCCGGGATTTCGATAACTACGTAGATGTCTTCCGGCAGGTCTTTGCCAGCAGGGACCAGATTCAAGCTCATGTCGGTTTCCTTTAATCAAACCAGAAAGGGAGTGGTGGCTAATTATAGCCAAAACGCTCTTAAAGTACTGCGATTTTTCAGGCACAACCAGCGGCACGGGTTAAGCTGCCAAGGCCTTATTCGGCCCGTAGACGAGGGGGAAGATGGCATTAACCGACGGCTTGCCATACCGCCGCCCTCTATTAAATACGCCGGGTATAGGTATATTAAGCCTCCTCAGAACTGATAAGGAAGTTTGGTCATGATTGATAGGTTGCAGCGCAGCGGGAAGAAAAGAAGTTCGGCCTTATATTATCAAGTGCAATTACTGGCAGTGTCAGCCTTGTTGATGTGTAGCCTGGCCGTTCATGCCACGGTTTTGGGGCTGCCTCAGAACTACCATCAGGTTTCTGCGGATTTATACCGTTCAGCCCAGCCTGATTCAGCGCAAATGCGGGCGTTGGAGCAGAGCGGCATCAAAACGGTTCTTAACCTGCGCCAGTGGAATGATGATGACAGTGAGGCAAAGGGGACAACGCTGGTACTGCGTCGGGTGCCGATGAACGCTGCGGTCATCAATGATGACGTCGTGGTCAGTGCGCTGCGGGAAATTCGCTTTGCCCAGAAGCCGATGCTGGTTCACTGCTGGCACGGTAGCGATCGTACCGGGCTGATAGTGGCGATGTATCGGTTGGTATTTGAACATGCCGCTAAAACGGACGTGCTAGCCGAATTGCGCAAGCCGGAATACGGCTATCACGAAAGCTATTATGGCGGTATTGCGCGCTACGTGCGCGATGTGGATGTTAACCGGATACAGCAGCGTGTCTTCAGCGCCCCGGCAGGCTGACAGCGTTTTTAGCGGGTAAGGCGATTAATCCTGGCAGCGAAGTTCTCGCTGCCAGGAGAAACGGAACGGGCTTATTCGTCTGGGAAATCGGCAATAAAGCGTTCTGCATCTTCTACCATGGATTTGGTGCCGACGAAGAACGGCGCACGCTGGTGCAGTTGTTCCGGCATGATATCCAGAATGCGTCTTTTGCCATCGCTGGCTTTGCCACCGGCCTGTTCGGCCAGGAACGCCATCGGGTTGCACTCATACAGCAGGCGCAGCTTGCCATTGGGGTGGCTGGCGGTGCTGGGATAAATGTAGATGCCGCCTTTCAGCAGATTGCGGTGGAAGTCGGCAACCAGTGAACCGATATAACGTGAGGTATAAGGGCGCTGCGTCGCTTCATCCTGCTCTTGGCAGTATTTGATGTACTTCTTCACCCCGAGCGGGAACTTGATGTAGTTACCTTCGTTGATGGAATACATGCAGGCTTTTTCCGGGAAACGCACTTTCTCGTGAGAGAGGCAGAACACCCCCAGGGACGGATCGTAAGTGAAGGCATGTACGCCATAACCGGTGGTATACACCAGCATGGTGGAGGAACCGTACACCACGTAACCGGCAGCAACCTGAGCGTTGCCAGGCTGCAGGAAATCTTCTTTGGTGACAGGCACGCCAACCGGTGTGATACGACGATAGATCGAGAAAATGGTACCGACAGAGACGTTGACATCAATATTGGACGAACCGTCCAACGGATCCATCAGCACTACATACTTGCCATTTTCAGCACGTTCGCCGTCAAATATGACAATATCGTCTTCTTCTTCTGAAGCGATGCCGGCAACTTCACCGCGTGCTTTCAATGCGGCTTTCAGCTTTTCGTTGGCGAACAGGTCCAGTTTCATCTGAACTTCGCCCTGTACGTTGGAAATGCCGCTGGTGCCCAGAATATCAACCAGACCGGCCTTGTTGATATCGCGGTGGATGATTTTGGCACCCAGTTTAATTGCAGAAAGTAGCGCAGTCAGCTCGCCGGTGGCGTGAGAGAAGTCGTGCTGTTTCTCGACGATAAATTCGCCTAACGTTTTCATGACACAATCCCTGAATCTACGGATGGATAGCGGTTTGTTAACAAACCGCCAACGTTTTCGCTAGCCAGTGTAGCCCAAAGCATTACGCCATTCATAGGCAAATCCATTTCTTCTCGGCGATTCTGAGCGTTAGAATAAGCACTAAATCGATGCACTTAAATGAGAAACCTAATGCGCATACATATTCTTGGGATCTGCGGCACCTTTATGGGCGGGTTGGCAATGCTGGCGCGTTCGCTTGGGCATGAGGTTACCGGCTCAGATGCCAACGTCTATCCTCCGATGAGCACGCTGTTGGAAAATCAGGGGATCGATCTGATCCAGGGTTACGATCCTGCACAACTGGATCCCGCACCGGATCTGGTGATTATCGGCAATGCGATGACCCGTGGTAATCCTTGTGTGGAAGCGGTGTTAGAACTCGGCATTCCTTACGTTTCTGGCCCGCAGTGGCTGCACGATCACGTGTTGCGCGATCGTTGGGTGCTGGCAGTGGCCGGGACGCACGGTAAAACCACTACCGCCGGGATGGCGACCTGGATCCTGGAGGCCTGTGGCTACCAACCGGGCTTCGTGATCGGCGGCGTGCCGGGTAACTTTGATGTTTCTGCTCGTCTCGGTGGCAGCCCCTTCTTCGTGATTGAGGCTGATGAGTATGACTGTGCCTTCTTCGATAAACGCTCCAAGTTTGTGCATTACAGCCCGCGTACGCTGGTCATGAACAATCTGGAATTCGATCATGCTGATATTTTTGACGATCTGAAAGCGATCCAGAAGCAGTTCCACCATCTGGTGCGCCTGGTGCCGGGGAAGGGCAAAATCATTCTGCCGGACAATGACGCGCATCTGAAACAGGTGATGGCGATGGGATGCTGGAGCGAGCAGGAACTGGTGGGTGATGAGGGAGCCTGGCGTGCGCACAAGCTGACCCCGGATGCCAGCCATTATGAGGTTTTCCTCGATGGTGATAAGGTCGGCGAGGTGAACTGGGCGCTGGTGGGTGAACACAATATGCATAATGGCCTGATGGCGATCGCGGCCACCCGCCACGTTGGCGTGCAACCCGCCGATGCCTGCCGCGCGTTGGGTGATTTCATTAATGCTCGCCGCCGCCTGGAACTGCGTGGCGAAGCCAACGGTGTGACTGTTTATGATGACTTTGCTCATCACCCGACCGCCATTCTTGCCACGCTGGCCGCACTGCGCGGCAAAGTGGGGGGCAGGGCGCGAATTCTGGCCGTATTGGAGCCCCGTTCCAATACCATGAAGATGGGGATCAGTAAAAACGAGCTGGCACCTTCGCTGGGCCGCGCTGATGAAGTGTTCCTGTTCCAACCACACCACATCCCCTGGCAGGTAGCCGAAGTGGCCGATGCCTGTGTGCAACCAGCGCATTGGAGCGCCGATCTCGATACGCTGATGGAGATGATTGTTAAAACGGCACAGCCGGGTGACCATATTCTGGTGATGAGCAACGGTGGGTTTGGCGGTATTCATGACAAACTGTTGGCGGCGTTGGCAAAAAAGGCCGAGCCGAAAGAGGATTACTGAGAGGTTTGCCTGCCATCTAGCAACCTTAGGCCGCGAATGCGGCCTGAGGTTGATGACAAAGTAGCTTTTAAACCCGAGATACTCGGGCCTAGCGCACCGAGGGGCGCTCCGGCGGCTTACGCCGCTACGACCCCTTCGGCACGCTCTCCCTAATAACGGGCTTTGTCAGCAGTCTGGGGCCGCGAATGCGGCCTTTTTTATCGGGATAAAAAAGCCCTCGCAAGCGAGGGCAATAATGTTCGTCGCATAAAACGACGAGGTTTTCTAGGAAATAGGCATTTATCTTGGAACTCGGCAGTGGCAATGACGAGGGTAGTTCAGTAAATGCGCTCTCTTAGTGATTACTTGTAAATTTCTGCTGTCGCGTGCCAGTTGCCATTTTCATAGGCTTCGATGATGCGATAGGCTTTGGCACCCTGCTGATCGGCTTTATCAGACAGTGCCTGGCGGATATCAGAAGGTGCACCGGCTACGCCGCTCACGCTGATGGTGCCTACAGGTTGCAGAGCGCTTGCTTGGGCATCATTCACCAGATTAGCGGCAGAAGCGCCGAAAGAAACGGCAGAGAGCAGGCTAAGCGCAGCGATGGTTGTTTTCATGTTCATGAGGTTAACTCCTTAATTGTTTACAGATAACAGTCTGGAAGGGCTTTACAGCGTTTTTTATACTTGAAGACCGTTATCCGGGCAGAGTGATTACGCATTAGCACGTAATACATTGTGTTATTTATAAATTTCTGCGGTGGCGTGGAAGTTGCCTTCGCTGCGCGCTTCGATCACACGATAAGCGGTGGCACCTTTGGCATCCGCTTTGGCAGACAGCGCCTGACGGATATCTGAAGGTGCTGTACCAACGCCACTCACGGTGATGGTTCCTACAGAATGCAGTTTTTCGGCCTGAGGTGCATCAATGGATTGTGCTGCAAATGATCCAAAAGAAAGCACGGAGAGAAGGCTGAACGCTGCAAGGGTGGTTTTAATTTTCATGATTTGGCCTCTTGGTATTCTTTTATTAGATCCAATGAACTGTGATTTACATCACGAAATGAGTATACATCTAGTAACTGAGAAAATTAATAGTCAGCTAACAATTTCTAGTGAAACTTTATTTGTTCATTGCTGTTTTTAATAGCGCAATGGAATAAAAATCGATGATTAAATGAGCTGTTAATGTTAAATTTATGTAACTTCAATGGGATGAGTGCTTTTGACTAAAAGTGCGGAACATCACAGATACTACTGATTGCCCACACGCAATTGTCATTGGGATATGCTGTAAGTCGGCAAATAAGCAGTTTTAAACGTGGGGGGGAATGTTGAGGGGCGAGCGTTATGTCTAGAAAACGTTAACAAAATACGGCCTGCGCCAGCCCTATTTTGTTAACGGCATGCATCATAGTTCTTGTTCGAACAGCGTGAGAATGGCTTCAAAGAGTTGGCGTGTGGTAAATGTGCTGGCGGGGGTCACGAAAATCGTATCATCACCGGCGATCGTTCCCAAGATACCTTCGGATTTGCCCAATGAATCCAGCAAGCGGGCAATTAACTGTGCGGCGCCTGGGCTGGTATGGATCACCACCATGGCGTCATTGTGATCGACATCCAGTACCAGATTCTTCAGCGGGCTGGTGGTGGTAGGCACCCCGAGTTCCGCCGGCAGGCAGTAAACCATCTCCATTTTGGCATTGCGTGTGCGCACTGCGCCGAACTTGGTCAGCATGCGAGACACTTTGGATTGGTTAATGTTTTCGAAGCCTTCTTCTTGCAGCGCTAAAACGATCTCGCCTTGAGAACTGAATTTTTCTTCTTTCAATAACGCTTTAAACGCCTTGATCAGGTCTTCCTGCTTTGCGGGATTACGCATTTTGCACCGTGGAATGTTGAGAATAGAGATTATTATTATGCATATAAATGAATTTTTATGCAATGTTGCAATCAGGAACGCCATGGAACAGGGCAGGGAAAATCAGGAGAGGGCGGCATTTTAACAAAGTCCGCACCTCATGAATATGCCCTTTTGACGCAGGAAACGAGTCAGCTTTGCGGTAAAGAAAATGTTATTAAAATGATGTTGTTCTGATGTTATGTAAGGGTGTAATGTAACGGTCGGTTAACTCGCCAGTGAAGATCCTCGCACAATTTTCGATTAGTGTGCGCTATGCCCTTAATGCGTAAGCTATTTAATCTAAAATGATCGCGACATCGGCCATTTTATTGCGCCAGCTCTAAAACCGACTGTTAATAGGTTGTTTTTAAAGGTGTAATAAATTAAGGTCCGAGCCAAAGAATTCACGGCGCTTTTATATTTAAGATAATAAAGGAGTATAGGATGAAAGTTGCAGTTCTCGGTGCTGCTGGCGGTATCGGCCAGGCCCTCGCCCTTCTACTCAAAACCCAGCTTCCTTCAGGTTCTGAACTCACCCTCTATGATATTGCCCCCGTTACCCCAGGCGTTGCCGTTGACCTAAGCCACATTCCAACCGCAGTGAAAATCAAAGGCTTCAGCGGTGAAGATGCGACTCCTGCGCTGCACGGTGCTGATGTGGTGCTGATTTCTGCCGGTGTTGCACGTAAGCCAGGCATGGATCGTTCAGACCTGTTTAATGTGAACGCCGGTATCGTGCGCAACCTGATCGAGCAAGTGGCTAAAACCTGCCCGAAAGCCTGCATCGGGATTATCACCAACCCGGTGAATACCACGGTGGCGATTGCTGCTGAAGTGCTGAAGAAAGCCGGTGTTTACGACAAGAACAAACTGTTTGGCGTTACCTCGCTGGACATTATCCGTTCCAACACCTTTGTGGCGGAGCTGAAAGGCAAAAAGCCGGAAGAGCTGGAAGTGCCGGTTATCGGTGGCCACTCTGGCGTGACCATTCTGCCACTGTTGTCGCAGATCCCTGGCGTGAGCTTTACCGCGCAGGAAGTGGCTGACCTGACCAAACGCATCCAGAATGCGGGTACCGAAGTGGTTGAAGCCAAGGCCGGTGGCGGTTCCGCAACCCTGTCTATGGGCCAGGCGGCGGCTCGTTTCGGCTTGTCTCTGGTGCGCGCACTGAGCGGCGAGAAAGGCATTGTGGAATGTGCCTACGTTGAAGGCGATGGCAAATATGCCCGCTTCTTCGCACAACCACTGCTGTTGGGCAAAAACGGTGTTGAAGAACGTAAAGACATCGGTTCGCTGAGCGCGTTCGAACAGCAAGCGCTGAACGAAATGCTGGACGTACTGCACAAAGATATCGAGCTGGGCGAAAAGTTTATCAATAACTGATAGCGCCAGTGCGTTAAGCCTGTAAAAGCCGCCGGAACAACAGTCCGGCGGCTTTTTTTCGTCTCATGATTTGATACGACTCTTTCGATCCAGCAGACGCTGGGTGTGCGGATCAAAATACCGGCTTGGCCAAATCTCCGCAGGATGAACATTCAATGCGTCGGCAATCAGCCATTCTCCCTTCGGCCAAGGGCGTGACAGCGCATTGGCGAGGGTGGATGAGCTTAATCCTGCCTGGCGTGAAACCGCTGCCAACGTTGTACCTCTCTTCTTCAATGCCGCTATGACGTCTGCCGGATGCCAGTCTGGGTTCCGTGAATTCATGTTTACATTCCTTTTTTGATTAGAGAAAGTTCTGTTAGTGGTATAACTAACAGGTCAGAATTAATCGTTTGAACAACATGAAGCGTTTATTCGGAAACCAGAATACCACTAAGTTTCTAAAAAACATCTTATGGTTTCTGAAAAATTTATCTTGCCACACTATTGTCCAGAGATAATGGCTATGAAAAACGAGTGGTTTGCTGCCAAGGAGCTGACAGGCATCGCAGGATTACCTTCTTCGACACAGGGAATCAACCTCATGGCCCGGCGCGAAGGCTGGGTTAGCCGCCGTCGTAAAGGCGTACAGGGAAAGGCGTTGGAATACCATGTCGACAGCTTGCCCGCCAGCGTGAAAAAACTGTTGATACTGCGTGAAGAACCGGCGGTCTATGAGGTAGAACGGCAGGATACTTTGGCGGTGTGGATCGAATATTACTACCACCTGTCAGACAGCGAGCGGGCACAGGTTATGGCATTTCTGATGCGTGAGGGCGTCGGCAGTTTACTGACGTGGATCGGCGAACAGAACAAGTAGCGCGCATCGTTGTGCTCAGTGTTTCACAAAATAGCATTCCTGCTGCTAAACATTTTCAGCGTGGTTTTCGTTTTTACCTTCTTTTGGTTAATAAGCTTGCCTTGAGTTATCGCTGGGTAATTTTCTTACACGGCAATGAGATAGTAAAAGGTCTGACTAACGGAAAGGCATTAATCGTTAGTTCCACGGGAACTCATTAGTGCAGAGAATTTGTAGGTCTGGAATCCAGACCTATTTGAATATTTGGAAAGCGTAATTTCTTAAAACTCGCGTTGAACAGCCAGATGGGCTAATCCTTCCAGCGCCGCACGGTATGGCGATTCCGGTAACGCCTGCAAGGCTGCGATCGCTTTGTCTGCTTCTTCTTCCGCGCGCTGGCGGGTGTAGGTTAGCGAACCGCATGCCTGCATTGCGGCCAAGACGGGCTCCAGCAGATGGCGGCCATTTCCCTGTTCAATGGCCGTGCGGATCATTGCCGCCTGTTGCGCATCGCCATGATGCATGGCATGCAATAAAGGCAGGGTGGGTTTGCCTTCATTGAGATCGTCACCGGTGTTTTTACCCAGTGTCACTCCGTCGGCACTGTAATCGAGCAGATCGTCAATCAGCTGGAAGGCGGTGCCCAAGTAGCGACCATAGTCCTGCAGGGCCTTCTCTTCTGCTTCAGTCGCAGCGGAAAGGATCGCCGATGACTGAGCCGCCGCTTCAAACAGGCGCGCAGTTTTGCTGTAGATCACCCGCATGTAGCTTTCTTCAGTGATGTCGGGATCGTGCACATTCATCAGCTGCAGCACTTCACCTTCGGCAATCACGTTGACGGCTTCAGACATCAGCGCCAGCACGCGCAGCGATTCCAGGCTGGTCATCATCTGAAAAGCGCGTGTATAGATAAAGTCACCCACCAGTACGCTGGCTGCATTGCCAAACGCCGCATTGGCGGTGGCTTTGCCACGCCGCATATCGGACTCGTCCACCACATCGTCATGCAGCAGCGTGGCGGTGTGAATGAACTCGATCAGGGCAGCCACGGTGATATGTTTATCCCCTTGATAGTGCAGCGCCCGCGCCGCCAGCACGGCGATCATCGGACGAATGCGCTTACCGCCACCGCTGATAATGTAATAGCCAAGTTGATTGATGAGCGTGACATCGGAATTCAACTGTTCGAGAATGGTTGCGTTCACGGCCGCCATATCTTGCGCGGTTAACTCAGTAATTTGTTCTAGGTTCATTGTGTTTTTTCAGCTGTGTTTCTGTTCACCGCGATGAGATCGCTGCTCACATCGGTATAGGGCGGTCACTGTCACCTTTGATTGTACTTGAAAAACGGCATAGATAAACGCCATGAAAGAAACTGTGGTTTTTTTCTTCTTTTTTCACCTTCCGCCCCCATTCTGTACTTGTCATGTGCGGGATTATTGCGTAGAATTCGCGCCCTATTGTGAATATTTATAGCGCGCTCTGTACTGAACAGTTGGGCACGCGGAAAGCGGAGTTTTATATGTACGCGGTTTTCCAAAGTGGTGGTAAACAACACCGAGTAAGCGAAGGTCAAACCGTTCGCTTGGAAAAGCTGGACATCGCAACTGGTGAAGCGGTTGAGTTTGACCAGATTCTGATGATCGCTAATGGCGAAGATATCAAAATCGGTGTTCCTTACGTCGATGGCGGCAAGATCAAAGCTGAAGTCGTTGCTCACGGTCGTGGCGAAAAAATCAAGATTGTTAAGTTTCGTCGCCGTAAGCACTACCGTAAGCAGCAGGGCCACCGTCAGTGGTTCACTGACGTTAAAATCACCGGCATCAGCGCTTAAGTTAGGAGAGCGGATTAATGGCACACAAAAAGGCTGGCGGCTCGACTCGTAACGGTCGCGATTCAGAAGCTAAACGTCTAGGCGTAAAACGCTTTGGCGGCGAAGCAGTACTGGCAGGCAGCATCATCGTTCGTCAGCGCGGCACCAAATTCCACGCGGGTACCAACGTGGGTTGCGGCAAAGACCACACTCTGTTTGCTTTGAAAGACGGTAAAGTCAAATTCGAAGTTAAAGGCCCGAGCAATCGTAAATTCATCAGCATCGAAGCTGAATAATTTTTCGAGCCTTACGAAATAGATGTAAGCCCCGCAATTCGTTGCGGGGCTTTTTACATTTATGGGGCGCCTGGGTTCAGGCCCGCAGGTATCAGGAAATATGGAAACGAAACAGCAGGCCGGTATGGGGATTTTCCTGGCGCTGACCACCGCAATTTGCTGGGGGGCGCTGCCGATCGCGATGAAAGAAGTGCTGAAGGTGATGGAGCCATTTACCGTCGTCTGGTACCGTTTTGCCTTCGCTGCTATCGGTCTGGGTATGATTCTGGCGGTGCGTGGGCGTCTGCCATCGGTGAAAATATTTCGCCAACCGCGCTGGCTACTCTTGCTGATTATTGCCACCGCAGGGTTGCTGGGCAATTTTGTGTTTTTCAGTTCTTCGCTGAAATACCTGAGCCCAACGGCATCACAGGTGATTGGCCAGTTATCACCCGTTGGCATGATGTTCGCCAGCGTACTGATCCTGAAAGAAAGGATGCGAATCACCCAGGTGATTGGGGCATTGATGCTGATTTGCGGGTTGATGTTGTTTTTTAACGTTAGCCTGATTGAAATTTTTACCCGACTGACGGATTACACCCTAGGTGTTTTGCTGGGCGTGTGTGCAGCGATGGTTTGGGTGACCTATGGAGTGGCTCAAAAAGTGCTGCTACGCCGATTGGCGTCGCCACAGATCCTGGTCATATTGTACACTTTATGTGCAATCGCGTTATTCCCGCTGGCTAAACCTGCGGTGATTTTCCAACTCAGCAACTGGCAATTGGCCTGTTTGCTGTTTTGCGGCGCGAATACGCTAATTGGTTACGGCGCGCTGGCGGAAGCGATGGCGCGTTGGCAGGCGGCACAGGTGAGTGCGGTAGTGACGCTCACGCCGTTATTCACCCTGATGTTTTCAGATTTATTGGCGCTGGCATGGCCGCAAGTATTCGCCGCCCCGACATTGAATGTCGTCGGCTATGTTGGTGCTTTCGTGGTGGTAGCAGGCGCTATGTTTTCCGCAATTGGCCACCGTTGGTGGCCGCGACGGGCAGAACCCAACCTGATTGTTTCTTTGAAGCAGTCCGGTGAATGATTTACGGAGACGGTAAATGAAGTTTGTAGATGAAGCGACGATCCTGGTTGTTGCAGGTGACGGTGGTAACGGCTGCGTCAGCTTCCGCCGTGAGAAATACATCCCGAACGGTGGGCCGGACGGCGGTGACGGCGGTGACGGCGGTGACGTTTACCTGCTGGCAGATGAAAACCTGAATACCCTGATCGATTACCGCTTTGAAAAATCTTTCCGTGCCGAGCGAGGCCAGAACGGCCAGAGCCGCGACTGTACCGGCAAGCGTGGTAAAGACATTGTGATTAAGGTGCCTGTGGGCACGCGTGTGCAAGATCAGGGCACCGGCGAGATCCTCGGTGACATGACTCGCCATCAGCAGCGCCTGATGGTAGCCAAAGGCGGTTGGCACGGCTTGGGCAATACCCGTTTCAAATCCTCAGTAAACCGCGCCCCGCGCCAGAAAACCTTGGGTACCAAGGGTGAAACGCGCGATATCCTGCTGGAGCTGTTGCTGTTGGCCGATGTGGGCATGTTAGGGTTGCCGAATGCCGGTAAATCGACGTTTATTCGTGCGGTGTCTGCTGCCAAACCTAAAGTGGCTGACTACCCGTTCACCACGCTGGTGCCGAGCCTGGGTGTGGTGCGCATGGACAGCGAGCAGAGCTTCGTGGTGGCTGACATCCCTGGATTGATTGAAGGTGCGTCGGACGGTGCCGGCTTGGGGATCCGTTTCCTTAAGCACTTGGAACGCTGCCGTGTGCTGTTGCATCTGGTGGATATTGCTCCGATCGACGAATCCGATCCGGTAGAGAATGCCAAAGTCATCATCAATGAACTGAATCAATACAGCGAGAATCTGGCGCAGAAGCCACGCTGGCTTGTGTTCAACAAAGTTGACCTGCTGGATGCCGAAGAGGCCGCCGAACGCGCCAAGGCGATCGTAGAGGGCATGGGCTGGGAAGGTAAGTACTACATGATCTCCGCCGCTAACCGTGAAGGCGTTAATGCGCTGTGCTGGGACGTGATGAACTTTATCAATACCCAGCCGAAGACCATGGCGATTGAAGAAAGCGCGCCAGAGAAAGTCGAGTTCATGTGGGATGACTACCACCGTGAGCAGATCGCCGAAGTGGAAGCCGAAGCGGAAGACGACTGGGATGATGACTGGGACGAAGATGACGACGAAGGCGTCGAAATCATCTATCAGAAGTAATTCTGTGTTGGTGTGATAGAGGGCTCAGCGATGGCTGGGCCCTTTTCATGAGTTCAGGAGGTTATCGGGTATCCAGCATTGGGCGTTCAGGCCACGGATCTCAGTGCGGTTTTCAAGCCGCAGCCAACCGCGGTGCAGTTGCGCGATGCGGCTCACGATGTTCAACCCAAGCCCGCTGCCGCCATAACGCTGATCCATCCGGCGAAAAGCCTGCGTTATCTCCCCTGCATTTTCTGGCTTAATTCCTGGCCCTTCATCCGTCACCTGCAAACGCTGCCCGCGCTCCTGCGGGGTGAGCTGCACATAGATAGTGCTGTTTTCTGGGCTGTAGCGATGGGCATTTTCCACCAGATTACGCAGCATCAGGCGCAATAAGACCGGATCGCCATGGGTAACGGCTTGCGCAGGTAGTTGCCAACGTAATTTCTGCCCGCGCTGCGCCGCCAGTTCACCCAGCTCTTCCTGCAGCGGTTGGATAACTTGGCTGACCCAGTCAAACTGCTGATGATGACCACTGGCAAAATTCTGGCCAGCGCGCGACAGCATCAGTAATTGCTCAATGACGTGCATCAGTTGATCAATACGCGCAATCAGTACCCGGCTTTCTTTAATGCCTTGCTGCTCCATTAACTCCAGATGCAGGCGGATACCGGCCAGCGGCGTGCGTAACTCATGGGCGGCATCGGCGGTAAACAGACGCTCCTGCTGGATGGTGTGATCGAGACGTGAAAACAGTTGATTCAACGCGCTGGTCACCGCGACCATTTCCAGGCTGTCGTTACTCATGGGCAAGGGGGTCAGGTTATCCGCAGAGCGTTTTGCCAGCCGTTCTTGTAATTGATTAAGTGGGCGGGTAATCCAACTGATGGCCCAGAAAGAGGCCAGCAGCGTCACCATCATCATGATCAGCGACGGGGCAAGCAATGAGGCAATGGCCTCGGTAATTTCGGTATCGACCCGCTCATTGCGCATTTTTGCAGACAGGGTTTCATCCACCAGGAAGCTGATTTGCTCCTGGCTCTCATGCCATAGCCAAAATGCACTGATCAACTGTGTGACCAGAAGGATCAGCGCCAGCATCAGCAACAGACGGCGGCGCATACTAATCATGATGCGGGTTCCAGACGGTAGCCAATACCACGTACGGTGCGGATACGATCTTTGCCCAGCTTGCGACGCAGGTTATGAACGTGGACTTCGAGGGTGTTCGAGCCCAGATCGTCATTCCAGGTATAGAGATCCTGTTGCAGCAGTTCACGATTAACGGTCTGACCGGCACGCATTATCAGGCGTAACAGGATGGCGAACTCTTTGGGGGTGATATCGATCGCTTGCTGCTGCAGATACACCTGCTGGCTGGACAGGTTCAGCGTCAGATCGTCCTGCTGCAGCAGGTTATCGCTGTGGCCCTGATAACGGCGGATCAGCGCTCGCACCCTGGCTTGCAGTTCAGCCAAGGCAAAGGGTTTGATCAGATAATCGTCGGCACCGGCATCCAGGCCGTCAACGCGATCTTCCAGGGCATCACGGGCGGTGAGGATTAGCACCGGGATGCCGATCTGCATACGGCGCCACTGGCGCAGCAGGCTGGCACCGTCGAGATCCGGCAGGCCAAGATCCAAAATCACCATGCTGTATTGGCTGCTGACGATCAAGCTGTTGGCTTCTGCCGCCGTGCTGGCGCAGTCGCAGGCGTAGCCTTCGTGGGATAACGCCAATGCCAGGCCCTGTTGCAACAGTTCATCATCCTCAACAATCAGTAGTTTCATGCCGATTGACCCTCAATTGTTCTGATAAATATCGCGATACAACCTGCTTTCGAAACGGACTAATGGGATACGGCGCTGCTTCTGATCTTCCGGTGGCACCGCATAACCCGATAAGAATTGTACAAAGGCATAGCGTTGGCCGCTGGCGGTGGTGATAAAGCCCGCGAGATTATAGACCCCTTGTAATGCACCGGTTTTGGCGGAAACCTTGCCATCGACGCCTGCTTCATGCAGGCCGCCGCGATAGCGCAGGGTGCCGTCGTAGCCGGACAGCGGCAGCATCGCGATGAAATTCAGCTCACTGTCGTGCTGGGCGATATATTGCAGTGCCTGCATCATGGTCGCCGGGGTGAGCAGATTGTGGCGCGACAGGCCAGAACCATCCACCAGAATATTGTTACCCAAATCTACCCCGGCTTTCTGGCGCAGCACTTGGCGCACGGCATCGGCACCGGCCCGCCAGGTGCCGGGAACGCCAAAACGTTCATGGCCAATGGTGCGGAAGACGGTGTCGGCGATCATATTGTCAGATTTTTTCAGCATGATTTTCAATAATTCATGCAACGGGGCAGACTGTGTCTGAGCAATCACCGTTCCGCTCAGGCCCGGTATGGTCTGGCGCTTCAAATGGCCGCTAATCTGGATCCCGGCCTGCGTCAGTTCATCTTTCAGGATCGCACCGGCGTAGCTGGCCCCATCCTGAATGGCGAAGGCTAAGGGCAGTGGTTCGCTGCGTTGCGTCATGCACCCGGTCAGTGTAAAGCGATTTAGCTCGCCCGGCACTACGTCCAGCTCACAGTATTGCGCGTCCGCCGAGCCTTTGGCCAGCGTACGCACCTGGCTGAACATATTCACTGGATAGAAGGATGCGACGCGGATAAAGGCCATTTCGCCGGGATTCGGCGCGCTGTAGAGCGATACCGAGAAGCAGTTGCGATCGACAATCGCTGCTGCTGGCGGTGCGCTGAAACACTGCGTCAGATCGTTCCATGGCCAGCCGGGGGCTTTATCGTGGCTGGCAAATACCGAGGTATCAACCAGAACATCGCCGCTGATCTCACGCACGCCCTGTTTTTTCAGCACTGCCACCATATTGCGCAGATTCTGGCGTTTGAACGTAGGATCACCGCTGAAACGGGCGATCAGATTGCCGCGTAATACGCCATCAGTGATATTGCCCTGGCTTTCCAGCGTGGTGTTAAAGCGGTAGTCAGGCCCGAGCTGTAACAATGCCGCCAGCGCTGTCAGCACTTTCTGGGTGCTGGCCGGTAGTGCCATCTGCTGCGAATGATAGTCGATCGTCGGCGTAGTGGCGCCTATCTTCTGAACTATCAGGGCAAGGTTGGCCCCATCAGGCAGATATTGTGTGTAATCTTCGACCGGGGCCGCATTTGCATTAAGAACACATACGCAGGCCAATGCACTGACAATTCGTGAAAAACGCATAATCTCGGGGTAACAGCTAGGTAACGTGCTGTCATACTACGGTGCATTAAGGGAGAAAGTAAACGATGACCCTTAAGGAACTCTAGGCTAAAATACCTCTCAAAATACAAAATCGATCCCGACTTGGGAGAAAATTCCGAGTCAGGTTTCTTTTGTTTATCGCCTGGAGACGGAAGGCAGAGCCAACCGTATTTTCATACGAACACGTCAGGATGACGGCTATTTGAACAGGAAAGATTTAGAGGTATTGAAACGATGAAACAGATTCCGATGACTTTATTTGGCGCAGAGCAACTGCGCGAAGAACTTGAATATCTGAAGAGTGTACGTCGCCCGAAAATTATCGCCGATATCGCGGATGCGCGTGAACACGGTGATTTGAAAGAGAATGCTGAATATCACGCCGCGCGTGAGCAGCAGGGGTTCTGCGAAGGGCGCATCCAGGAGATCGAGGCCAAACTGTCTAACGCGCAGGTGATTGATATCACCAAAATGCCTAATACTGGCCGCGTGATTTTTGGTGCAACCGTATCGATCATGAATCTGGAAACGGAAGATGAAGTCACTTACCGGATCGTGGGTGACGACGAAGCTGACTTTAAGAAGAACCTCATTTCAGTCAATTCGCCGATGGCGCGTGGCCTGATTGGCAAAGAACAGGATGACGTCGTCGTCATTAAAACGCCGGGTGGCGATGTTGAGTATGAGATCCTGAAAGTGGAATATCTGTAATTCTGGGTGAATTGGTCAGATATTCAGCGGGGATTTGTAAAGAAAGGAAAAAGGCCGCAAGCGGCCTTTTATCTGAGCTCGGTGCATGGCACCTTTTCCGTCAAACAGACGGTGGATTAGCGTGGCAAAGTGATCTTGCGCTCTTTGGATGGGCGGTAAAGAACCAGCGAACTGCCGATCACTTGCACATTGCAGGCATTCGTTTCACGCACGATAGCGTCGGCGATCAGGGTTTTAGTCTCACGATCTTCGGCCACAATTTTTACCTTGATCAGCTCATGATGCTCCAGAGCCTGCTCAATTTCAGCCAGCACCCCTTCGGTGAGACCGTTATTACCCAGCATGACAACCGGTTTTAACGGATGCGCCAGGCCTTTCAGGTGCTGTTTTTGTTTATTATTCAGATTCATTGTCTTTTTTGCTTAAGTTGGGATTGAAAACGGGTCATTCTACCGCCATCTCATGTATATCACCAAATCGGTCTGCACCGAATGGCGTCTACGTGAGCAGCGAACCTGACATAAGACTCTCTTTTAGGATAGTTGGAAAACGAGATGGCTAATAAAAAGCGTTCGGCTAGCTCCAGTCGCTGGCTACAAGAACACTTTAGCGATAAATATGTGCAACAGGCGCAGAAAAAGGGGCTGCGCTCCCGCGCCTGGTTTAAACTTGATGAAATACAGCAAAGTGACAAGCTGTTTAAACCGGGAATGACGGTAGTGGATCTGGGGGCGGCACCGGGTGGATGGTCGCAATATGTCGTCACTCAGATTGGTGGTAACGGGCGTGTCATTGCCTGTGATATTTTGCCAATGGATCCTATCGTTGGTGTCGATTTCCTTCAGGGCGATTTTCGTGATGAACTGGTACTCAAAGCACTGTTGGAACGTGTAGGTGAAGGTAAGGTTCAGGTTGTCATGTCTGACATGGCGCCGAATATGAGTGGCACCCCGGCGGTCGATATCCCGAGATCGATGTATCTGGTGGAATTAGCACTGGAAATGTGTCGTGATGTCCTCGCTCCAGGCGGTAGTTTCCTGGTGAAGGTGTTCCAGGGAGATGGTTTTGACGAGTACCTACGGGAAATTC
This sequence comes from Serratia sp. MMO-28, assembly GCF_037199905.1. Lineage (NCBI taxonomy): Bacteria > Pseudomonadati > Pseudomonadota > Gammaproteobacteria > Enterobacterales > Yersiniaceae > Serratia > Serratia sp. MMO-28. The sequence goes on from NZ_JBBCVB010000002.1 coordinate 219,677, forward strand.
GCTCCCTGTTTACGAAGGTTAAGATTCGTAAGCCAGACGCTTCCCGCGCACGTTCGCGTGAAGTGTACATTGTAGCGACAGGGCGGAAACTGTAGTACCCTAACGCTGTTTGTTAACACAGTTGTAATATGAGGTTAATCCCTTGAGTGACATGGCGAAAAACCTAATTCTCTGGTTAGTCATCGCGGTAGTATTGATGTCTGTATTCCAGAGCTTTGGGCCCAGCGAGTCTAATGGCCGTAGGGTGGATTACACTACCTTCATGTCCGAACTGACCCAAGATCAGATTCGTGAAGCACGAATTAATGGACGTGAAATCAATGTTATTCGTAAAGACAGTAACAAATACACGACCTTCATCCCCGTCAACGATCCGAAACTGCTGGATACGTTGTTAACCAAGAACGTCAAAGTCGTCGGTGAACCACCGGAAGAGCCGAGTTTGCTGGCTTCGATCTTTATCTCCTGGTTCCCGATGTTGTTGCTGATCGGGGTTTGGATCTTCTTTATGCGGCAGATGCAGGGCGGCGGCGGCAAGGGCGCGATGTCCTTCGGCAAAAGCAAGGCCCGTATGCTGACGGAAGACCAGATAAAAACCACTTTTGCTGATGTTGCAGGTTGTGATGAAGCAAAAGAAGAGGTTAGCGAGCTGGTGGATTACCTGCGTGAGCCGAGCCGTTTCCAGAAGTTGGGCGGTAAGATCCCGAAAGGTGTTCTGATGGTTGGCCCACCGGGTACCGGTAAAACCTTGCTGGCGAAAGCGATCGCCGGTGAAGCGAAAGTACCGTTCTTCACCATTTCCGGTTCTGACTTCGTTGAAATGTTCGTCGGTGTGGGTGCTTCCCGCGTGCGTGACATGTTCGAACAGGCTAAAAAAGCGGCACCGTGCATCATCTTTATTGATGAAATCGACGCCGTAGGGCGTCAGCGTGGCGCTGGGCTGGGTGGTGGTCACGATGAACGTGAGCAAACGCTGAACCAGATGCTGGTTGAGATGGACGGCTTTGAAGGCAACGAAGGCATCATCGTGATTGCGGCAACCAACCGCCCCGACGTGCTTGACCCTGCATTGCTGCGCCCAGGCCGTTTCGACCGTCAGGTGGTGGTTGGCCTGCCAGACGTGCGTGGCCGCGAGCAGATCCTGAAAGTGCATATGCGCCGTGTGCCATTGGCAGCGGATATTGATGCCTCTGTGATTGCGCGTGGTACACCGGGCTTCTCCGGTGCCGATCTGGCTAACCTGGTCAACGAAGCAGCACTGTTTGCCGCGCGTGGTAACAAGCGTGTGGTATCAATGGTTGAGTTCGAAAAAGCCAAAGATAAGATCATGATGGGAGCGGAACGTCGCTCCATGGTGATGACCGAAGCGCAGAAAGAATCCACCGCGTATCACGAAGCTGGCCATGCGATCATTGGCCGACTGGTGCCTGAGCACGATCCGGTGCACAAAGTCACGATTATTCCTCGTGGCCGTGCGCTCGGTGTGACCTTCTTCCTGCCGGAAGGGGATGCGATCAGCGCCAGCCGTCAGAAGCTGGAGAGCCAGATCTCCACGCTGTACGGTGGCCGTTTGGCGGAAGAGATTATCTACGGGCCGGAAAAAGTGTCTACCGGTGCTTCAAACGACATCAAAGTCGCCACTTCGATTGCCCGTAACATGGTGACCCAGTGGGGCTTCTCTGAGAAGCTTGGGCCACTGCTGTACGCGGAAGAAGAAGGCGAGGTGTTCCTGGGCCGTTCTGTGGCCAAGGCGAAACACATGTCAGATGAAACAGCACGTATCATCGACCAGGAAGTGAAATCCCTGATCGAGCGTAATTACACGCGTGCACGTGAGCTGTTGATGGCAAATATGGACATCCTGCATTCAATGAAAGATGCCCTGATGAAATATGAAACCATCGACGCGCCGCAGATCGACGATCTGATGAACCGTAAAGATGTGCGTCCGCCAGCCGGTTGGGACGACGCGGCCAAGAGCAACAACTCCGACAACGGTGGCACGCCAAAAGCCCCGACGCCGGTTGATGAACCGCATACGCCAACCCCAGGCAACCCAATGTCTGAACAGCAACAGCTCGACAAATAACGTCGGCTGTGTAATAAAATCGAACCCCGGCGAGTCCGGGGTTTTTTTATCCCCGTCACAGTTGAAATAGCCGCGTTGTAGCCTGTTTAAAAGGTAGGGTTGTGCCGTTGCCCGCAACGTTCAAAATCAACTTCCGGCAGGCAACATTAAGGTGAATTAATCATGCAGCTAACCGTGCGCGACCAGATTTTCGATCTCAATCATCCTCAGGTGATGGGGATACTTAACGTTACTCCAGACTCTTTTTCCGATGGTGGCCAACATAATTCGCTGAATGCAGCCTTGCTGCATGCTCATGCTCTGATTTCTGCTGGCGCGACGATGATCGATGTTGGCGGTGAGTCGACCCGTCCCGGAGCCGCTGAGGTCAGTGAAGAGGAAGAGCTCGATCGTGTGGTGCCGGTGGTGGAAGCGTTGGCCCAGCGGTTTGAAGTCTTTATCTCAGTTGATACTTCGAAAGCGGCTGTGATCCGCGAATCTGCCCGCGCCGGAGCGCACTTGATTAATGACGTTCGCTCATTACAGGAGCCGGGAGCGTTGGCAGCCGCGGCCGAAAGTGGCCTACCGGTCTGCCTGATGCATATGCAGGGCGAGCCACGCACCATGCAGCAGGCGCCGCATTACGACGACCTGATGGGTGACGTAAAGGCGTTTTTCCAGCAGCATATTGACCGTTGCATCGCTGGCGGAATCGAAAAACAGAAATTGTTGCTCGACCCGGGCTTCGGTTTCGGTAAGAATTTGGCGCATAATTATCAGCTTCTGGCCCGGTTGTCGGAATTTCATCAATTTGGTTTGCCGCTGTTGGTGGGTATGTCGCGCAAATCGATGATTGGACAACTGTTGAATGTGCCACCTAATCAACGGGTTATTGGCAGCGTTGCTTGTGCGGTGATCGCCGCAATGCAAGGGGCGCAGATTGTCAGAGTGCATGATGTAAAAGAAACCGTCGAGGCGATGCGTGTCGTCGAGGCAACACTTTCAGCGAAGGGATAGTAGAGACATGAGCGAGCGCAAATATTTTGGTACCGATGGCATTCGTGGCAAAGTCGGTGACAGCCCGATCACCCCGGAGTTCGTGCTTAAGCTTGGCTGGGCTGCCGGTAAGGTGCTGGCACGCCATGGCTCGCGTAAGATCATCATCGGTAAAGATACCCGTATCTCCGGTTATATGCTGGAGTCCGCGTTAGAGGCCGGGCTGGCCGCCGCTGGGCTGTCTGCCTCATTTACCGGCCCGATGCCAACGCCGGCAGTGGCCTATCTGACACGCACCTTCCGGGCAGAGGCCGGGATCGTGATCTCTGCCTCGCACAACCCGTTTTATGATAACGGTATCAAGTTCTTCTCCATTGATGGTGCCAAGCTGCCGGATGAGGTGGAAGAAGCCATTGAAGCCGAAATGGAAAAACCGCTCACCTGCGTTGAGTCAGCCGAACTGGGTAAAGCCAGCCGCATCGTTGATGCGGCGGGGCGCTATATCGAATTCTGCAAGGGTACTTTCCCAAGCGAACTCAGCCTGAATGGCCTGAAAATTGTCGTGGATTGTGCGAACGGTGCAACCTACCACATCGCGCCAAGCGTACTGCGTGAACTCGGTGCGACGGTGATTGCCATCGGTTGTGAACCAGATGGTATGAATATCAACGAAGAGTGCGGTGCCACTGATGTGCGCCAACTGCAGGCGCGGGTGCTGGAAGAGCAGGCACATGTTGGTTTGGCGTTTGATGGTGATGGCGATCGCTTGATGATGGTGGATCATCAGGGCAATAAAGTGGATGGCGATCAGATCCTCTATATCATTGCCCGTGAAGGTCTGCGTCAGGGCCAGTTGCGCGGCGGTGCAGTTGGTACGCTGATGAGCAATATGGGCCTGGAATTGGCACTGAAGCAACTCGGTATCCCGTTTGCCCGCGCGAAAGTGGGCGATCGTTATGTGCTGGAAAAACTGCAGGAGCTGGGTTGGCGTATCGGGGCGGAAAACTCCGGTCACGTGATCCTGCTGGATAAAACCACCACCGGTGACGGTATTGTGGCTGGGTTGCAGGTATTGACTGCCATGGTGCGTAATAACATGAGCCTGCACGATCTGTGCAGTGGCATGAAGCTGCTGCCGCAAATCCTGGTTAACGTGCGTTTTGTTGGCGAGCATAACCCACTGGAATCAGAAGCCGTACGTGCAGTGACCGCACAGGTCGAGGCTGAACTGGCTGGTCATGGCCGCGTTCTGCTGCGTAAATCGGGTACCGAACCGCTTATCCGCGTGATGGTGGAAGGCGAGGACGAAAAACAGGTTGAGATGCTGGCGCACCGCATCGCCGATGCGGTGAAACTGGCAGGCTAACATCTTGTTTTCACGCAGGCATGGGCTACCGTGCCTGCGTAGATCACAGATTACGTCAGTTTTTGATGTTTTTTTCTGCAAACGCATCGGCAGCAGCAAATTGCCCTTGCGTGGCCTGGCGGCTTTGGTTAGTATTCACACCCGCTTCAGTGGGCTGTTTAGTGACATGCCACGACTTCGAAATAGAAGCATCTGGGGTGTGAAGCATTTGGCACGCGGTGAACCCGCAAGGATACAGGTACAACTATGTACGAAGCTCTTCTGGTAATTTTCTTGCTGATCTCAATCGGGCTAGTGGCTCTGATTATGTTGCAGCAAGGCAAAGGCGCTGATATGGGAGCCTCATTCGGAGCAGGTGCTTCTGGAACGTTGTTCGGCTCGACCGGTTCAGGCAACTTTATGACCCGCATGACGGCTATTTTGGCGACGCTGTTTTTCGTCATTAGCCTGATCCTGGGTAACCTGAGCAGCAACAAGAACCAGAAAGGCAGCGAGTGGGAAAACCTGGGTCAGCCAGTGAAAACTGAGCAGACTACCGCACCGGCAGCACCAGCCAAGCCGAGCAGCGATATCCCGCGCTAAGCAGTAAAAGTTTGAAAACGGTTGTTGGTACACAGGCAGTAAAAACAGCCGTTAGCAGTAAGAATCTGTACCGAGGTGGTGGAATTGGTAGACACGCTACCTTGAGGTGGTAGTGCCCTAACGGGCTTGTGGGTTCGAGTCCCATCCTCGGTACCAAATCCCAGAGATAACTTGCTTTTTTGCGATTATCGGCGTAGTATTTGCCACGTTTTCGGACGCGGGGTGGAGCAGCCTGGTAGCTCGTCGGGCTCATAACCCGAAGGTCGTCGGTTCAAATCCGGCCCCCGCAACCACTTTCCTTTAAGTGTTTATTTTCAAATACACTTTTCGATTGAAATCCGCTTTTCTCGAACGACATTTGAAAATGACACTTGTTAGAAAGTTGTACCGAAGCCGCTTTGCGGCAAACAGGGTCCAGTTGCATAAAGCCCCGAATTTTCGGGGTTTTTTGTTATTTGGCAACAGAATCACTGGGCTATTAAGCCCTTTTTTTATGTCTTGGGGGTGGGCTTGTCCACATTAGAGCAAAAGTTAACAGAGATGATTTCCGCACCGGTAGAGGCGTTGGGCTTTGAGCTCGTAGGTATCGAATTTATTCGGGCGCGCCAATCGACGCTACGCATCTATATTGATAGTGAGAACGGAATCAATGTTGATGATTGCGCTGATGTCAGCCACCAGGTCAGCGCTGTATTGGACGTCGAAGATCCGATTACGGTCGCTTACAACTTGGAAGTCTCCTCTCCTGGCCTTGATCGTCCTATGTTCACCGCAGAACACTACCAACGTTTTATCGGTGAAGAAGTCAGCGTGGTTCTGCGCATGGCGATACAAAACCGCCGCAAATGGCAGGGCATTATCAAGTCTGTCGAAGGCGAGATGATCACGGTTACTGTGGAAGGGAAAGATGAAGTGTTCGCGCTGAGCAACATTCAGAAAGCGAACCTGGTACCCCACTTTTAAAGTTTGGATGAGGCAACTAGGATGAACAAAGAGATTCTGGCTGTTGTTGAAGCTGTTTCCAATGAAAAATCCCTTCCGCGTGAGAAGATTTTTGAAGCGCTGGAAACCGCATTAGCCACCGCAACCAAGAAAAAGTATGAGCAGGAAATCGACGTGCGTGTCAGCATTGACCGCAAAACCGGCGATTTCGATACCTTCCGCCGTTGGGTTGCCGTCGATGAAGTGACGCAGCCAACGCGTGAAATCACGCTGGAAGCGGCGCAGTACGAAGATCCATCCATTGAGTTGGGTGGCTATATCGAAGATCAAATCGAATCCGTCACCTTTGACCGCATCACAACCCAAACCGCAAAACAGGTTATCGTACAGAAAGTGCGTGAAGCCGAACGTGCGATGGTGGTGGATGCTTTCCGTGAACACGAAGGTGAGATCGTCACCGGCGTGGTGAAAAAGGTTAACCGTGACAGCATCGCGCTGGATCTGGGCAGCAACGCCGAAGCGGTGATTGGCCGTGAAGACATGCTGCCGCGCGAAAACTTCCGCCCGGGTGACCGTATCCGCGGTGTGCTGTACGCCGTGCGCCCTGAAGCGCGTGGCGCGCAACTGTTCGTCAGCCGTTCCAGCCCGGATATGCTGAAAGAACTGTTCCGCATCGAAGTGCCGGAAATCGGTGAAGAAGTGATTGAGATTAAAGCGGCAGCCCGCGATCCTGGCTCCCGTGCAAAAATTGCTGTGAAGACCAACGACAAGCGTATCGATCCGGTCGGTGCTTGCGTAGGTATGCGCGGTGCCCGCGTCCAGGCCGTTTCGAGCGAGCTTGGCGGGGAACGTATTGATATCATCCTCTGGGATGATAACCCTGCACAGTTCGTCATCAACGCCATGGCTCCGGCAGATGTTGCCTCGATCGTGGTGGATGAAGACCGGTGCACGATGGATATCGCCGTTGAAGCCAGCAATCTGGCACAGGCGATCGGCCGTAATGGCCAAAACGTGCGTTTAGCTTCCCAGTTGTTGAAACAGCATCGTGATGATGATCGCTGGGAACTGAACGTGATGACGGCGGACGATCTGCAGGCCAAGCATCAGGCCGAGGCTCATGCCGCCATTGATACCTTCACCAAGTATCTTGATATCGACGAAGATTTCGCTACCGTTTTGGTCGAAGAGGGCTTCTCAACGCTAGAAGAGTTGGCCTATGTACCGATCAAAGAGCTGCTGGAAATTGACGGACTGGATGAAGATACCGTTGAAGCGTTGCGCGATCGCGCCAAAGCTGCATTGACCACGCTGGCTCTGGCTCAGGAAGAAAGCCTGGGCGACCAAAAACCTGCTGATGATTTGCTCAACCTCCCAGGGCTTGAGCGCGGCATGGCCTTTAAACTGGCCGCGCGTGGGGTTTGTACGCTGGAAGATCTTGCCGAGCAGGGTGTTGACGATCTGGCTGATATTGAAGGGCTTAGCGATGCGCAGGCCGGCGAGCTGATTATGGCCGCCCGTAATATCTGTTGGTTTGGCGACAACGCGTAATAAACTGTAGCAGGAAGGAACAGCATGACGACAGATGTAACCGTAAAATCGCTGGCAGCAGAGATTCAGACTCCAGTTGATCGCCTGGTACAGCAGTTTGCTGATGCTGGGATCAACAAGTCAGAAACTGACTCTGTGACCCAGCATGAGAAAGAAACCTTGCTGGCGCACTTGAACCGTGAACACGGTAGTGCACCAGGTAAACTCACGTTGCAGCGCAAAACGCGTAGCACCTTGAATATTCCGAGCACCGGCGGTAAAAGTAAATCGGTGCAAATTGAGGTCCGCAAGAAACGCACTTATGTAAATCGCGATACGCAAGAAGCTCAACAGGCTGAAGCGGCAGAGCAGGCACAGCGTGAAGCGGAAGAGCAGGCACGGCGCGAAGCGGAAGAGCTAGCGAAACGCGAAGCAGAAGCGAAGCGCGCAGCCGAAGAGCAAGCCAAACGTGAGGCCGCGGAGATTGCTAAGCGTAATTCAGCGGAAAAAGAAAAAGTGACCAATCAACGTACCGACGAAATGACCAAGCCAGCTCAGGCAGAAAAAGCACGCCGTGAGGCCGAAGCCGCTGAACTGAAACGTAAAGCGGAAGAGGAAGTGCGCCGTAAAGTTGAGGAAGAAGCCAAACGCGTAGCGGAAGAAGCGCGCCGTATGGCCGAAGAGAATGGTGAGAAGTGGGCAGAAGCTGAAGCAGCAAGCGCTGCGGTTGAAACAGCCGATTACCACGTGACCACTTCTCAGCACGCCCGTGCAGCCGAAGATGAAAACGACGCCAAAGTTGAAGGTGAACGCCGCAGCCGCACTCGCGGTGGCAAAGCCACCAAGCAGAAGAAAGGCAACAAGCTCTCCGAGTCTAAAGCCGATCGCGAAGAAGCCCGTGCGGTAACCCGTGGTGGTAAAGGCAAGCGTAAGCCAAGTACCCTGCAGCAAGGCTTTAACAAGCCTGCTCAGGTGGTGAACCGTGACGTGATCATCGGCGAAACCATCACCGTTGCTGAATTGGCAAACAAGATGGCGGTGAAAGGCTCCCAGGTCATCAAAGCGATGATGAAGTTGGGCGCTATGGCCACTATCAACCAGGTCCTCGACCAGGAAACCGCTCAGCTGGTTGCCGAAGAGATGGGCCACAAAGTGATCCTGCGTCGTGAGAACGAGCTGGAAGAAGCGCTGATGAGCGATCGTGATACCGGTGCTGCAGCCGAGGCGCGTGCGCCGGTTGTGACCATCATGGGCCACGTTGACCACGGTAAAACCTCTCTGCTTGACTACATCCGCTCCACCAAGGTGGCGGTGGGTGAAGCCGGTGGTATTACCCAGCACATCGGTGCTTACCACGTAGAAACCGAAAACGGTATGATCACCTTCCTGGATACCCCAGGCCACGCAGCCTTTACCTCTATGCGTGCCCGTGGTGCCCAGGCGACCGATATCGTGGTTCTGGTTGTCGCAGCCGACGACGGCGTGATGCCACAAACCATCGAAGCTATTCAGCATGCTCAGGCAGCGAAAGTGCCATTGGTGGTTGCGGTTAACAAAATTGATAAACCAGAAGCCGATCCGGATCGCGTTAAGCAAGAGCTGTCCCAGTACGGCGTTATGCCAGAAGAGTGGGGCGGTGAAGCGCAGTTCGTTCACGTATCGGCAAAAGCCGGTACCGGTATCGACGAACTGTTGAACGCCATCCTGCTGCAAGCTGAAGTTCTCGAACTGAAAGCGGTTCGCAGTGGTATGGCGAGCGGCGTGGTGATCGAATCCTTCCTGGATAAAGGCCGTGGCCCAGTGGCTACCGTGCTGGTTCAGGAGGGTACGCTGAACAAAGGCGACATCGTGCTGTGTGGCTTTGAATATGGCCGCGTACGTGCGATGCGTGACGAGCTGGGCCGCGAAGTGACTTCAGCGGGTCCTTCTATCCCGGTTGAGATCCTGGGCCTGTCTAGCGTTCCTGCGGCGGGTGATGAAGCGACCGTGGTGCGTGACGAGAAGAAAGCGCGTGAAGTTGCGCTGTATCGCCAAGGCAAGTTCCGTGAAGTCAAACTGGCGCGTCAGCAGAAATCTAAGCTGGAAAACATGTTTGCCAACATGACCGAAGGTGAAGTTTCTGAACTGAACATCGTACTGAAAACTGACGTACAGGGGACGTGTGAGGCGATTTCTGACTCACTGCAGAAACTCTCTACCGACGAAGTGAAAGTGAAGATTGTCGGCTCCGGCGTAGGTGGGATCACCGAAACCGACGCGACTCTGGCTGCCGCTTCCAACGCCATCATCCTGGGCTTCAACGTGCGTGCCGATGCTTCTGCGCGCCGCGTGATCGAAGCAGAAAGCCTGGATCTGCGTTACTACTCCGTGATCTATAACCTGATCGACGAAGTGAAGCAGGCGATGAGCGGTATGCTGGCGCCTGAGTACAAACAGCAGATCATCGGTCTGGCTGAAGTGCGTGACGTGTTCAAATCACCTAAGTTCGGCGCTGTTGCTGGCTGTATGGTTACCGAAGGCACGATTAAACGTCACAACCCAATCCGCGTTCTGCGCGACAACGTGGTTATCTATGAAGGCGAGCTGGAATCCCTGCGCCGCTTTAAAGATGACGTCAACGAAGTCCGTAACGGCATGGAATGTGGTATCGGTGTTAAGAACTACAACGACGTGCGCGTTGGCGACATGATCGAAGTGTTTGAAATTATCGAGATCCAGCGCACTATCGCTTAAGCTTGGTATAACGCTTAACTTTGTTCTGGGGGGCCACGTGGCCCCCCGATTTGTCTGGAGGATACTCAAATGGCAAAAGAATTCAGCCGCGGCCAGCGCGTGGCACAAGAAATGCAAAAAGAGATTGCGATCATTTTGCAGCGTGAAGTCAAAGATCCGCGTATCGGCATGGCAACCGTTTCAGGTGTAGAAGTGTCTCGCGATTTGGCGTACGCCAAAGTTTATGTCACTTTCCTGAACGTATTGACTGAAAATCACGAACCGGACTTGGTGACCAACGGCATCAAAGCGTTGCAGGACGCTTCCGGCTATATCCGCACGCTGCTGGGTAAAGCCATGCGCCTGCGTGTGGTGCCTGAACTAACTTTCGCCTACGATAACTCACTGGTTGAAGGCATGCGTATGTCTAACCTGGTGACCAACGTGGTGAAGAATGATGCTGAACGCCGTTCTGCATCAGGTGATGACGAGGAGGCTTAATGAGTCGCCCGCGCCGCCGTGGCCGTGATATCCACGGCGTATTGTTGCTGGATAAACCGCAGGGCCTGTCGTCCAATGACGCCCTGCAGAAAGTAAAACGTATCTACAATGCCAATCGGGCGGGCCATACCGGCGCGCTCGATCCACTGGCAACGGGTATGCTGCCGATCTGTCTGGGTGAGGCGACCAAGTTCTCACAATATCTGCTCGATTCTGACAAGCGTTACCGCGTGATTGCCCGCTTGGGCCAGCGTACCGATACGTCGGATGCCGATGGGCAGGTGGTGCAGGAGCGGCCTGTTAACTTCACGCAGGCCCAGCTTGATGCCGCACTGGAGACATTCCGGGGGGATATCCAGCAAGTGCCATCAATGTACTCAGCACTGAAGTATCAGGGCAAAAAGCTGTATGAATACGCGCGTCAGGGTATCGAAGTGCCACGTGAAGCGCGCAGCATCACCGTTTATGAGCTGCAGTTTATCCGCTGGGAAGGGGATGAACTGGAGCTGGAAGTCCATTGTTCGAAAGGCACCTATATTCGTACCATCACCGACGATCTCGGCGAATTGCTGGGGTGCGGCGCGCATGTGATTTACCTGCGCCGCCTGCAGGTGGCGAAGTATCCGATCGCACGTATGGTCACATTGGAGCAGTTGCATGCCCTGGTGGCACAGGCCGAGGAGCGGGGGATCGCTGCAAGCGAACTGCTCGATCCGCTGTTGATGCCAATGGACAGCCCGGCAGAAGATTTTCCTGAGGTGAATTTACTGCCCGTGGTAGCCGGTTACGTTAAGCAGGGGCAGCCGGTGCAGGTTGCAGGGGCACCGGCTTCTGGCCTGGTGCGTATCACCGAAGGTGAAGCGCGTAAATTTATCGGCATTGGCGAGATTGCTGACGACGGGCGAGTCGCGCCGCGCCGTCTGGTGGTCGAATATTTCGACTGATCGCCTTGCCCTGCGCAGCTCCCCGATAGCTTGAAGGATGGCGGGGATAAGAGTAGAATGGCGCAGCTTATGCATTGGGTTGCTGAATTAGAGATCGGCGCCCGTATTTATTATCTATAATCTGGAGTATGACAATGTCTCTAAGTGTTGAAGCTAAAGCTCAAATCGTAGCTGATTTTGGTCGTGGTACTAACGACAGCGGTTCTACCGAAGTTCAGGTTGCCCTGCTGACTGCGCAGATCAACCATCTGCAAGGCCACTTCTCAGAGCACAAAAAAGATCACCACAGCCGTCGTGGTCTGCTGCGTATGGTTTCTCAGCGTCGTAAGCTGCTGGACTACCTGAAGCGTAAAGATGTAGCACGTTATACCAGCCTGATCGAGCGTCTGGGTCTGCGTCGCTAATCTAGCAAGTTTCAGTGGAAAGGGGCCAAATGTGGCCCCTTTCTTCTAGGAAGCATAAGTAAATCAGGTTAATGTAATATGAGGACCTTCCGTTACAGAGGTTCGCGCGGCTAATGAGAGGCTTTATCTCAGGCAGGTAAGGGTTGTCATTAGTCGCGAGGATGTAATGTGAAGGCAAGTGAGTCACTGGCGTGTCGAGTCGTCATTACGATTGCGCGCCGTTAATTAAGGATTAAATTTTGCTGACACCGATCATTCGCAAATTCCAGTATGGCCAACATACCGTTACTATTGAAACCGGTATGATGGCACGTCAGGCCACTGCCGCCGTTATGGTAAGCATGGATGACACTGCAGTATTCGTTACCGTTGTAGGCCAGAAAAAGGCCAAGCCTGGTCAGAGCTTCTTCCCGCTGACCGTGAACTATCAGGAGCGTACCTACGCTGCTGGCCGTATCCCAGGCAGCTTCTTCCGTCGTGAAGGCCGTCCGAGCGAAGGCGAAACCCTGACCTCCCGCCTGATTGACCGTCCAATCCGCCCACTGTTCCCAGACAGCTTCCTGAACGAAGTGCAAGTGATTGCCACCGTGGTTTCCGTTAACCCGCAGATTAACCCGGACATCGTGGCGATGATCGGTGCTTCTGCTGCCCTGAGCCTGTCCGGTATTCCGTTCAATGGCCCAATCGGTGCAGCGCGTGTGGGTTATATCAACGATCAGTATGTGCTGAACCCTACTACCGATGAGCTGAAAGAAAGCCGTCTGGATCTGGTGGTTGCCGGTACTGCCGGTGCGGTGCTGATGGTGGAATCCGAAGCTGATGTGCTGAGCGAAGATCAGATGCTGGGCGCGGTAGTGTTCGGTCATGACCAACAGCAAGTGGTGATTGAAAATATCAACGCTTTGGTTGCTGAAGCGGGTAAACCGAAGTGGGATTGGCAGCCGGCTCCGGTCAACGAAGCGCTGCGTGCGCGCGTGGCTGAACTGGCAGAAAGCCGTCTGGGCGATGCTTACCACATTACCGAAAAACAAGAGCGTTATGCTCAGGTTGATGCGATCAAAGACAGCGTAGTGGAAGCCCTGCTGGCGCAGGACGAAACGCTGGATGCCGCCGAAATTCAGGACATTCTGGGTAACGTTGAGAAGAACGTGGTACGTAGCCGTGTGCTGCGTGGCGAGCCGCGCATCGATGGCCGTGAGAAAGACATGATCCGCGGTCTGGACGTGCGTACTGGCGTGCTGCCGCGTACTCACGGTTCAGCGCTGTTCACCCGTGGTGAAACTCAGGCGCTGGTTACCGCCACGTTGGGTACAGCACGTGACGCGCAGAGCATTGACGAACTGATGGGCGAGAAGACCGATAACTTCCTGTTCCACTACAACTTCCCTCCGTACTCGGTGGGTGAAACCGGCATGGTCGGTTCACCTAAGCGTCGTGAAATCGGTCACGGCCGCCTGGCGAAACGTGGCGTATTGGCTATGATGCCTAAGCCAGAAGATTTCCCTTACACCGTGCGTGTGGTGTCTGAAATCACAGAATCCAACGGTTCTTCTTCCATGGCTTCGGTGTGTGGTGCTTCTCTGGCACTGATGGATGCAGGTGTACCGATCAAGGCTGCGGTTGCGGGTATCGCAATGGGCCTGGTGAAAGAGCAAGACAACTTTGTCGTTCTGTCCGACATTCTGGGTGACGAAGATCACCTGGGCGACATGGACTTCAAAGTGGCCGGTAGCCGTGCCGGTATTACCGCGCTGCAGATGGACATTAAAATTGAAGGCATCACCCGCGAAATCATGCAGGTGGCTCTGAACCAGGCCAAGGGCGCGCGTCTGCACATTCTGGGCGTGATGGAACAGGCAATCAGCACGCCGCGTGGCGATATCTCTGAGTTTGCACCACGTATCCACACAATCCGCATCAATCCAGACAAGATCAAAGATGTGATTGGTAAGGGTGGTTCTGTGATCCGTGCGTTGACTGAAGAGACAGGCACGACCATTGAAATTGAAGATGATGGTACAGTGAAAATTGCTGCTACCGATGGCGAGAAAGCGAAATATGCGATTCGCCGCATCGAAGAAATCACTGCTGAGATCGAAGTTGGCCGTGTGTATCAGGGCAAAGTAACCCGTATCGTTGATTTCGGTGCCTTCGTGGCTATCGGTGGCGGTAAAGAAGGCCTGGTGCATATTTCACAAATCGCTGACAAGCGTGTTGAGAAAGTGACTGACTATCTGCAGATGGGCCAGGAAGTTCCGGTTAAGGTACTGGAAGTTGATCGTCAGGGCCGTGTACGCTTAAGCATCAAAGAAGCGACGGCGCCAGAAACGGCGGCCGCACCGGCTCCTGAAGCAGAATAACGGTACCAGAAGTTTTACAGCTCCCCGCCGTGGGGTTGGGAGCTGTTCTTATCACGTGGGTAGGATATCCGCGTATTAGCAAGCGGAGGACAGGACGTTCATCCAATGTTTGTCTTCGGGAGTGGGAAATGAAGCCTTTCTTGCGCTGGTGTTATGTTGCGACAGCACTTATGCTGGCAGGATGCAGCAACCATGATTGGCGTAAAGACGAAGTTCTGGCTATCCCGTTGCAGCCAACGCTGCAGCAGGAAGTGATCCTGGCGCGCATGGAACAAATACTTGCCAGCCGGGCACTGACGGACGATGAGCGTGCGCAGCTTTTATATGAGCGCGGTGTGCTGTATGATAGTCTCGGGCTACGTGCACTGGCGCGCAATGATTTCTCACAAGCGCTGGCGATACGTCCTGATATGCCGGAAGTTTTCAACTACCTGGGCATTTACTTAACGCAGGCAGGCAATTTTGATGCTGCCTATGAAGCGTTTGATTCTGTACTAGAGCTTGATCCAACTTATAATTACGCGCGTTTAAACCGGGGCATTGCACTGTATTATGGTGGTCGCTTCCCGTTGGCGCAGGATGATCTGCAGGCGTTTTATCAAGACGACCCAAACGATCCCTTCCGTTCGTTGTGGCTTTATCTGGTGGAAAGAGAAATCGATCCCAAGAAAGCTGCCGTAACGCTCCAGCAGCGTTATGACAAGGCGAACCGAGGGCAATGGGGATGGAATATTGTCGAATTCTACCTGGGCAAAATCAGCGAAAAAACGCTGATGGAACGCCTCAAGGCAGATGCAACGGATAACACTTCGCTCGCTGAGCATCTCAGTGAAACTGACTTCTATTTAGGTAAACATTACCTAAGTCTGGGGGACAAGGACACCGCTTCGGCGCTGTTCAAACTGACGGTAGCTAACAACGTTCATAACTTTGTTGAGCACCGCTATGCATTGTTGGAATTGGCGATGTTAAGCCAAGAACAAGACGACCTATCGGAATCGGACCAGCAATAGCTGACGGACATCTATCAGCCTGATTTACATTGGTTTTTTTAACCAAAGTAATCGCCTTGGCGGGCGAGGGCTTTTTTGTCTGTTTTACAATCTAATTTGAGCCGGTTCACACTTTTCAATGAAAATGACTGAAAATTTTCTCGACGAGTTATGTAGACTGGCTGCCATTATTAATGAGGCACGTGTACATGACTACTGAGTTTGAAACCTCTTTTGCTGACCTGGGGCTATCTGCTCCGATCATTGCCGCCCTGACCGACCTGGGCTACGAAAAACCATCACCGATCCAGGCTGAGTGTATTCCTCACCTGTTGAACGGTCGCGACGTGCTGGGCATGGCGCAGACCGGGAGCGGTAAAACGGCAGCGTTCTCGTTGCCACTGCTGCACAATCTTGATTCAGCTCTGAAGGCACCACAAATCCTGGTGCTGGCACCCACCCGCGAACTGGCGGTTCAGGTTGCTGAAGCAATGACCGATTTCTCTAAGCATATGCATGGCGTTAACGTGGTTGCCCTGTACGGCGGCCAGCGTTATGACGTGCAGCTGCGCGCTCTGCGCCAGGGGCCACAGATCGTGGTGGGTACTCCAGGCCGTCTGCTGGATCACCTGAAGCGTGGCACGCTGAACCTCTCCAGCCTGAAAGGCCTGGTGTTGGACGAAGCCGATGAAATGTTGCGCATGGGCTTTATCGAAGACGTAGAAACCATCATGGCGGAGATCCCGGCTGAACATCAGACCGCGCTGTTCTCTGCCACCATGCCGGAAGCGATTCGCCGTATTACCCGCCGCTTTATGAAAGAGCCGCAGGAAGTACGCATTCAGTCTAGCGTGACAACGCGCCCGGACATCAGTCAGAGCTACTGGACTGTGCACGGCATGCGTAAAAACGAAGCGCTGGTGCGTTTCCTGGAATCAGAAGATTTTGATGCGGCGATCATTTTCGTACGTACCAAAAACGCCACTCTGGAAGTGGCCGAAGCGCTGGAGCGCAGCGGTTACAACAGTGCTGCCCTGAACGGTGATATGAATCAGGCCCTGCGTGAGCAGACTCTGGAGCGCCTGAAAGATGGCCGCCTGGATATCCTGATCGCTACCGACGTTGCGGCACGTGGTCTGGATGTTGAGCGTATCAGCCTGGTGGTGAACTATGATATCCCTATGGATTCAGAGTCTTACGTTCACCGTATCGGCCGTACCGGCCGTGCTGGCCGTGCTGGTCGCGCGCTGCTGTTCGTGGAAAACCGCGAACGTCGCCTGCTGCGCAACATCGAGCGCACCATGAAGCTGACCATTCCAGAAGTCGAGCTGCCGAACGCAGAACTGCTGGGTGAGCGCCGTCTGGCCAAGTTTGCCGCTAAAGTGCAGCAGCAGTTGGAAAGCAGCGATCTGGACATGTATCGTGCTCTGCTGGCCAAGCTGCAGCCTGCAGAAGATTTGGATATGGAAACCCTGGCCGCAGCCTTGCTGAAAATGGCCCAGGGCGAACGTCCTCTGATCCTGCCACCGGATCCGGTGTTCAAACCACGTCAGCGCCGTGAGTTCAACGAACGTGATGAGCGTGGCGGCGAGCGTCGTCGTGATGCACGTCCAGACAGCCGTGACGGTGGCGATCGCCCACGTCGTGAGCGCCGTGACGTTGGTGAGATGCAACTGTACCGCATTGAAGTGGGCCGGGATGACGGCGTAGAAGTTCGTCATATCGTTGGTGCTATCGCTAACGAAGGCGACATCAGCAGCCGTTACATTGGTAACATCAAGCTGTTTGCTTCCCACTCCACCATTGAGCTGCCAAAGGGCATGCCGGGCGAGATCCTGAATCACTTCACTCGCACCCGCATTCTGAACAAGCCGATGAACATGCAACTGCTGGGCGATGCACAGCCACATGAGCGCCGTGAGCGTCCTGCTGGTGGCAACGGCGGTGAGCGTCGCGGTGGTGCTCCACGTTCATTCAACGGCGAGCGCCGTGAAGGGGCTGGTGCTCCGCGTCGTTCTTTCGGTGAGCGTCGTGAAGGGGGTAGCGTTGCTGGTGGTGAGCGCCGCAAGCCAGCCCCACGCCGTGACGATGCAGCACCTGCTGCGCCACGTCGCCGTTTTGGTGATGCATAATTGCTGATTTAACCGCGTGCGGTTAATCAATTTAAACAACCAGCCTTCGGGCTGGTTTTTTTATGCCTGAATAGCGGTGAAAAGAAATAAATAACGTATCATTCGCAAGGTTTATTTTACGAATATTGTGTACAGGAGATGCCATGAACTGGCAGCAATTCAAATCTCAGTATCTGGTGCGTTTTTGGGCCCCCTTACCGGCGGTGATGGCGGCCGGGATCCTGTCTACCTACTACTTTGGCATGACGGGCACTTTCTGGGCGGTGACCGGTGAGTTTACCCGTTGGGGGGGCCATGTGTTGCAGGGATTGGGCTTCCACCCTGAGCAGTGGGGCTATTTCAAAGTGATTGGCTTGCAGGGCACGCCGCTCGAGCGTATCGATGGCAGGATGATTATCGGCATGTTTGCCGGCTGTAT
Source organism: Serratia sp. MMO-28 (assembly GCF_037199905.1). Classification (NCBI taxonomy): domain Bacteria; kingdom Pseudomonadati; phylum Pseudomonadota; class Gammaproteobacteria; order Enterobacterales; family Yersiniaceae; genus Serratia; species Serratia sp. MMO-28. The sequence continues at coordinate 237,624 of NZ_JBBCVB010000002.1, forward strand.
CGCCGCCGCGCTGTGGGCGAATAACGTCAAGTTACGCATGCCACAGCACCGTATCCGCATCGCACAGGCGCTTCTGGGCGGCATTATTGCCGGTTTTGGTGCCCGCCTGGCAATGGGGTGTAACCTGGCTGCCTTTTTCACCGGGATCCCACAGTTTTCATTACACGCCTGGTTCTTCGCCCTGGCGACCGCCGCAGGTTCTTACTTCGGCGCAAAATTTACCCTGCTGCCTATGTTCCGTATCCCTGTGAAGCTGCAAAAAGTCAATGCCGCCGCGCCGTTAACGCAGAAGCCGGAGCAGGCGTGCCGCCGTTTCCGCTTGGGCATGGTGATTTTTTTCCTGGCCGTGGCCTGGTCTTTATGGACCCTGTTCGCTGCACCGAAGCTTGGCATTGCAATGCTGTTTGGTATTGGCTTTGGCCTGCTGATTGAACGAGCGCAGATCTGCTTCACTTCGGCGTTCCGCGATCTGTGGATCACCGGCCGCACCCATATGGCCAAAGCGATTATTCTTGGCATGGCGGTGAGCGCTATTGGCATTTTCAGCTATGTGCAACTGGGGGTTGCGCCGAAGATCATGTGGGCTGGGCCGAATGCGGTCATCGGTGGTTTGTTGTTTGGTTTTGGCATCGTACTGGCCGGTGGTTGTGAAACCGGTTGGATGTATCGTGCAGTCGAAGGGCAGATCCACTATTGGTGGGTTGGCTTGGGGAATATCATCGGGGCAACGCTGTTGGCGTATTATTGGGACGATCTGGCCCCGGCGCTCGCCACCCATTACGATAAAATCAACCTGTTGGAGGTCTTCGGGCCAATCGGTGGGTTGCTGGTAACCTATCTGCTGCTGGCGATCGCTTTTGCCGCCATGCTGTGGTGGGAGAAACGCTTTTTCCGCGCTAAATCGGATGCGCAGGCGGCTGACTTAAGGAGTGCATCATGAAACAGGCAGACGTTGTGCCCGATTATCGGCTGGATATGGTGGGCGAACCTTGTCCCTATCCGGCAGTGGCTACGCTGGAGGCGATGCCCCAGCTTAAGCCGGGTGAAATACTGGAAGTGATCAGCGACTGCCCGCAGTCGATCAATAACATCCCACTGGACGCCCGTAACCACGGCTATAAGGTGCTGGATATTCAGCAGGATGGCCCAACCATTCGCTACCTGATCCAACGCTGAGCCCCTCACCCCAACCCTCTCCCGCAGGGAGAGGGTGCTGATAGCCCCTGCTCGTTTGGCAGTAAAGAGATAATCCCAGCAAACTCGTTCGCTTTCTCTTCCAAGGTGAATCACTGTAATTTCAAACATACTCGATCGGTTCCCTCTCCCTGTGGGAGAGGGGCATCACCGATACGTAACCCCTATCTCTTCATTAAGTCGCCTTTCACCCCGGCAACAATCTCAAACGACCGTAAACGCGCCTGATGATCAAAAATCTGGCCGTTAACCATGATCTCATCGGCGTCGGTTTCACGCAGCAACGTTTGCAGCCCTTGGCGCACCGTGCTTTCGCTACCGACGATCGACATGTGCAGTGCCTGATCAACGCCATATTGCTCGCCTGCGGTCCACAGGGCGTGAATATTGTCTACCGGTGGCGGTAGTGGCCCTGGCGACCCTCGACGCAGATTGATGAACTGTTGCTGCATGGAGGTAAACAGGAAACGCGCGTCACGATCGCTGTCGGCAGCAATCACGTTCACGCACACCATGGCATGCGGCTGCTGGCACTGTGCGGAAGGGGTAAAGTTTTCACGGTACAGGTTCAGCGCCTGAAACAGCATGTCTGGGGCGAAGTGAGAGGCAAAGGCAAACGGCAGGCCGAGCTTCGCTGCCAGCTGTGCGCTGTACAGGCTGGAGCCCAGCAGCCAGATTGGCACGTGCAGCCCTTGGCCGGGAACGGCCTGCACCACTTGCTCTGGCTGCACTTCACCGAAGTAGCGTTGCAGTTCCTGCACGTCACGCGGGAAGTTATCCACATCACCGGAGAGGTGGCGGCGTAACGCCATCATGGTGCGCTGATCGGTGCCCGGCGCACGGCCAAGCCCCAGATCGATGCGCCCAGGGTAGAGCGATTCCAGCGTACCGAACTGTTCAGCAATCACCAGCGGCGCATGGTTTGGCAGCATCACGCCGCCGGAGCCGAGGCGGATGCTGGTGGTGCCCGCCGCCAGATAGCCCAGTAGCACAGAGGTCGCCGCGCTACCGATACCGGTCATATTGTGATGTTCTGCCATCCAGTAGCGCTGATATCCCCACTTTTCAGCATGTTGTGCCAAATCCAGTGAGAAATGGAACGCATCTCGTGGTTTTGCGCCCAGAGGTATGGGGGATAAATCCAGTACCGAAAGCGGCACCCGTGTGTTTTCAGTCATTTCATCGTCCATTGTGCTTAAGGCTGCTGCCTGTGAGTGTGATCGCTTAAAGGGCGAGTGCAGGGATCTGCAAGCGATGAAAGCATAATCCAATTCGCGGTGAGAAAAGGGGATATCCGTGCTTGAGCGATTTTGACGTGCATCGGTGTTATCTTGGGTATATCTTGGTTTATTCCCGTATTAATAATTAATATTTAAAATGAATTAAAATCAAAACATACTTAAAATCAATTAATTTTCTATTTATTCTCTTGGAATGTTCAGCAGGCTTCACTAACAGGGGGATTAATTAATAAGAGTGGGTAATTAAGAAAGGGAACCATGTGAAAAAGCCGAAATGGCTGCGCAACCAAGACGCCAACATTATATTTTAATGTTAGTCAATGAGAATTGAACTCAAAAATAACGAAAAACCTATCCAAATAAAGGGTAAAAAAAGCATTTCATGCTTATGTATTAATTTTTTTGCATGATCGGTATTTTTATCTTAAAAATGACAAAAATAAAGCAATTTAATCTGAATTTTCTATTTAAATTTATTTATTTGGTTTTAAATTCTTTTTTTTGAGCGATTTTTTTTAGCGTTATGAATTGACATTATAATCCTAGTCAATAATATAGACCGGGCAGATAATATATAGGTACGGTATTTTAACTTAAAAATAAAATAGTTAGGCAGTTGCAGCAGTGATGCTATGGAGTGAGAATGGACACCGTAAGCCAAAAGATAGATGCAGAAAAATCAACTATTAAGATTGATGCGAATAAATTGATGCTTTTTGGCTATGTCGTTAACGATGAGTTCCAGGTTGATATAAAGTCTGGTTCAGTCATCAAATTATATAATACTATAGAATATGGTAGTCATTCCGACCATCGTTTTAGCAATTATTTTAAATTGCGCGAGACGATGATGAGATTGTTGGTTTATTTATTAGAAAATGCAAGCCTTGATTATGTATCTAACAGAGACATATTGGTGAATGTCTGGGAGAACTATAATTTGTCCTCCTCTTCCACCAGACTGACGCAAGTGATTACCGAACTTAAAGCGCGGTTGGCAACAATTGGTATAGATGATGGTTTTATTAAAGCCTCTCGCGGAAAAGGATATACGTTGCAAGGAGCACTGATTGTACCTTTGTATAGTTTTTGGGGTGCAACTCATAGGGAGACAGGATTTCACTATAAAGTGAAATAATGGCTCTGAAACTACGGTTAATCCCAAAGATTCAGAGTGTTTAAGGATAATTAACAGGACAGTTATTTAAATGAAAAGAAATACTCTATTAATGACCATCGCATGTGTCATGGGCGGCCTGACTGCAACTTCTGCCTTTGCTGTTGATGGTAATATCAATTTCACCGGTGAGGTTATCGATACGACTTGCAAAATCAATGGCCAAACTCCGAACGGCGCTGTTGATGTGAACGTCGATTTGAAACAGGTTGAAGCTCCTGCGCTGGGCTTTGAAGGTGCTACGGCAAATGCGACGCCGTTTAGCATCACTCTGGGTGGCGTTGGTGACACTAACTGTGCCAACGGAAAAGTTGCTCAGGTGTATTTCGAACCTACCAGCCCTGCGATCGACAGAGCAACTGGTTGGTTGAAAAACACCAGTACAGATGCTCGCGGCGTGGCCAGCAATGTTGAGATACAAATCTTGAATGCGACTGCCAACCAGGCAATCAACTTGTTGAGCAACTCGAATAACTATGCACCAACAACGATTGTTGATAATACGGCTGTGTATTCGTATTACGGTCAGTATATTGCCGTAGGTGGTGCCGCGACTGTTGGTCATGTAGCCTCTACCGTCAAATACAGTATCGTTTATCAGTAAGTTATAACAGTAGTGACAGAGGCCTGCTTAAACGGGCCTCTGTTTAACATCGCTATACCTACAAGGCGGTTATGTTCTTCATGGAAAGATATTGGTTGTCATCATTGGTGCTTGTCGCCGGATTATTTTCTTCATGCCTGCATGCAGGTATTGTTATTTCTGGCACTCGCGTTATCTACCCCTCTAATGAAAAAGAAGTCACGCTGAAGCTGGAAAATAAAAGCCGTGTTCCTCTGTTAGTACAATCCTGGATTGATAGCGGAGATGCTAATTCCTCTCCTGAGGATAGCGACGTTCCTTTTACTATTATGCCACCGGTTTCACGTATTGAACCGGACAAGGCGCAAACGCTGCGTATTGCCGCGACACCCACTGCAAATCTGGCAACCGATCGCGAAACGCTTTACTGGATTAACGTGCTTGAAGTTCCTCCTCAGTCGAAAGGGGATAAGAATTATCTCTCCATTGCCTATCGCAATCGTCTGAAAGTGTTTTACCGCCCCGTTGCGTTGAAGGGCCTGTCTCCTGAAGTCATCGGGCAGGTCAGTTGGCGTTTGCAAGGGGACAAACTTATCGGCAAGAACCCTACCCCTTATTACATCAGCTACGCCTCTGTGCGGCTCATTGGCACAGCGAAAGCCGTGATGGCAGGAAGTAACGGTGGCATGATTGCGCCCTTTTCTGAACAGGCATTTCAGATTAAACGCAGTGGTAACGCCGCAGGCGGGTTGCCGAACACTATAACGGCCAGTGCGATCAATGACTATGGGGCGTTTGTGGAAAAAACCTACCCACTAACTCGTTAGCATTGTCGTTTTTAGGATTATTGGCTTATCAGAGTCGTCAAGGATGCTATGACTACGTATAAACCAGCAAGAAAAACGGGACTGAAGTGGATCCTGTCTTATGTCATGATTTCGGCCACGTCTGCCTATGCCGCAGATGCACCGGAAGAGGTGAAGTTTGATCCCAGCTTCTTTCCTGGCGGTAAAGCCGGGAAGTTCGATCCTGCCCAGTTCAGCCGCGGCAACGTCGTGGTGCCCGGTGTTTACAGTGCACTCATTGAACTCAACGGGCAACCGCTCGGCAACGAAGAGATCCGTTTTAAATCACAGTCTGGCAGTCAATATGCCACCATCCCTTGCTACAGCGGTAGCTTTTTTTCCCTGCTCAATCTGAGCGAAAAGAAACTGCTGGAACAGACGCCACCGCTGCATCTTAGCCAACTGGAGGCCGAAGGATATTGCGGTTCGCTCAGCAAGCTCCTGCCCGGTGCCTCAGCCAGTTTTGATCCTGGCGAGCAAAAGCTGACGCTATCGATACCACAATTGCTGTTGAACAGAGCACCACGCGGTTATGTCAGCCCCAAGCTATGGGAAGATGGCCTGACCGCTTTGATGGTTAACTATAATGCCAACCTGTATCAATCCAAGCAGCGGGAAAATACCAATACCTACGGTTATCTCGGGTTGCGTAATGGCTTGAATGTTGGCCCCTGGCGCGTGCGCAATAATGGGGCCGTTAACTGGGTGTCAGGCGGTGGTGGCGATGGCTACAAAAGCACCTCTACCTACATTGGCCGCGATATTTCGGCGCTGAAATCCCAACTGATCATCGGTGATGCCTTCACCAGCGGTGAGCTGTTTGACGGTATCCGTTTCCGCGGCGTCAGAATGTACTCAGACGATCGCATGCTGCCAGATTCCCTGCGCGGTTACGCTCCCGTCGTGCGTGGCGTTGCCAATACCAACGCCAGAGTCACCATCGTGCAGAACGGCTTTACCATTTATACCACTACCGTTTCGCCCGGGCCGTTTGAGATTAACGATCTCTATCCCACCAGCTACGGTGGCGAACTGACGGTACGTATCGAAGAAGCTAATGGTCAGGTGCGCTCCTTTGCGGTTCCTTACGCCTCGGTCACCCAGATGTTGCGGCCCGGTATCAGCCGTTATGAAGTCGCCGCAGGTAAAATCAATACCAATGGGTTGGTCGATAAACCTGATTTTGGCAGCCTGACCTACCAGCTTGGCCTGAGTAATCTGGTCACTGGATATACCGGCGTGGTCGGCAGCGAAAGTTATTTTTCTGCCTTGCTGGGGGCGGCCCTTAACACCCCTGTCGGCGCACTCTCTTTGGATGTTACTCAATCAATCACTCGTCTGCCCGGTCAGGATCAACGTTCAGGGCAGAGCTATCGTGTTGGGTTCAGCCAGGTGTATGCAGAAACACAGACCAGTTTCTCGGTGATGGCCTATCGCTATTCAACCGACGGCTTCCTGAATTTGAATGACGCCGTACAGTTGCGCGACTTGGCTTTGCGTAATGAAGATATCAACGGTTACGGGCGGCAGCGCAGCATGTTTACGCTGTCGGTGAGCCAGCCGCTGGGCGAACGTTGGGGCAGCCTGTATGCCACCGGTAGCCATATTACTTATTGGAACCAGGATGGCTCACAGCAGAGTATGCAAATCGGCTACAGCAATTTCTGGCACAACCTCAGCTACACCTTCTCGGTTAACCGGACGTTGAGCAGCCAGTTTTCAGGGGGGCAAGACGGCACGCTGGATCGACGTGAAACCCAGTACTCTCTGAGTCTCTCTCTGCCGCTGGGGGCGAGTACCCATGCCCCAACGCTGAATATGACCGGAAGCAGCGATAACAAGGGCAGCAATGCTCTGGTGGGGCTATCGGGGAACGCCGGTGAGCAGAACCAGTTTAACTATGTCGTCAGCACCAGCCGTGATACCGCATCGAATGGCAACTTCTTCAACAGCGGCGTGGGTTATCGCGCGCCGCAAGCGAATATGGGGGCCAGCTATAGCTACGGTCAGGGTAACCGGCAGCTGTCATCCAGTATCGACGGTGCGATTGTGGTTCACCGTGGCGGTATCACGTTGGGGCAAACGCTGGGGGAAACCAGCGGCCTGGTACGTGCTCCGGGTGCAAAAGGAGCCCTGGTCACCAACGCTTCCGGCGTGGAGGTCGATCGTTTTGGTTATGCGATTGTGCCTTACCTGCGCCCTTACTACCTGAATCAGGTGGATCTCGATCCTAAGGGCACTTCACAGGATGTTGAGTTGCTGTCCAGCAAAAGTACCGCCGTTCCTCGCGCCGGGGCACTGGTGCTGCTCGATTATGAAACCAAGAACAGCAAAGTCACTTACATCAAGGCGAAGCGTAAGGACGGCACACCACTGCCTTTTGCCGCCAATGTTTATGATGCGCAGAACAACGCTATTGGCATCGTCGGGCAGGCGAGTCTGGTGATTGCCCACGATTTGGCCCCATCGGGAGTGCTGCTGGTGAGATGGGGGGATGCGCAAACAGAACATTGCAGTCTCAACTATTCACTCCCCGCGTCCCCAACTGACGAGAGCAGGCCTGTGATTCAGGGTGTCTGCCAATAACAGAGCGCCAAGGTTAATGAGAAAACAGATGAAAATAAGAATCGCGTCAGGAATAGCGGTATCGTTGCTGCTTTGCGCAGGGTTATATGCGCAAGGTGCGGCAGCGGCGAACGCCGGTTGTGATTGGGATAGCAGTTCCGCTATCTTCTCACCGCTTGATACCCGTTTGCCCATCGGCGGCACGGTCAGCGTCGGGGCGGATTTACCGATCGGCAGCGTGATCTACTCCCAGCGGATCCAAACCAGTGGCAACGGTGCCAAACTGCTCTGCCAGGCGGGTGTCTATGACCTGGTCAGTGCCTTTATCAGCACACCTTACGGCCAATCAAGCTATAGCGACTCCTCGTTTCCGTACGTGTTCAATACCAATATCGAAGGTATTGGCGTAGCGCTATGGCAGGGGACCCCAGATGGTAGCAGTGGAGCACGCTTGCAGCTCCCTGGGCGGATCCCGGGGTATTTATCCAACAGCAGCGCCAGCATTTTCAGCTTTACCGGCCAGAGTGATGCTTCGGTCAGTTTCAATATTGAATTTATCAAAACCGGTAACGTCACCAGCGGTGGCCGTATTGAGGGGAGCAATCTGCCCAGCTTTGAAACTTCACTGAATGGCAATGGCGAGAATTTTGTCTATCAGAAAACGTTGATCAGCGGTTCTCTGGAGGTGAAAACGGCCACCTGCAACGTGGGCAGTAACTATTACCTGCCGCTGGGTGAACACTACCCAGATGAGTTCAACGGCGTCGGCAGCACGGCCGGTAACGCCGAAACCCAGATCGTGCTTTCGGGCTGTCCTGCCTTCTATGGCAGAACCTCCTATAGCGTATTCAAGCCTAACGTTATCAGCATCAAGCTAACGCCGCGCAATGGCTTCGAAAATGCCGAACAGGGGATTTCGAAGCTCAATACCGCGTCGGGCGATGCCGCCGAAGGGGTGGGGGTGCAACTGAGCTTTAAGCAGGAAAACGGCAGCTATCAGTTAGCCAAGTTTAACCAGGATATCGATCTGGCCAACTTTATTACCTTCTTTGAAGATCGCGAGAGTGATTATCATTTAGGGGTGAAAGCGGCGTATATTCAGACCGCCGCCCCGATCCGGGCAGGCAAGGCTGATGCTCAAATCGAGTTTATGATCACCTATCAGTGACCGGGAGCGTGAAATGCAAATAGCGAATACGTTAAAAAGCCTCTCTCTGCTGGTGCTGTTCGGTTATGCCGCAAGCGTGCAGGCCGCTTCCACCGGGGTGCTGAATGTCACGGGCTCTATTAAGATCGCCACCTGCTATTTCGATAGTATAGAGGGGCAAGACAACAAGACCTATGATTGGGTGTTACCGCAGGTGTACATGGGGAATCTGAATAGCCCAGGCATGACTCATGGCCGCACTCAGGGCAGCATCCATATTGGCGGGACACATTGTACCAATGGGTATACTCCCTATATCACGTTGAATAATGGCGCCACCGTCAATGCGGGTACCGGTAATCTGGTTAATACCTTGAGTGATGAGGCTACAAACGTCGAAATCAGGTTGTTGATGAATGATACGCCACTGGATTTACGCACCAGCCCGCGCGTGGGGTGCGCGGTGATCGTCAATAATCAGAGCCAGTGTGATATTGAATATGAGTATTACGCCACTGGCCGAGCCACTCCCGGCCGAGTGAAAAGCGCGATACAGTTTAATATTTCCTACGACTGATGGCTTGGCGGGGAGAGTGTTTCTCCCCGCAACCCCGTGGGTTATGGCACCAGTTCCAACCCGGCCACGCGCCGCCAGTAACCGTTGCACTCAGCGCGATCGGTCAGCGCCAACGGCTGTGCTCCCTGCTGGTTGGCGCGGAAGCGATCGAGCATCGCCAGTGTCTCCTCCCCTTGCGGTGACAGGCGTACAATATCCACCAGCCCCTGCATTCCAGCCAGTTCGTTACCCAGGTTGTAGCAATAACCGCTCATGGTCTGAATACCGTTCAGCACAAACACCTGCTGATTTTCCTGTGAGTTGACCATGCGCCCTTGTGGATATTTAATACAGCAGGTTTCACATTCGTCCTTACCGCGGTTTTCCGAACGCGCGGTAAAGCAGCGCGCGGAATAGGCCAGCGGCAGATGGCCATAGCTCAGCACCTCCACCTCAAACCGTTGGCGGAACCCCAGCTCTTCGCACTGGTTCAGCAGGTTCACCAGCCAATCGCGGGAAAGCTCCACCGGCATACACCAGCGGGTCATGCCCTGCTGATGCAACAGGCGCAGCGTGTAGGCGTTGTAACAATTGAGCGCATGCCCGGCGACAAAAGGCAAACCGCGCTCGGCGGCCATATTCACCGTGCCGAGATCGTTGGCTTCGATCAGGAACTCGCCGTTTTCCACATAGCGCTTCAGTTCGTTCAGTTCTGAAGGCGCTTGCAGCAGCGCCAGAGTGGAGATCACCACCTGCTTGCCGGATTTGGCGATCTCCTGCGCCAGCGCCAGCCAGTCGCCCACTTTCATCTCGCGCCGTTTGGTGCAGACGCTCTCGCCAAGATAGATAATGTCGGCGCTGCTATTGGCGGCCTGCTGATAAAACGCCTCCACATCGTTTTTTGGCCAGTAGTAGAGCACCGGGCCTAAGGCATATTTCATGGTTCCTCCTGCTACTGCCATTTGCGGTGATAGGCGCCGAGTGTAGTCTGGGTGCCTTCGGACATTGCACCGAGCGTTTCCATCCAGGCAGCATCGGCCTGATAGGCCGCCGGATTGGCTTTGCAACGATCGATCGCCTGCCGCCAGACGCGCGCCACCTGGCTGACATAGGCCGGGCTGCGCTGGCGGCCTTCGATCTTCACCGAGGCGATATTGGCAGCCAATAGCTCCGGTAACAGCTCCAGCGTGTTCAGGCTGGTGGGCTCTTCCAGCGGGTGATAGAGCACGTTATCCACCCGATAGCGGCCTTTGCACAGCGTAGGATAACCGGCGTTTTCGCCGTCCTGATAACGATCGATCAGCACATCATTCAGGCGTGATTCCATCCCCTGCGGCGTTTGCTGCCAGCGCACAAAACGCGCGGGCGAGCAGGCGCCTACGGTGTTGGGGGATTCACCCGTCAGGTAAGAAGAGAGATAACAGCGCCCTTCGGCCATGATGCACAGGCTGCCGAAGGCGAATACTTCCAGCGGCACCGGGCTGGTGCGCGAAAGCTGTTTGACCTGATGCATCGACAGCACCCGTGGCAGCACCACGCGGGCGACATCAAAATGGCGCTGATAAAAGCGGATGGCTTCTTCATTGGTTGCGGAAGCCTGCACCGAAACGTGACGCTCGGCCTGCGGATAGCGTTGTGCGGCGTATTCCAGCATCGCCAGGTCGGCCAGGATCAGCGCATCGGCCCCGAGTTGCGCGGCCATATCCACGGCGCGCTGCCAACGGGCATAGCCATCGGGGTGGGCAAAGGTATTGATGGCGATATGCAGTTTGCGCCCATGCCGATGCACATAATCGGCCGCTTCTTGCAGCTTCTTCTCGGTAAAATTCAGCCCGGCGAAGTGGCGTGCGTTGGTATCGTCTTTCAGGCCGATATAAACGGCATCTGCGCCATTATCCACCGCAGCTTTCAAGGCCGGCAGATTACCGGCGGGGCAAAGCAGCTCCATAGATTTAATCCTGATTCAGCCGTGTGCCTAGTAAGGCATACGCTGTGATAATGGTTGCCGGTTAAGGTTTGCGCCCGGCAATGAGGTCAACGGGGGGATAATTTTAGTCAACCTGCTGTTAACAGGTTTTGATTTGAGGCAGTTTCTGGCGTATTGATAGAAAGGTGACTGTGGGTGTTAATTGCACTATTTGTTGATATAGGCCGGTGATGCCGTGTGCCAATGTGGCAAAATAGCGGCAGACTGAGTGGAAAGGAGTGAATGACAGTGTTGGAAAAACTACGGGCACGCATTGTGCGTCAGGGGCCGTCGCTGTTGCGCGTGCCGCTAAAATTCACGCCGTTTGCTCTGCAGCGTCAGCTTCTGGAACAGGTGCTGGGCTGGCAGTTTCGTCAGGCGTTGGCGGACGGGGATTTAGATTTTCTCGAATCGCGTTGGCTGAAGATTGAGGTGCGCGATCTGGCACTGCAATGGTTTATGACGGTTGAAAACGGCAGGTTGGTGGTGAGCCAACAGGCTGAGGCGGATGTCAGCTTCAGCGGTGACGCCAACGATCTGGTGTTGATTGCAGCGCGTAAGCAAGATCCCGATACGCTGTTTTTCCAGCGTCGGCTGCAGATTGAAGGAGATACCGAATTGGGCCTGTACGTAAAAAATCTGATGGACGCCATCGATCTGGATGCCATGCCTGCGCCGCTGCGCGTTGGCCTGTTACAACTGGCGGCCTTTATTGAAGCCGGTTTGCAGGAGGGCACGGTGCAATCCTCCCGTGTGCCGCAGCCATGCTGATCCGTGTTGAAATTCCGGTTGATGCTGCGGGTATTGATGCTTTGCTGCGCAGGGCTTTTGGCCGTGATGATGAAGCCGATCTCGTGCAGCAACTGCGTGAAGACGGCCTGCTGACGCTGGGTATCGTTGCCACCGACGATCAAGGCGGTGTGGTTGGCTATGCGGCCTTCAGCCCGGTTGATGTGGCGGGCGTCGATCGTCAGTGGGTGGGGCTTGCGCCGTTGGCGGTTGACGAAAGCCTGCGCCGCCAGGGCTTGGGTGAAAAGCTGATATACGAAGGGCTGGATGCGCTGAACGAGTTCAGCTATGCCGCCGTCGTGGTGCTGGGCGATCCGGCCTACTATGGGCGTTTTGGTTTCAGAGCCGCCGCCCAGTACGATCTGCACTGCCGTTGGCCGGGTACGGAAACCGCATTTCAGGTTTACCCACTGGCAGAAGATGCCCTTAACGGCGTGAGCGGGCTGGTGGAGTATTCGGCGCCTTTTGGGCGGTTTTAACGGGCAGTAGTAAGTATTGCGGTGAGAGAGGTGGGTGAAGCTCCCGCCTCTTTTTTTGTTTTTCAGTCAGCCAATTCATTCGATATTTTAATCGCTTTAGCTCCATACGCGCTATTGCACCTGTTTTTAGGAAATAACTAATGCGTTGATTTTAAAAGGCAGAAACGAATAGGTTGAAAAAGGGTTTTTTTAGCCTTTTAGATTGTTATTCAATGATCATTAATGCAGTTAGCTTAATTCTTGGAGGGTTACTGCCGTAGAGGCAGTGTAAAGATGATTAACGTAAGCTCGGATCTAGGGTAGCGAAGAGGTTAACATAATACTTAAAACAGGTTATCCGTCATCATTTTTGTGAGGTTGCCTGTGTTTTTGAAATTGCGTTTCCTTTTTATTGAACTAATATATCAATGTATTTTCTGTCAGGTTGATTACATAACGTTTTTTCCACCTGTGCTGTCAGCGAATTGAATATCACGCATATACCCGTGCTGATGTGCAGGCTAGCCTTCCCGTCTTTTTATCGATGCGAGTCAGTTTCCAATGCTCCTTCGTTTGCCTGCTACTTGAAATCTGCTGGGTATACTATTTCCATCATTCATTCTTGGAGAAGAATAATGAGATTTTTTGCAAAGCACGGTTCAGGGAAAGGCATGGTACTCCTCGGGTTTATTATCTGTTTGGCGGCGTGTGATAACAGCCAAGCCTCATCAGAGATAATCAATAATAGTGCGGTACCGCTAAGTGATAATACGGGTGTGACCTCACCGGTTAATGATAATAAAGTGCAAGATCTGGCAGCGGTCTGCTCTTTCAATAATAAAGCCTGGTGGCCATTGCCGCAGGGGAAAAACGATGCTCCTCCCAATGCTTTTATTACCCGCGTTGATTTCCAGGATGATACGCCCGGGCCTTACACGGCAGCAGATTTCTTGAAAGACTGGGGGGTAACGCCAGGTAATTCATCGGGGTTAGCGCAGGGGCGGTTGAATATTGTGGCCGATCCAGACGCGCCTGCCAATAAGGTGTTACGCGTTACCTACAGCGCTACGGCAGGGCAGGATGCAACGGGTAACCCGACCCCTGGGATTGGTGGTAATTCAGCAATGACTTTTGATGCACCGTTGCCAAAAGGCAACACAGCGCTCTGGCTGCAGTATAAGGTGCGTTTTGATAACCAATTCACCTGGGTTCGCGGTGGGAAATTACCCGGCTTGGGCGGCGGTGGTAAGGCCCCCTCAGGCTGTATTGATAACAGTAAATTTAATGGCTTCACCACGCGGTTAATGTGGCGCGAACGCGGCTCGATGTATAACTACCTTTATTACCCCACCAAGACCGAACATTGTGGCGACTATGCGGCGCTGAATACCCAATTCCTGCCGGGCCAGTGGTACACCATTACGCAGTATGTTCAGCTCGGTGATCCAGGGAAAGAGAATGGGCAATTAATTCAATTTGTCGATGGCGTAAAAGTGTTGGAGCTGGATAGCTGGAACTGGCGTTCAGATAATACGGTTTCTATCAGCACGCTGAAGATGGATACGTTTTTCGGTGGTGGAACGGCGGATTGGGCGCCGCAAACCGATCAATATGCCTATTTTGATGATTTTACCGTGACCACAGCCTCTCCACTGGGGTTAGTGACAACACATAAAACCCGCGATCAGCAGAGCAACGGGCCGTCATGCCATCCACAGCCGGGCTATCAGGCTTGGTCTGCCATGCAAAATTACCCGGCAGGCAGTGCGGTCTATGCCGTTGACGGCAGCGGTGAATACCACTACTACCGGGCACGCAGCGACATCGCTGCCGGGCTGTCACCGCTGGAGATGGAGCATGTGCTGATCGATATCTATGACGGGGTGGTCGCTTCACCGATCCCGGTTGATTTAGAGCAACCCTGGCTGGAACAGACCGTGGCACCCTGGTATGGCAATGGCATCACGCCAGGATCGAGTTGGACCACCGGGTTGGCGAACGCGGGCGGTTCAGAAGAGGGGGAGAATCCGGGGGATGATATCGACGATGGCTCGATCAAATGGAATCTGTACGCGCCCCTCACTAACGGTGGCCTGCTGCCGAATGTGAGCGGGGCGGTGAGCAACAGTTATGGCACGGCGAATCTGTTTGCGGTGAATGGCAATCTCACGCCGTTCAGCATTAACCCGGATAATACGCTGCGTTATGACAACACCGGGTCTGCCGTTACTACCGCGGTCCGTCTGTGCAATACCGGTTCCTGTGATAATGCCAATAAAGGGCTAAAGGCCAGCGCCGACAGCGTCACCAGCGATGGTTACCCGAAAGGGTTTACTTGGTTAGCCTGTGTCAAAGCTAATGAGCCCAGCAGCAAGAATGCGCTTGAGATCGAAGTAGCAACCGGCGATTTTCTGCTAGGGCCAGATTACAGCAGCCGGGTGAAAACGGTGATCCAGAAGACGAGTTCCGCTACCGGCGTGCAGCTTAACAGCATAGACGGCAGCAGCAGTTCTGTGGTGCAAACCGACACCAGTCAATATCATCTGTATCAGGTCAGTATCGCGATGGAGAACTACAATACCGGAACGGTGAACCTGTTTATTGACGGCAAAGCGGCGAAGGTGAAATCAGGGCCGGCGTTGCCTTATCGTGGCGTATTAAATGCCGTGTCACTCTCGGGGCCGGGTAATTATTTCTCTCTCGGTTCTGGCGCGGCAACCTCAACCGCGACTAATGGCTCATTGGCATGGATAATCTGGACTAAAGCGGCGTTAGCACCGGCTGATATTGCCGGTTCTCTGCCAGAGGAAGCGCTTGCGGGTTCACCCTGTAACCTATCGGTTTATTAAATCGATTTTCGTTCCGCCCCCCACTTCCCTTTGTGGCGAGTGGGGGGGGCAACGAATTATTCTTGCCAAAATGGCCCATTTCCCACCGAATCTCTGACCAGCAGCTCTGAGGTAAACAGATTATCTTTGGATAAATACCCGCCATCGAGCATAGAAATCAGCCGGTCGATCACTTCATTCATCATGGCGCTGACAGGGTCTTTCACGCTGGACAATGCCGGGATCAGGTATGGAGCGGTGGGGATATTATCAAAACCAACCACCGAGACGGTATTAGGTACGCTGATACCCGCTGCGTTTAACTGCTTGATGGCACCCACGGCCATCTCATCATTGCTGGCAAGCACGGCGCTGAAGCTTATTTTACCGTTCAGTAAAGCGCTTACCGCTGTGGCACCGCTGTTCGGCGTCCATTTCCCTTTAACGATCAGATCCTCCTGCAGCGCGATACCATATTGACTCAAGGCTTCTTTATAGCCGGAAAGCCGCTCAATGGCAGTGGGTGAATCCAGTGAGCCGGTGATAAAGGCAATATCGCGGTGGCCCCGGGTGATCAGATATTGGGTGGCGTTAAAGCTGGCCCCTTTATGATCGCAGCAAATACAGTGGCTTTGGTGTTTCCTCAGCCTTCTGTTCACCACCATAATGGGCTGTTTATGCTGCTCGATAATGTCGTCCATGACATCGATGGTTAAGAAACGCGGGTAGATAATGATGGCATCACAGCGTAAATCGAGCAGAAATTGAATCGCCTGCTGTTCTTCTTCGGCACTGTGTTTGCCGTCCACCAGAATCAGCTGGCGACCGTGCTGCTCCAGTTTTTGCGCCGCCTGGGAAAGCAGCTCGCTGAAATAACTGCCGTTGTAGAGCGTGTTAGTGACAACTAAGCCAATGCATTGCGATTTATTGGTGGCCAGGTTTCTCGCCAGCAGATTGGGGCGATATCCTGCCTCTTCGATGGCTTTATATACCTGATCTTTCGTTGCTTCGCTGACGTATCCCTTCCCGGAAAGTACACGTGAAACCGTGGCTTTAGAGACGCCTGCCTTCTTGGCCACTTCCTGCATGGTAGACATGGGTATTTCCTGGCTTTTTGACAATGACGCACATTCTATACTCTAAATAATTCAAGTTGCATGTAGGCGGCAAGTCCGAGAGTCGCTAGGAGCATAGATAACTATGCGACTGGTGCGAACGGACGCAGCCAACACCCATGCGACTTGAAGTATGACGAGTATATACCCAAAAGAAAGCAGGTACAGCCAACGGCGATACCTGCTTGATGATTAACCAGATGAGCCCCGCGTCTTATAACGCCAAGTCGACTACGATACGCCCTTCGATTTTACCGGCGTGCATGCGGGCGAAAATATCGTTGATGTTGCTTAATGGCTCAACGGTGATATTCGCTGCCACCTTATGCCGCCCGGCAAAATCGAGGGCTTCCTGCAAGTCCTTGCGGGTGCCGACGATTGAACCACGCACGGTAATGCCGTCCAGCACCATATTAAAGATCGACAGATCAAAGGTGCCCGGTGGCAACCCGTTCAGCACCATGGTGCCGCCGCGGCGCAGGGTCCCGATGGCCTGCTCAAAGGCTTTCGGCGAAACGGCGGTGACCAGCACACCGTGCGCGCCGCCGAAGCTGTCATGGAAAACCTTCGCCGGATCGACATGTTTGGCATTCGCTACCACGCTGGCCCCTAAACGCTTGGCAAACGCCAGCTTGTCATCGTCGATATCCACCGCCGCCACGTTCAGCCCCATAGCGAGCGCATACTGAATCGCCATGTGGCCAAGCCCGCCGATACCGGAAACCACCACCCAATCACCCGGTTTGGTTTCGGTCATTTTCAGGCCCTTATAGACCGTGACGCCCGCGCAAAGGATTGGTGCGATTTCGTTATATCCCACGTTATCCGGCAGGATGCCGACATAGTTCGCGTCCGCCAGGCAATACTCAGCAAAGCTGCCGTTCACCGAATAACCGGCGTTTTGCTGCGAGTGGCACAGGGTTTCCCAACTGTCCAGGCAGTGCTCGCAGTGGCCACAGGCGGAGTACAGCCAGGGTACTCCTACCCGATCCCCTTCCTTGATATGTTTTACGCCTTCACCGACCGCCACCACATAGCCCACGCCTTCATGGCCGGGAATAAAGGGCGGCTGTGGCTTGACCGGCCAGTCGCCCTCAGCGGCGTGCAAATCGGTGTGGCAGACGCCGGTGGCAACAATCTTCACCAGCAACTGGCCCGGCCCAACCTTGGGGATCGGCACTTGCTCAATCACCAAGGGTTCTCCAAAGGCCTTCACCACGGCGGCTTTCATCGTATTCATATTTTCATCCTTAAAAATAGACTGGGTTTAGAACAGCCCTAAAGGTGCCGTGTCATAGCTGACCAGCAGGTTCTTAGTCTGTTGGTACTGGTTTAACGCCATTTTGTGCGTTTCCCGGCCAACGCCCGACTGCTTATAGCCACCAAATGCGGCATGAGCTGGATAAACGTGATAACAGTTGGTCCACACCCGGCCCGCCTTGATGCTGCGCCCCATGCGGTAAGCCAGATTGGTGTCACGTGTCCAGACGCCCGCACCCAGGCCAAACTGGGTTTCGTTGGCGATAGCCAAGGCTTCCGCTTCGTCCTTGAAAGTGGTCACGCCAATCACTGGGCCAAAGATCTCTTCCTGGAAACAGCGCATCTGGTTATCCCCTTTAATCAGCGTGGGCTGAATATAGAAGCCGTTATCCAGCGCTGGTGTGATGCTGGCTCTGCCGCCGCCGATCAGAATTTGCCCGCCTTCATTGCGCGCGATATCGATGTAGGAGAGGATCTTGTCAAACTGCTGCTGTGAAGCCTGCGCGCCAATCATGGTGTCGGTATCCAGCGGATCGCCACGGCGGATGTTTTTGATTTTTGCCATCACGCGCTCCATGAAGGGGGCGTAGATAGACTCATGGATCAGCGCCCGCGAAGGGCAGGTGCAGACTTCACCCTGGTTAAAGAAGCCGAGCACCAGGCCTTCGACCGCTTTCTCGATAAATGCCGGTTCGGCATCCATCACATCGGCGAAATAGATGTTCGGTGATTTGCCCCCCAGTTCCACCGTGCAGGGAATAATATTCTCCGCCGCACAGGCCATAATATGGCGGCCAACCGGCGTTGAACCGGTGAAGGCAATTTTGGCGATACGCTTGCTGGTCGCCAGCGCTTCACCCGCCTCGCGGCCATAGCCCTGCACCACGTTGAGCACCCCGGCAGGGAACAGATCGCCGATCAGCTCCATCAGCAGCGTAATGGCCAGCGGCGTCTGCTCTGCCGGTTTCAGCACCACGCAGTTGCCTGCCGCCAGCGCCGGTGCCAGCTTCCATGCCGCC
Source organism: Serratia sp. MMO-28 (assembly GCF_037199905.1). Lineage (NCBI taxonomy): Bacteria > Pseudomonadati > Pseudomonadota > Gammaproteobacteria > Enterobacterales > Yersiniaceae > Serratia > Serratia sp. MMO-28. The sequence goes on from NZ_JBBCVB010000002.1 coordinate 256,367, forward strand.
ATCAGCAGAGGGAAGTTCCAGGGGATGATCTGGCCTACTACCCCTAATGGTTCATGAAAGTGATAGGCAACGGTGTGCTCATCAATCTCTGCCGTGCTGCCTTCCTGCGCGCGCAGGCAACCGGCAAAGTAACGAAAGTGATCGATCGCCAGCGGCAGATCGGCATTCAGGGTTTCACGAATGGGTTTCCCGTTATCCCAGCTTTCTGCGACCGCCAGGTACTCCAGATTGGCTTCAATGCGGTCGGCCACCTGCAGCAGCAGGTTAGAACGGTGCTGGACGCTGGTTTTGCCCCAGGCGCTGGCCGCCCGGTGGGCTGCATCCAGCGCAGCGTTAATATCCTGAGCGTCGGAGCGCGGGAACTTGGCAATCTCACTGCCATTCACCGGTGAAGTGTTCATAAAGTATTGGCCGCCGAGCGGTTCTACGAATTTGCCATCGATGTAGTTGCCGTAAGCCGTTTTGAAAGAGACCAGTGCGTCCGGCGTGCCGGGATGTGCGTAGCGCATCGCAAACTCCTTATGTAGGGTATCGTTGTCAGAGTGTGGTAACCGCAGGTGGCGGCAGTTGCGTAATAGCTATTGCAGTCGCCGTGCCACTTTTCGCTCAAAATTAAATTTTATTTAAAATCAATTAATTAAAATTAATGCGTTGGTTTAACCTGCGGGAAGAATGGGGATAATCTGCCATTTGTGTTGCAAATAGCAACACAGGTAAAACCTATTGGCTACAATATTGCAACACTTGCAGGCAGGAACGAGGTCACCAATGCGGGGAAATTCGTCAGCCACCAGCGGCGCCATCACCGGTAATACGCTGTTACTTAATGATTCTTGGCTGCGCAGCGAGCACTATGGCTTAAACCGCATGGCGGATGACTTCCCGCGCCTTCCTCAAGCCGAACTGGCCGATGCCTTGGCCAGTAACGCCGTGCTGCAGCAATTTGCCCGCCCGGCAGCGCAAACTCTGGCAGAGAAAATTGCCGACAAGCAATCCGTCGTGGTGCTCTCCGACGCCAGCGGCCTGATCTTGAACACCGTGGGTGACATGCGGGCTTTGCAAAAAGCCCAACGTTTTGCCTTGGCCCCGGGCAACCTGTGGAGCGAATGTGGCCGTGGCACCAACGCCATCGGCACGGCGCTGGCGATTGATGATGGCTGTGAAATCCTTGCTCATCAGCATTACCTCACCAGCAATCAGGGCTTGTACTGCGCCGCCATGACGCTGCAAACGCCAAACGGCCAGGTTGCTGGCGTGCTGGATATTTCAGGGCCGGCACATTATCCCCATCCCCATACGCTGGCCTGGGTTAAAGCCGCCGCACAGCAGATTGAGTATTTATGGCTGAAGCAGAGCCTGCGCCCGGATCAGTGGCTGATGAGCCTGCATGCACAGGCCGAGGGGGTTGATAGCACGACAGAGATGCTGCTGGTTTTCTCAGACAATGTGCTGATGGCGGCCAACCGCCTGGCGATGAGTGAACTGCAGCTAAGCGCCGATCGCTTCGGCACGCTCACCTTCCAGCAGCTCTTTCCCCATAGCGAACAGCGGGCAAGCGGCGTTCCACAGCCGATCCTCACGCATCACCAACAGCGCTATTTCTTCTGCCTGCGCGCGCCAGCCCGCACGCACTTTGCAGTAACCCCTGCGCCTGAGCGCCCATGCTCCCTGCCGGTAGATGCCACTAAACTGGTGCGGTTGTTGAATGCCGGGGTATCGCTGTGTATTCACGGCGAAACAGGCAGCGGCAAAGAGTACGTCAGCCGCGCGCTGTATCAGCAAAGCCGGTGGCGCGAGGGGAAATTTGTGGCCATTAACTGTGCGGCTATCCCGGAACCGCTGATCGAGTCGGAGCTGTTTGGCTACCAGCCAGGGGCGTTTACCGGCGCGAACCGGCAAGGTTATATCGGCAAGATCCGCGAGGCGGACGGCGGCGTGCTGTTTCTGGATGAAATTGGCGATATGCCATTAGCGCTGCAAACCCGCCTGCTGCGGGTGTTGCAGGAAAAAGAGGTGGCACCGCTGGGCTCCAGCCGCAGTTGGCCGGTCAATTTTGCGGTGATCTGCGCCACACACCGGGATCTCAATCAGCGTGTGGCCGCGGGCGAATTCCGTGAGGATCTGCTTTACCGGCTACAGGAGTTTGCCCTGACGCTGCCGCCGCTGCGCGAATGGCCCTCGTTACCGGCTTTTATCTTGCAACTGTGGCAGGAACTGGGCGGTGTGGCACGCGGTATCCAACTCGCCCCTGCGCTGCTGCAAACGCTGGCGAACCATGGCTGGCCGGGCAATGTGCGTGAATTAAGAAGCTTACTCAAGGTGTTGCTCGCCTTGGCGGACGATGGCGAGGTGTTGGGTTGTGAAGCTCTGCCAGAGAAATATCAACCTGAGCCTGCACCATCTCGCGCTGCCCTGTATCAGCATGATGAACGGGTGATTGCCGCCACCCTTGAGCGTTATAACGGCAACGTCAGCAAAGCGGCTCAGGCTTTAGGCGTTGCCCGCAGTACGCTGTACCGTCGCGCCGCCCGAGAAAAGCGCTAGCCTGCTTCGGCCCTGTTTCCCCTCTGCCCTCCCTCTATCAATACGGCTTTTCCCCCAGCCAGATAAACCGATCATCTTCACAAAATCGACAATAAATAAATTTATAAATTGATATTTAACTGTTAATTAAACAATCCTGTGTGGAACCGGTTACCTATCTATGAGAGTTGTCCTCATGTCTAAGAATTATGCGGCGGTATCAAGATCGATAGTGGATGCAGTTGGGGGAGCGAGTAACGTCGCGGCGGTGACGCATTGCATGACGCGCCTCCGTTTTGTGCTCAATGACGGCAGCGTGGTTGATAGCGCCAGGCTGAAGGCCATCAACGGCGTGCTGGGCGTGGTAAGAAGCGAAAACCAATGCCAGGTGATCATTGGCAATACGGTTTCACAGGCCTACGCCGAAGTGCTGAAGCTGCTGCCAGAAGGGGCGGTAGCTCAGCAGCCTGCGCCAGAAAAAAACAAAATCACCCTGAAACGCATTGGAGCAGGGATCCTGGATGCGCTGATCGGCACCATGTCGCCGCTGATCCCGGCGATTATCGGCGGATCGATGGTGAAATTGCTCGCCATGATCCTGAATATGACCGGCGTCTTCGGCAAAGAGTCGTCAACGCTGATTATTCTTAACGTTATCGGCGACGGTGCCTTCTTCTTCTTGCCGGTGATGGTGGCCGCTTCCGCTGCGATAAAATTCAAAACCAATATGTCGCTGGCGATCGCGATTGCCGGGGTGCTGGTGCACCCCAGCTTTATCGATCTGATGGCCAAAGCGGCGCAGGGCCAGCATGTGGAGTTTATCGGCCTGCCGGTCACGGCGGTGAAGTACACCTACACGGTGATCCCGGCATTGTTCATGACCTGGCTGCTCTCTTACATTGAAAAATGGATCGATCGCATTACGCCAGCCGTAACCAAAAACTTCCTCAAACCGATGCTGATCGTGCTGGTTTCCGCACCGATCGCTATCTTGCTGGTCGGCCCGTTGGGCATCTGGATTGGTAGCGGGATTTCGGCGCTGGTTTACACCATTCATAGCTATCTGGGGTGGTTATCCGTCGCCATTATGGGCGGGCTGTGGCCATTGCTGGTGATGACCGGGATGCACCGGGTGTTTACTCCCACCATCATCCAGACCATTGCGGAAACCGGTAAAGAGGGCATGGTGATGCCGTCAGAAATTGGTGCCAACCTTTCGTTGGGCGGTTCATCGCTGGCGGTGGCCTGGCGCACCAAGAACCCGGAACTGCGCCAGACGGCGCTGGCCGCTGCGGCATCCGCCATTGTCGCCGGTATTTCGGAACCCGCGCTGTATGGGGTGGCAATACGCCTGAAACGCCCGCTGATCGCGGCGTTGATCAGTGGTTTTGTCTGCGGCGGCGTTGCTGGCGTGGCCGGGTTGGCAAGCCATTCGATGGCGTCACCGGGCCTGTTCACCAGCGTGCAGTTTTTTGATCCCTCCAACCCTATGACCATCGTCTGGGTATTTGGTGTGATGATCCTGGCGATCGTACTTTCCTTCATCCTTACGCTGCTGATGGGCTTTGAAGACATTCCCGTTGCGGAAGAGGCGGAAAGTGAAAAAGCCAAGCTTGCGCCCGCGTTGTCTGTAACTCATTAATTAACAAGAGGTATCTTATGTCAGCATCTGTTTTCCCCGCAGATTTTTTATGGGGTGGTGCTCTTGCTGCCAACCAGGCCGAAGGCGCTTATCTTGCAGGCGGCAAAGGGCTGACCACGGTGGATATGATCCCTCACGGTAAAGATCGGCTGGCGGTCAAGCTGGGCCAGGAAAAGCGCTTTACCCTGCGCGAAGATGAATTCTACCCGAGCCATCAGGGCATCGATTTTTATCATCGCTATAAAGAGGATATCGCCTTAATGGCGGAGATGGGCTTCAGCGTGTTTCGCACCTCGATCGCCTGGAGCCGTATTTTCCCCAACGGCGATGAAACCGTGCCGAATGCTGAGGGCATCGCGTTTTACCGCGATGTGTTTACCGAATGTAAAAAGCACGGCATTGAGCCGCTGGTCACGCTGTGCCACTTCGATGTGCCAATGCATTTGGTGCGTGAATACGGTTCGTGGCGCAACCGGCAAATGGTCGAATTCTTCACCCATTACGCCCGAACCTGCTTTGAAGCGTTCGACGGGCTGGTGAAATACTGGCTGACGTTTAATGAAATCAACATCCTGCTGCACAGCCCGTTCTCCGGCGCGGGGTTGGTGTTTGAGCCAAATGATAACCAGGAGCAGGTGAAATACCAGGCCGCGCACCACGAACTGCTGGCGAGCGCGCTGGCAACCAAAATTGCCCATGAGGTGAACCCGCACAATCAGGTCGGCTGTATGCTGGCCGGTGGCAATTTCTACCCGTGGTCGTGCAAACCCGAAGACGTGTGGGCCGCGCTGGAGAAAGATCGCGAAAACCTGTTCTTTATCGACGTTCAGGCGCGCGGGGCTTACCCCTCGTACACCCGACGCCTGTTCAGGGAAAAAGGCATCACCGTCGAGATGGCGCCGGGCGATGCGGAGATCCTGAAAAACAGCGTCGATTTTGTCTCGTTCAGTTATTACGCTTCGCGCTGTGCCTCGGCAGAGATGAACGAGCACAACAGCAGCGCCGCCAACGTGGTTAAATCGCTGAAGAACCCGTATATCCAGGCCAGCGATTGGGGGTGGGGGATCGATCCTCTGGGCCTGCGCATCACCATGAACATGATGTATGACCGTTACCAGAAACCGCTGTTCCTGGTGGAAAACGGCCTGGGTGCGAAAGATGACATCAATGAACAAGGCGAAATCGACGACGACTACCGCATCAGCTATTTGCGCGAACATATTAAAGCGATGGCGGAGGCGATCGACGACGGGATCCCGGTGATGGGTTATACCTCCTGGGGCTGTATTGATCTGGTTTCCGCCTCTACCGGGGAAATGAGCAAGCGCTACGGTTTTGTCTATGTCGATCGCGATGACCAAGGGAATGGCACCTTAGCCAGAACGCGGAAAAAATCGTTTTATTGGTATAAGAAGGTCATTGCCAGCAACGGTTCGGATTTAAGCTGATAAAGAAAGGGAATATTGGCTTTAGGCGATATTCCTGTTCCCCCTCTCTCTGCGGGAGAAGGCCGAGATGAGGGGCCTTCCCCTCATCTCATCATGAATATCTTGTATTCATCTCTCAAATTCATTACCCACAAAAATCAAATAAAAACGTAGCCTTAATCACCCTCTTTTATGGGGGAACTATGCTATACCCTTCATACCTCGAGCGGCTTGGGTATTCGCCCTGTCATTCGCCAAAAATAGGGATGTTACTATTTCATGAGTCATCAATTTTCCCCTTCGGATTTAAAAACTATTCTGCATTCGAAACGCGCCAATATTTACTATTTACAATATTGCCGGATATTAGTGAACGGCGGGCGGGTTGAATATGTCACGGATGAAGGTAAACAATCTTTATATTGGAATATCCCTATCGCTAATACCTCCGTGGTGATGTTGGGAACCGGAACCTCTGTTACTCAAGCTGCAATGCGTGAATTTGCTAAAGCGGGGGTTCTGGTCGGGTTTTGTGGCGGTGGGGGTACGCCGCTGTATGCGGGTAATGAAGTCGAAACCGCCGTTTCCTGGCTAAGCTCCCAAAGTGAATATCGCCCCACCGAATATCTGCAGCACTGGGTCAGCTTTTGGTTTGACGATCGGCAACGGCTCGCGGCGGCGGTAGCTTTTCAGCGTGTGCGCATTCAACAGATTCGACAGCACTGGTTAAGTGCGCGCATGCAGCGTGAAAACGGCTTTGAACCTGATGAAAACCGTTTATGCCAGTTGCTTGCCAGTTACGAAAACAATCTCTCCAGTTGCCGTAACGGCACCGACTTATTGGCGCAGGAAGCGGTTATGACCAAGGCGCTGTATAAACTGGCGGCCGACACGGTGAAGTACGGTGATTTCACGCGCGCCAAACGCGGCGGCGGTGTCGATATGGCGAACCGCTTTCTCGATCATGGCAACTATCTGGCCTATGGATTGGCAGCGGTGGCGACCTGGGTGATCGGCCTGCCCCACGGTCTGGCGGTGTTACACGGCAAAACCCGCCGGGGTGGTTTGGTGTTTGACGCCGCCGATCTGATTAAAGATGCCCTGGTGTTGCCGCAGGCGTTTATTGCTGCGATGGCCGGTGAAGAGGAACAAGAGTTTCGCCAGCGCTGCATCGGCGGTTTTCAACGGGCAGACGCGCTGGATGTGATGATTGAAGCGTTGCAAACCACCGCCCTGCAACTGAGCCAGGCGGCCCGATGAATATTTTGCTGATCGCGCAATGCAACAAACTGGCATTGACCGAAACGCGCCGCATTCTGGATCAGTTTGCCGAACGCCGTGGGGATCGCACTTGGCAAACTGCAATCACTCTGGAAGGGCTGAATACGCTGAGAAAGCTGCTGCGTAAAACCGCCCGGCGCAATACGGCGGTGGCCTGCCACTGGATCAAAGGTGCCAATCAAACCGAACTGCTGTGGATCGTGGGCAACCTGCGCCGTTTCAACGAGCAGGGCGCGGTGCCGACCAATGCCACGGAACGGGATATTCTGAAAAGCCAGAGTGAGAACCAGTGGCACAGCGTGGAAACGGTCAGCCTGCTGGCCGCTATCGCCGGGCTGTTTCACGATTTCGGTAAAGCCAACGTATTGTTTCAGAATGGGTTACGCGGCGAGGGAAAGAGCTTTCAGCCCTATCGCCACGAATGGATTTCGCTACGTTTGTTCGTAGCCTGGGTGCAAGGCAAAAGCGATCGGCAATGGCTCACCGCGCTCAGTCAGATTGGCGAACAGGATGAGGAATCAATGTTGGCTCATCTGCTGAAAGATTCGCTCGATCCGTTTGAAAATCCTTTCATCCACTTGCCACCGTTGGCCAAAACCGTGGCTTGGCTGATCGTTTCCCATCACCGTTTGCCTGCTTACCCAGCGGAGGGGCAGCATAAGCCTGATTTAGCTCAGATTGAATGCTGGTTGACGCAGCAACTGACCGCCGATTGGAACGCCACCAACCATCTTGATGCCGATTGGACGGTTGCGGACCGACGCAACGCCTGGGTGTTCCCGCATGGCACGCCGATGCGCAGCGCAACGTGGTGCGCCAAGGCGCATAAGTTTGCCAGCCGTGCGCTCCAGCAGCCTTCATTGGCCCATTTCGGCGTGATCGAACAGCGCTTTACCAGCCACCTGGCCCGCTTGGTATTGATGCTGGCGGATCACTTTTACTCTTCACTGCCCGCCACGGAAGGCTGGCAGGATGCCCGCTATCGCGCTTATGCCAATACCGATCGCAAAACCAAACAATGCAAACAGAAGCTGGATGAGCACAATATCGGCGTGGGCCAGAATGCTTTATTGCTGGGCCGCAGTTTGCCGCATCTCCGCAGCACGTTACCGGCGATCACCCGCCATAAAGGCTTTAAACGCCGAAGCGAACAGGCGAAGTTCCGCTGGCAGGATCGCGCTTTCGATCTGGCAGCGGCGATGCGTGAGCGCACTCAGCGGCAGGGTTTTTTCGGGGTGAATATGGCCTCCACCGGCTGCGGCAAGACGTTTGCCAACGCGCGCATCATGTATGCCCTGGCGGATGAAAAGCAGGGCTGCCGATTTTCGGTGGCTTTAGGATTGCGCACCTTAACCTTGCAAACCGGCGATGCCCTGCGGGAAAAGCTTGGTTTGCAGGAGGACGACTTAGCGGTTCTGATCGGTTCCCTGGCGGTGAGCCAACTTCATGAACTCAGCCATGATAAGGCCGTGCCACGGGGCACCGGCAGCGCCTCTGCGGATGAGCTATTTGCTGAACATCAATACGTGCGTTACGACGGCAGCCTGGATGATGGCCGTTTAAGCCGTTGGCTGAGCGACTCACCCAAGCTGCATAAATTATTGAGTGCGCCGGTGTTGGTGAGCACTATCGATCACCTGATTGGCGCCACGGAAGGCGTGCGCGGTGGCAAGCAAATTGCGCCGATGCTGCGTTTGCTGACGTCTGATTTGGTGCTGGATGAACCCGACGATTTTGATATCGCGGATTTGCCCGCCTTGTGCCGCCTGGTGAATTGGGCCGGGGTATTAGGCTCTCGCGTGCTGCTTTCTTCCGCCACCTTGCCGCCCGCGCTGATCCAGGCATTGTTCAATGCCTATCGGGCGGGCCGCGCCGATTATCAACAGGCCTGCGGCCAACCGGAACTCCCGGTTAATATTTGCTGTGCCTGGTTTGATGAGCATGATTCTGTGCAGGAGGATATTCAGGCCACGACGAGCTTTAAACAGGCACATGAAGGTTTTGTTGCGCGCCGGGTTAAGCAACTGCGAGGTGCAGACGTTCTGCGCCGGGCGCAGTTGATCCCGGTTATCCCGCCGAGCCAGCGTGAAAGTGATGTGCTGAACAGCGTTGCGGCCACATTGCTCAGTTCGATGCAGCAGTTGCATACGGCGCACCATCTGCGCCACGAATCGGGCAAAACGGTGTCTTTGGGGGTGATCCGCATGGCGAATATCGATCCGCTGGTGGCCGTAGCCCAACGTTTATTGCAAACGCCTGCGCCGCAGGGGTGGCGCATTCATTATTGCGTTTATCACAGCCAGCACCCGCTGGCGATGCGTTCGCATATCGAACAGCGGTTGGACGAAACCCTCACGCGTTATAACGAACCAGCGTTATGGCAGATCCCGGAGATCAAGGCAGCGCTCGATTGCCCGGAACAACATCATCTGTTTGTGGTGCTGGCCACCTCCGTAGCCGAAGTGGGCAGGGATCATGACTACGATTGGGCGATTGCCGAACCTAGCTCTATGCGCTCCTTAATCCAGTTGGCGGGGCGCATTCAGCGCCACCGTCAGCAGCGTTGTGAAATACCGAACCTGCATATCCTGCAAAAAAACGTTAAGGCGCTGAAAGGGAACGAGCTGGCGTATTGCAGGCCAGGGTTTGAATCTGGGAAATATCTTCTTAACAGCCACGATCTGAGCGAGATTCTGCTGCCAGAGCAGTATCAGACCATTAATGCCATTCCACGGGCACAAGAGCGATCTCCGTTGTTGCCGAAAGATAATTTTGTCGATCTGGAACACGCTAGCCTGCGCAGAAAATTGCAGGGTAAAAAAGACGAACGGGATTATTACGCCGCTCTATGGTGGCGCGAGCAGGCCACCTGGTGTGCTGAGCAGCAGCGCCTTACGCCGTTCAGAACGTCTGCACCTGATGAACAGCATTACCTGTGGCTTGAAGATGAAAGCGACGAGCCGATATTCCAATCCCCAGACAGTGAACCGGGGCAGTGGAAGCAGAGTTTTGGCTTTAGTGCGATCGAACCTGAGTTGGCCGCCGGGAACTGTGCCTGGATAACAATGGACTATCAGCAGGTTTATCAGCGGCTGGCAGATGAACTGAATATGGAACTTAGCGAGGTCAGCCAGAAATTTGGCGAGATCTGTTTGTGCGAGAAAGAGGAAGGCCTATGGCACTACCACCCGCTGTTGGGGGTGTTTGGCGCACTCGAGTGATACAAACAAGGGAACAAGGAGGCGTATGGAAGACAACGAATTCGGTCGGATTATCGTCCGCTACATCGAAAGCCGAAGGCAGCCCAAGCTTGAAGCCTTCGATAAAGAAGCGGAAAAGAGGCTGGCGGTGCTCACCGACAGCGAACAGCTTGCTGTCTTGCAGCAGGAAATCGCCCAGCAGCGGCGAGAGCTGGAACAACGTTATGAGGTGCGCAACTGGCTGACCGATGCTGCCAGCCGCGCCGGGCAAATCAGCCTGGTGACTCATGCGCTGAAATTCACCCACAGCGATGCCAAAGGCAGCAGCGTTTTTCTGCCCACAGTAGTCAGTGATTCTGCCTACCTTTCCACCGCCACATTGCGTAATCCGGCGATTGATGCGGTGGGCAACGCGGCGGCGTTGGATGTGGCCAAGCTGCTGCAAACGGAATACGAAGGCGAATCGTTAATTGCCGCCATTAACCGTGGCGATGATTCCCCATTGGCGGCTTTAGCCGAATCTGACCAGCAGTTGCAACAGTGGATCAGCGGTTTCAAACAGGTCCTGATCGATAAACAGCCCAGCTCCCATAAGCTTGCCAAACAGCTCTACTTCCCGGTTGGGGACAACGACTACCACCTGCTAAGCCCTTTATTTTCATCTTCATTAGCGCATGCCATGCACCAGCGCATTGCGAATGCCCGCTTTAGCGATGCAGCAAAAGAGATTTATAGCGCTTTTAAAGCCGGAGTTTGGCACTCGGCACCGCGGGTGAGCTACCCCAATACGGCAGTGCAGAATATCGGCGGCACCAAACCGCAGAATATCTCTTACCTGAACAGCGTCCGTGGTGGCCGCACCTGGCTGCTCTCCTGCGCTGCGCCGAGTTGGGAAATCATTCCTAAACCCCCAACCAAGCACAAATCGATCTTCCACGAGAATAGCGATTTCAGCCGGATGGCACGGCCCATCGTTCGGGATCTGCGCCACTATTTGTTGAGTGTAAAACAGCTCGAAAACACCAAAGAGATCCGCGACCACCGCTTAGCCTTTACCGACGAAATTATCGACACCCTGTTCAACTATGTGGCAGAGATCCAAAACCTGGATGTGCAGGTTGGCTGGAGTGCAGAAGAAGGTTGCCAGCTCAAGCGCTCGCAACAGCTCTGGTTGGATGCCGGTCGAGCGGAAAAAGATGAAGATTTTAAATTTGAGCGTGAAGGCGGCGATTGGCAAAAAGAGATCGCTCTGGACTTCGGCGTGTGGCTTAACCGCCGCTTGCAGCATGAAGAACTCAAATTTGGTGAAGTAGAACGTCGGGAATGGTCGACGGCAAAGCTGTTTAAACAGCGCTTGCGTGAGTTTGAACAAGATCTGCAGGAGGGGCCGCTATGAGCACGCTGATTGTCTTACGCCACGTCCGGGTCGAGAACGCTAACGCGGTGGCTGGGCTCACCTACGGCTTCCCGGCCATCACCCATTTTCTTGGTTTTACCCACGCGCTTGGGCGCAAACTGCAGCTAACGCATGGTCTGACGTTGGAAAACTGCGGCGTGATTTGCCATCAACAGCAGCTTCATGCCCATGCATCCGGGCGCGATCGCGTTTTCTCTCTCACCCGCAACCCGCTGACCAAAGAGGCCAAAACCGCCGCCTTTAATGAGGAAGGCCGGATGCATATGACGGTTTCGCTATTAATCGAGTGCAACGGTGTGATTGCCAACGGGCGTGAAGGCGCGAAGGCCTTGGCTGAGCATTTGGAACCCTTGTGCCTGCGCCAGCGCTTGGCGGGGGGAACCATCGTGAGCATCGGTGAAGTCAGCGTAATGGCTTACCCAGATGAACCCAAGGCACTGCGCCGCCTGATGCGCCGTTTATTACCGGGCTTTGCCCTGCTCGATCGTTCCGAACTGCTGCAAGCGCATTTCGCGGCGCTAAAGCAGGCGGATCCGCAGGTGGAAATGATCGATGCCTGGCTGGATTTCGCTGCGCTGAAAATGCAGGCCACGGCAGATGAATCTACCCAATGGCGTTATGTGGCAAAACCGGAAAAAGGCTTTTTGGTGCCGCTGCAAACCGGCTATCAGGCTATTTCCCACCTGTATCCACCCGGTGAGGTGGAGAACGCGCGCAATCCGGCAACCCCTTTCCGCTTTGCAGAAGCGATCTACGGCGTTGGCGAGTGGCGCAGCCCACATCGCATTCAGGATCTGCAAACTCTGCTGTGGCGCTATCACTACCAGAACGATACCTACGTCTGCCGTGGCTTGACATCGGCCGCAGTGGAATACGACGAATTTAACGAAGAAGAGTAATTTTAAAGGAATAAAAAATGGCTAAAGCAACGATTAAAACCGCTTCCGTACTCGCATTCGAACGTAAATTAGCAAACTCTGATGCCATGCTGTATGCCGGTAATTGGGAGCAGCAGGGTGAGTGGCGGCCGGTAGAGATTCAGGAAAAAGCGGTGCGCGGCACCATTTCCAACCGTTTGAAGAACGCGATTGCCAGCGATCCGGCCAAGCTGGATGCCGAAATCCAGAAAGCCAACCTGCAACGTGTCGACGTTGCCGCGCTGCCTTTTGATTGCGACACCCTTAAAGTCAGTTTCACGCTGCGCGTCCTGGGCAATCTGGCCGTGCCTTCGGTGTGTAACGATCAGGAGTATCAGGCCGAACTGGCCAATGTAATTAATGGCTACATGGCGGAGCAGGGTTTTGGTGAGTTGGCAGCCCGCTACGCAGCAAACCTGGCGAATGGTCGTTTCTTGTGGCGCAACCGGGTGGGGGCTGATGCGATCAAGGTATGCGTGAAAAGCAAAACCCAGCAATGGGAATTCAACGGTGAAGAACATAGCCTGCGTGCATTCAGCCAGCCGCAGGGTGCTTTAGCGGAGTTGGCGCAGGAAATAGAGCAGGGCTTGGCTGGGGACAGCTTTGCGTTTTTGAGCATTGAGGCTTTTGTGCGTTTAGGCAATGGGCAGGAGGTGTTCCCTTCTCAGGAATTGGTGCTCGACAGCAACAGTAAGAAAAGCAAGGTGTTGTATCAGGTGGCAGGCGGTGCAGCACTGCATTCGCAGAAGGTGGGTAATGCGCTACGTACCATCGATACCTGGTATCCAGAGGCCACAGAATTGGGCCTGGGGCCGATCGCGGTTGAACCTTACGGCTCCGTTACCAGCCGTGGCAAGGCTTATCGTCAGCCTAAGCAGAAAATGGATTTTTATACGCTGCTGGATAACTGGGTCACCAAGGGTGATAAACCGGCGGTTGAACAACAGCACTATGTGATGGCCATTTTGATCCGCGGTGGCGTCTTTGGCGAGAAAAGCGAATAAGGGGATTGTATGGATCACTATATTGAAATCCGTATTCTCCCCGATCCTGACTTTGGCTCCTCAACCTTGATGGAGGTGCTGTTTGCCAAGTTACACCGGGCATTGGGCCAGGCAGGTGAGGGCCGGATCGGGGTCAGCTTCCCTGCGGCAGGTAAAACCTTGGGGGACCGGTTGCGTTTGCACGGTTCTCTTACTGCGCTCAGTGCATTAGATGAGCAACCCTGGCGTAAAGGGCTGCGTGATAATACTGAGCACAGCGGCATTTTACCGGTGCCGGAGAAAGTGAAATACCGCACCGTGCGGCGCGTGCAGCCGAAGAGCAACGCGGAACGCTTACGCCGCCGTTCGGTGAGCAAGGGGTGGCTGACGGAAGAAGAGGCGCGTCTGCGTATTCCTGATTCAGTAGAAAAACGCACATCTCTGCCCTTTATTCGGCTGAAGAGTTTATCCAGCGATCAAACCTTTCTATTGTTTATCGAGCAGGGGCCGATTGGCGATAGCGCAACCGAAGGAGCATTCAGCGCATATGGTTTAAGCGCAGTAGCGACCATCCCGTGGTTTTGACCCTAATTTTACGGCCGCTCCTAACTTATTGATTTAATAGGCTAGGATTGGCTGCTTGTGAAAAAGGGTTTTTTAACAGGTTTGCCTGTTGTTATTTAGCTAACAGTAGGTTAGAAACGATCTGCAACAGTTCACTGCCGTACAGGCAGCTTAGAAAATGATGGGATTACGTTTCCCTCAACCCACGGAGTTCACTGCCGTACAGGCAGCTTAGAAATCTAAAATTCATGCAGAATTCATAATCACCGCGTTCACTGCCGTACAGGCAGCTTATTAAATCTATAATTACTTTGATTTATAATGATTTTATTTTTTATCACTATAAATAGGCCCCCAAAAAGGCCCCTAAATGATTTTGCTGTAAATATGAGCTAAAAGCAGTCCTGAGACTGAGCAAACTACCAGACACATCACCTCTTTATCTGTGACGTTTATCTCCGTGCAGGCAGTGCCTGCGGATATGTAGACCAAAGAGAAGTACGACGGTTTGTCGCTGTTATTGACGTCGCAACAGTGCTCTCATTTCAGGGAAAAGGATAGAAACGAAAGCGTCATATTGTCGATCAAATTCTGTATTTTCATCAAGGTAAGACATGAACCGGGAGACGGTTTTTGCCTGCCTGTCTGTTGTTGGCGGTTGAAAACTTTGCCAGCCCAGTAGAAATAGACGCCTTAAGGGGTGTTTTCCATTTTTACCTCTGTTTAAGGCTGCTGCAAGAACGTCATAAGCGGAGGGCAATTTGCTACCCACAGTACGAGCGTGTTTGAAAGACAACAAGACGGGAAGAATTCCCTTTTTTTCCAAAAGTTCCAGCTTAAACACGGAACAAAATCCTCATCCCAGTAGGGGGAGCGCGCTAAGGAGTAAAGGGCTGCAAATACAGTTTCATGCATATGCTCCGGAGAGCCTTCATCGTAATAGTTCAAGGCGATACCCAGAAAATACTCCAGCGCATCACTCCAGTTAAGCTCGCAATTAAACGGGTTTTTTCCAAGTTCGACCTGCCTTATACGCTCCCAGGCTCCGTGAGCACGCAATTGCAGCTCAACCAACTTCTGTTCAGTTTGAGTATAATAGCCTCCTCTAACCTTACTGATACCATGTTTAAGCATAAGCGTAACTGTGGCTTCATTTTCCATCATTTCTGCTTCACGTGCGTTCCTGGTTCCAGTATTAACCGCATACATAAGCCGAAGAGGAGTATTTAGCCGGGTCCACTCTGCGCCTTTCCCAGTAAAGTGCTCCTCCATTCTTTTTTTGATATTTGCAGTCAATCCGACATAAAAGCATTTATTGGACAGTGCAAGGACATAGATGTAGATATCAACAGGCTCCGGGGCATTAAACCAGTACTCAGTTATATATTTATCATCAGTCTCAGTAATAAGATTACCACCTCCCAGTCGAATAAACTCTTCCGCAGCTTCATCAGGAATTTCCTTACCAATTATCCGTTTTTTCCACCCGCGGGTGGGGGGCCATTCTTCACCCAGCAACTCAATCTGCCGCCGTTTGTGTGAACCTCTTTGAGTTGCCCCTGCCATTAATAATTCCATGGTGATAATCATCGGCGTCCTCATGATGATGAAATTGTCTTAGTCAACTTAGATAATTGTTGTGTAGCGGTCAATCAAGCTGTTCACTACATAGGTGTTATTCGAGAATAATTATAACGTTCGCAGTTGGCGTTGGTTGTGTGAAAACCTTACGGTTCACAAGACCTGGCCCCGCCAGGTGCCAGAGGAGGAGCATATGCCATTTATAGTTAATAAATGACACACAATCCAGCAAGCGTATTACTCAGCTAAAGGTTACCCACCCCCCCATCAACCAGCAGGTCTGTGCCAACGACGAATGAAGATTCATTAGAAGCAAGAAAAACTGCCGCTTTAGCTAATTCATACGGTGTTCCTAAACGACCGATAGGTACCAGAGCTCGAATATCTTCTCTGAGCTTATCTTCATTTGTTCCGCCACTCAGTTTATTCAGTGCAGGTGTTTCAGTAGGCCCGGGACTTAAACCATTTACCCGAACTCCACGAGGGTGGAGCTCTGCAGAAAGTGTTCGTGCCAGAGACAGAAGAGCGGCTTTACTTGCAGCGTAGGCACTACTTTGTGGAAGACCAATCCGAGCGCTCACTGAACCGCAGACAAGGACGGAAGAGGGATTGGAAAGCATTGGAAGCAGTGCCTTGATCAGAAAAAAAGGGCCTTTAAGATTTGTGTTCATTAGCCGATCGTATGCTTGTTCATCCCAGGAATCCAGCGGCTTGTGCGTAACATCACCTGCATTTATGTATAAAATATCAAGTCTCGGCCATTGCTCCTGTAACGCTGCGGCCAAGCTAATTTGCTGGGAGATATCTCCGGCATCACTTAGAAAAGTGGCAATGTCGCCGTACTCTTTTTTTACTTCCAGAAGTTTTTGCTCGCTACGGCCTGTGATTGCTACCTTTGCTCCCTCTACCAGAAACTGGCGTGCAGTTTCTAAACCAATACCGCTGGTACCACCAGTAATGAGTGCATATTTACCATCAAGTCTGCCCATTTTCCTACCCCATATTTTATTCGTGGCGTAATTATTTATCTTTTAGTATCCTTTAGAAAGTAGGCACCGTTTGGATACTAAGAAACCATAAGGAATGCTTTGAAGCGAGGCAGGAGATGCTATGACAAAAAATATTTCGCCCCTCACAGAGGCTGATGAAGGATGCCCGATGGTAAGTTTTGTGCGCCTGATTGCGGGCAAGTGGGCGATCCCAATCCTTTATCGTCTGATGTTATTAAATAAACCTATTCGTTTCAGCGAATTGCTGCGGGCAGTTGAGCCAATCACTCAAAAAGAACTTACTCGCCAACTACGGCAGTTTGAGACTCGGGGATTAGTCACCAGAAAAGTGTTCGCTGAAGTTCCACCAAGGGTTGAGTACCAAATAACCGAACTGGGCAACTCATTGCGTTTGACATTAGACTCATTGGCTGATTGGATGAGAGCTAACGCGGCTGTGTTGAAATAAATTGCCGCGGGTAATATTAATAGGCCTTCAACCATGAATACCATCATATCCTGCGTGACTCTTAGAGCCTATCCCAATAGAAATTGTCTATAACACAGTGAAAAAACTAAAACTGACATCGATTGAATATGAAAACGGATTGGTTAATTTCTGACGAGTAATGGGCACAAATGGAACCGTTGCTACCCATACATCAGACTCGTCATCCTTTAGGCCGCCATCGTCGTCGAGTCGATAACTTGCTCACTTCACTCTGAAAGGCTTGGATATACATCCCGGTAAGAGCGTATGGGAAATATCCTCTCTGCAAGGGAGAACGGTCTAATGTAGGACTGGGACTATGAATAAAATAAATGGTCCTGTCTGTCATCATTCTCCCTGTCTATGTAATACACCGAAAAAGGGATTACTGGTTGTACGCCGCTTACATCTGGTTCTGCGACTTAGCCGACCATAAATATGAATTGACGTCAAGCACTTACCCGACGACCACGTTTAATAATGCCCTGCTAGAGGGCATTACTAGATAAGGTCATCGTTAACATAGCCTCATATGCATCGCTGAACTATACCCGTTCTGGCAGCACACCAGGGTAATGTTTGGCGATGATATCGTTCATCTTGTCCATCAACTCAGGCTTTCTGAATGTCAGGTGCGCAGATCCTTTCATAAAGTATTTGATTGAAAAATACTCATCTTCATAAACCTCTGCCCTCTGCCGATGGACGCTGATATGATCATACAACCGAGCAGCGAGATCGCTACGGTTATCCGGGATCGCCTTGCCATCCAGTAAATGCAGCATCCTCTCCAGATCCGCTAATTGATCCCGCCGATAGCTGTGGTTCAGCGTAAATCCCCACTGATTGTGACTCACCAGACCGTTGACGATCACTTTTTTGCCAAAGCGGCAGGGACTGTTGGTTTTGTAATGCCAGGACAGAGACTTGAAGACGTTGATTACTCCGCGTTCAAACACTTCCCCCTTATCCCGGTGCAACTGCTCAAAAGTGCTGTAAATGCTCTCTGTGCTGATGGCTGGTAAATCTTTGCTCTCCAGATTTCTGTACCACTGATCACGCGCCTGAGCGTCCATCACGCTCAGCATTCCTGACTTCTTCATCAGATCTCGCCATATGTCGCGATCAAGATTGCGGGTGATCACCGGCATGGCCGTTTCTGCTTTCTCCATCAACCAGCAACCGCAGCGGAAGTCTTGTTTCATTGACCAGTCTCTTGCCACTCCACTGCCAATACTGCGAGTGATGGCTGAGATATCTTCAAGCTGGTGAATCAGGGCTTCAATCTGCATCAGCGCGGCATTACGCCCAGTGACGATACGTTCAATGCTGGTGGAACAAATCACTTCGGTCTGACCGGTTAAAACCTCTGGTTCAATGACAGTATTCAATGTGGTTGGCATCGCTGAATTCCTTAGAAAGAAATGCCCGCGTTATCGCAGGCAGGGTTGAAGGTTGGGGTATGTGAGCGCTTAGGGCTTATACCGGGTTGGGCGGTGTTGTCTGATAAACAGCGATATAGATGTGGCCAAAGCTGCCTAACGAATCAGCTTCGCCGCTAAAACCGGCGTGCTGGACAGTGACACACTGCTGATGGCGTTGATCGAGTTCACCCGACCGCAGGCATGCCTCCAAATGTTCAATCAGCACCGGGAAAGCGGCATCCAGCGTTTTAAGCGCATCAGGATCAAATGTGCCAACAAAACCGGCACGGTCTGCTAGAAAATGCAGATGATTACCCTGCTGGACCAACCGGGCTCCCAGGCGTGGCGTGATAGCACATTGCAGGCCCCAGACAGGCGACGGTGTGCTGTTTGAGTGATTATCAGTATCAGGAGTGGTGTCTTTCATTGCTGAATGTCCTTATTTATATACAGCGCCTGCGGCAAGGCTGGCGTGTTCGAACATGAGGGTGAGGTAAACAGGTGTTATCAGGCCAGGCGGCGAATGACCGGGCAGCGAAGTCCCAGCGCACTGCGGGCGCGGAGCATATCGCCACCGCTCAAGGTGGGGTCCTGTGCCATCAGGCTGAAACCGGGGCGATCAATGCGTACCAGATCAAATTTCTCCACCAGTTCGTTGACGGTTTCCCGTACCGTGATGCCATGCTCAATCTTTTGGGCGATGGCCTGATCGTCGTGGTACGGCGTATCGTTAAGTTCCAGGCCATAACAGTGGCCCAACAGCCAGGTGAGCAGTTGCTGGTATTCAGTTCGTGCCTGATTGGCGTTGGGCGTGGTGCGGGGTATTTTGTTGAGGTTCTTCATGCAGAGAGTTCCTTAACACAGCGGTGAAACCGGGAGTTGGCAGTGGTGATTCAGCCAATGTGCCACCTTGCGCCATTGCTTCACGGGGACGTCAGATTCGATCGTCCAGGTATTGGGGCACTGCGTATTGGCCAGCAACAGTGCAGCCATCACAAACCAGTGATAGGGATAGCCCCGAGTATCGCAACGGAGCAGTGCATAGGGTGTTTGCCGTTGGTAGAGGATGAACGGATCGCCTGCCAGGTGCGTAAGTCGCTCACCGTTAAAGCCGAGCATACCCAATCCCATCAGGTTATTGTCGAACTGGTACAGACGGTTGCCTGTGTGTTCACAGATAACCGGTGTGGTGGTTAGTCCCAATGTGTCGGGTTGCCAATGCAGCTTCAGAGATGCGGTGGTGATCGCCTGGCATAAGGCTTGCCAGTCTTGCGATGTCACATTGCCATGTTGCAGAAAATGAAAGACGCCAGGCACAGGTGATGCGCTTGTGTTCATAAGCCAATGTCCTTGTAAAATAGAGGGATAGTGCGAAGGTGGAACGTGGGGTGTAGGCGAGTATTACCAGTCGAAGGTGGTAAGGTCGGGCAGTACCTCACCCAGGGCATCAATATGCAGGTAGCTTAATTGATGGCGTTTCATCAGCGTGGTGACCAGATGGCGGCAGGTTTTAGACAGCCCCAGCCGTTTGAGGCGCAACACCGGGTGACTCCACGCCTCCAGTCGTAACAGGTAGCCGGTGCCGGAAAAAGCAATCCATTCACCGTCGCTGAATGCATCCTGACAATGCGAGATCTGGTAGAGCAGCAAATTGTCGCTTTCAGTGAGATGGGCGGTACTGCATTGCAGGCCGAAGCGTAAAAGCGGCGTTGCCATTATCGGTTTGCCTCCTTTATTACACTCCGTTGCGGATAACGGCGTTGATGATGCGCCAAGACTTTCTCACGCCATTCCGGACTGATGACAGGGGCCATCGCCAGATAGCGCCTGGGACAACTGTAATAACAAGGCTGTACCGACTCATCCATCGCCTTGTAGCCCCAACTCCCACCTGAACCTTGCATCAGGATGCAATGAATGACCGTTTGGGCGACTTTTGCCGGATCTTTGGGGGTACTCTGGACAACCGACCACAGGACATTTCCCCGCAGCGCATGCGCCAGCGTCACGTGTTGATAGTGTTCTGTATCATCGGTTTGGATCAGTGCCGCGATCAGCTCACGGCGAGAGCGGTGTGAGAATAACCAGCCCATCGGGTACTCCTTGTCAATGAGGTTGGGAAACGTTAAAGGAAGTCGTTATCAGCAAGGTAACCAACCACGCTCTGCTAGGGAGAGTGGTTCAGCATCCCCGACGATCAGGTGATCCAGTACACGGATACCCACCAAATCCAGCGCATTCACCAGACGATCTGTCAGTGTGCGATCGGCATTGCTGGGTTCGGCTTCACCTGACGGGTGATTGTGGCTAATGATCACCGCAGCGGCCCGGTGGTGTAATGCCCGGATCACGACTTCACGGGGATAGATGATGGTGGCATTGAAGGTGCCGATCGACAGCGTTTCACTGGCAATCAGCCTATGGCGATTATCTAAAAACAGCACCATAAAGCATTCACGGCTTTGGGGTTGCAGGTGGAGTTTAAGCCAGGCTTTCACCGCATCGGGTGACGTCAGGCTGTAAGGCCGTTGCTTAAGCTGGGTTTCGAGAATGGCCAGGGCCTGGCTGACAATCTGCTGCTGATGGGGGGTGAAGGTGGGTGAAGGTGTCAACAATGGGGTATGCGGCATGAGTAAACCTCGTTTCAGTCAATCAGGGCGAAAATGGCGCGGCTATCAGGATGGTGCAGTGCGTATTCCCGCAGGCGGTAGAAATGGTCGGTCATGGCTTCGCTTTCGGTGCGGCAGGCATGGTGGCTGTAGGCCATCAGGCAGGCGGTGATCCCTGCGGCTTCAGCACTCATTTCGGCACCATTGCCGTTCATGGGGTTGAACAACACCCATTTCTTATCGGTATCGTCGTCAGCTTCTGGAGCCATAAAGGCCCCATCATTATTGAGCGTGTAAAACTCCCAGGAGCCGCCGTGGTAATCCGCACACAGGCGATCCATCCAGCCAAAGACGTGAGCCTCCAGAGTGAGCCATTGCGGTATGCTGCCGAAGTGCTGGGGCCAGAAACGAGAGCGCTGGTTCTCTGGCACGCCAGTGGCGCTCAGCGTTGCTGATTGGGACGGTGGCGCAGACAGTTCAAAATGCATGTTCATGTAAATAGCCTTATTAATGAGATAAATAAGCCAGATGGACTCTGTCGGAAAACCGGCAAAGCCGCCTGGAGGTGATGTCATAAAAGTCAGTGAGTGCTTA
Organism: Serratia sp. MMO-28; assembly: GCF_037199905.1. Classification (NCBI taxonomy): domain Bacteria; kingdom Pseudomonadati; phylum Pseudomonadota; class Gammaproteobacteria; order Enterobacterales; family Yersiniaceae; genus Serratia; species Serratia sp. MMO-28. The sequence goes on from NZ_JBBCVB010000002.1 coordinate 278,008, forward strand.
CAGGGGGATGGCTTACCCACGATCGGGTGGGCGTGGAACAGCGAAGATCAGGCGCAGTTCGGTGCAGGATTGGGCATAGCCATCAGCATTAAAGCTGGCAGGCCAATGCCCTTTTACCTCGACGAATCGACACAGGCTGCGCTCACCGGGTCGATAGCAAAGATGGCCGCACCAGGCGCACAGATCGTCATCGGATATCGATCGACTGCCGGGTGCGTGGTCCAGTGGCACCGGATGGGGTTCGGCCTGCCGGGCGTTGGCCGGGATTGGCCACATCAGGCTACCGCCTGTTTGAGTTGCTCAGCCATTACCCAGAGCGCACGATTTAGCTTGATATCGCTGTCAATGCCATTGACGGCGCGGGTCTGTGCCCGTTTGCCGGTGGCGCTGCGACCGGATAAGCCTCCTTTGCTGAGATTTTCTTGCAGTCTTTGGAATGTTGTCCATAAATCGTCTTTCTTGTCTTCCCAGCGCCGGGGCATTAGGATTTGGCTTTCGGTCACCGGATGGTGCTCTTCGCCGTAACGGTAGGTCAATGCGGCATGCGCCAGCGCATGTTGATGTTCTGGTGCCAGTGTTAATGCCAGCATGCTTTCGCGGCTTTCTTCTATCCGGTCAAATATCCCCAGCACCTCGTAGGCCCCTTCAATCACTTTATCTACAATCTCGGCCCCTTTGTGCGGCACACGAATTTCACCAAAACTCTGACCACAGACCAGCCCGTTCGAGCAGATCTGTCTGTACCAGCCCGGCAGCATCTGGTACGAGCTCGATCCATCGTGGCTATTTAACAGAATAATTTCCTGGACTTCTTTCTGGGTGATTTGTCCCGAACGGCGCAGGCGCACCAGATGTTTGGTGTGCTCACGTTTATCCAAATCCCGCACGCGGGTCTGGCAGGCGAAGAACGGCTCAAAACCTTCTTCGCGCAGTTTATCCAGCAAGGTGATGGTCGGGATGTAGCGATATTTTTCGCTACGGGAAGCATGCTTGTCATCCCCCAATACGCTGGGTACGTACTGGGCCAGTTCATCGACGGTTAACGGGCGGTCACGGCGAACGGAGTTCACCCGACCAAAACGGGAAGCTAAACGGGTCATGTTTATTACCTTTGTTGTCGTGATAAATAAGAGACAGGCCCCACCGGAAAAACCGGAGGAGCCTGTGTAGAGGGGGTTAAAATGTCAGTGGATACTGACTGTGGTAACTGAGTGTGTGCGGGCCGATAACCAGAACCCGATTATCACCTCGTCGTTATTTGAAGCACTCCCATCCGCCTTCGCGGGTGGTGGTACACACATTGGTATAGTCATCGATATTCTTGAAGCCTTGCACGAAGGCGATGAATATCTTCTGGAAACTCTGGTCGCTCGTGTGCGTCTGGTCGTCTGCATCGGTCTCAATCAGCAACGACTCCTCCATCGAGAAGCGTTGGGTCAGGGGGTTATACCGCCAGATAATGACCTCTTCCCCTTTCTTCAGATGTGAGTTCGCATAGGCCTGCTGGGCTTCTGCGGCCTCACGCTCTGCGGACCGCTTCATTTTCAGGTCTGTCTCGGTACTGTTCAGGGTGGCGATTTTCTCTTCACTGTCCTTGATGTGAGCCTGACTGTTGGCTATTTTCGCCTCGGCATCAGTGGTGATGGTCGAAGCTAGGTCATTTTTAACCATATCTAACCAGGCACGTGCGTTTGGCAGCCCTTTCTGATAGAGGAGTTCGCACTCGGCGATATCACTGTCGAGAACCTGGGCCTGCCGGTTATTTTCACGGTATTCGGCCTTATTACGGGCGCACACGTCCATGTAGCGGGCTTTCTGTTCAATCAGCCTTTTTATCACCGGGTTGGCCGGGTCGCTGACGTTCTCCACTGCGCTGAGAAAACTCTCCGCTTGGCGAAGATACTCCAGCGGCCCTTGCGTATCCGCCCGTGAAAACACCCAGGTCATCTCGGGTTCACTGTCAAGCCGCCACGGGAACTCATCAATGAATCGGCCGCTGATGATGCCGAGTATCAGTACCTTGTCTACGGCGCGGGCAATGAGGGCTTCAACATCGGGATTGCGGTTCACGTTGTCGGCCAGAAAGCGCCAGTCCAGCGTCCCTTCCCCCATAAAGTCCTGCAGGTTTTTCAGGCGGGCTTTCTCCGTCTGCACCGTTTGGTGATACTGCTCAAGTTTTTCCTGCCTTTCTGCACGGTAACTGGCCATTTTTTCGTCATGCATGACGGTATAGCGGTTTTTGGCTTCTTTCTCCGAGTAGGCATACTTCTCTTTACCCGGCTTCAGCACGCAGTGGTAGATGACCCTGATGACGTCTTCATCATCCTCATTCGGGCTTTCTTCCCAGGTGGTTTCCTGGCACATCTCGCGGTGATTCAACACCTGACCGTAGGTGTATTGGGCGTTTCGCGGAACCTTGGTGTTCTCCAGCTTGTTGACCAGGTTGTCACCGCACCCTGTCAGCAGGAGAGACAGCAACAGGGGAAAAGTGATTTTTAGCATGATAATGACTTCCTTTGAGGTATGGGTTATTTAATGACAATGGGGTGTATTGCACTTCTGCTGCGGTTCCCCTGAGTTCCCCTTGGGGCAGAGGCTGTCAAAAGAGGAAGCCCCAGACGGCACGGGCGATGGACATCACGGTATTCCTGACGCTGGCGATAAGGGTGCGTACCCCCGTAGGCACGCCAATGGCATCAGCCACGCGGTCAAACACCTCCCCCACACTCTCGCCAAAATCCTGGCGGGCGCGGTCAACCACGGTGGCGGTTTTATAACGGTGTGTTAACTGTCGGGCGACCGCGCTGCTGGCTTGTCTGGGCAGGTGCTGTATCAGTGCCTCGGCCAGTGCAGCCAGGTTGTACCCTTCCTGTACCGATATCGGGATAACGGCGTGGACGGGGGCCAGGCTGTTGGCGACGGCCCGGCACTTTTCCTGCAGGTGGGCCCACTGCGTGGGTGAAGGCTGACGGTGGTGCCGGTCCCATTCCCGGCAAGGGTCGATTTTATCGGCCTGATTGAGGACAAACAGCACGTGGGCCGGGTTGAATCCCCCTCGCCGGATAATGTCCTGATAGCCGGTTTCATCGGCGGTATGGGCACGATCATCGGCTTTCAGTACCCAGAGGATAAAATCCAGTTCAGGCAGCAATTGTTGGTAAAGGGCGTGGTACGCCTCGTCTCGTTCGGTGTTTTCACCGAGTCCCGGCAGGTCGACCAGCGTCAGGGTATGCTGCCCCAGGGTCAAGGTTAGGCGTTGCGGCTCACGCGTACAGCCATTGACTGCACTGACGGCAGACACCTCTCCCCGGAACAGGGCATTGCACAGGGACGATTTCCCCACGCCGGTTTTACCCATGATGCCAATCACCGGCGTGTAGTCGACAAGGTGGCCAATCTGCCGCAGTATCGTGTCAGAGACCGACGCGGGCAGCGTCGCCAGAGACTGGCTGATGGTCTGTAGACCGTGGTGTTTATTCATATCCCTCCCCAAAACAGAAAATAAAACGACGGCGGTGAACGCACCGGTTCGCCGCCGTTGTTGCGGTTGTCATGGGGATAATATCTGTCTGAAATTATTTTCATTCGTACCTGCATCCTGCATTCAACCGCGTCAAGCCGACCCTCAAAGGAGATGAGTCGAGAAGGCCCGAGCCCCGGTCATTTCTTTCCTGTTTTTCACCTGTCGTCGCTATCCATGTTGCCTGTCATAACGGTTCAATGGTAGATTAATGATCGATATAAACGATCGATAAATCAATATCGATCGTTTTATTCTATTATTAAGTTTATTGGCTACACTAGGGAAAAAGAGGAATTGTTCTCATTTCATAACGGGTTACAGACGTTGTGAGGATAAGGACAGATTGTTGAACGCCTGCGTGCTCAAGCTCGTTTCTGCGTGATGCTTGAGGCTTACAGAGGGGGCATATGCCATTTATCGCAGCGATATTTTTAGTCTTGATCGTCATCGTGTTACACAAATCCAAAGTCGGCAGCGTGATTATCATCACCCTCATCAGAATAGTGGCACCGGTGCTGGGGTTTGGCGCAGTGGCGGATTCACCAGTGCGGTGGCAACCCCCTTTGTGGGGATCCCCCTGGGGCTGCTCGCGGGTTACTGGATCATTGTCATGATGTCCAAAGCCAAGCGATGAAAGGAACTTCCCCTCAACGTGTGACATGCTAAAGAGGAAAAAAAGTGACAAGAAAAGCGTTAATGAATACGGCCCTGCTGGTGGGGTTGTCCGCCCTGTCGCTGCCATCCTGGGCGGTGATTGAACTGTGGCACTCCGATACGGTGTGGGCCAATCAGGGGATGTGCGCAGCAACCTTCACCCTGGATGGCGGCGGGAGCGATGGCAGCGGGCGGGGGATTGGTCGTCTGGAGATTGCCGTTGATGTGCTGGATAAATCAGGGAAACGGCTGGACAGCGATACTCTTGAGGTCGAGCCGTTCAGTGACTCGGAAGCCACACGTTATCAGACCGCCCAGCTTATGGGTGAGGACTACTGTAAAGACAACCTGATTATCAACATCACCCGCGTGACCGAGACCGTAAACGGTAAAACGCGGGTACTCCCCCTCAGCGCACTGGGCTCTCGCGACTTCAAGCCCTTTACCGTCAATATTGCGGGAAAAGAGTAGGTAAAAACCTCGCCGTCGCTGCATCGACAATAGGAAGCCGGTGTAGCATAGACAAGGGGGCATAGTTCCCCCTAACTCGTTAGCCATTGCTAAAAAATCGGGATGGTAAAGTTTGTCAGGTTATACAGCCAAAGAGGGAGGGATTTTACTCGTCGGTTGAATGACCTTGAGCCGCAGGCATCTAAGCGTATTTTGTCAGAATTCGCGGTATTGGGCGAACTGACAGCGACGGCCTGCAATGTAGAAAATAACCGACAGTTACTGAGAGTAATACATTACGCTGGCATACGCATACGGAGTCGATAACGGTAACATCATCAAAAATGCGGACGTTCTGGACACTCTTATGATGATGCCATGTTGGGATGGCACAAACAGGGCGAGGATAAAAAATAATGCTACAGATAATTGGTGCATTGATTCTTCTGGTGATAGGGTTTGTTGTTCTTAAAGCGTTGTTTCGGGCATCACTCAATATTCTGGGCGTGGTATTCGCCCTCGGTGCATTGGTCGTGGCAGGCCCGCCGTTATTAGCGGGTTATATTGTCGAACGCGTGACTTTTGCGCTTCATCTGCGTTGGTTGCTGGGTGTTCCACTGGCCATTGCAGGCATGATAATGAGCTTTATGTGGGGGCTTGACGGCAAACACATCGCTTACGACGCACACTCCTTTGATTCAATGAAGTTTATTTTGACTGCTGCGTTTGCAGGAGGCCTGCTGGGGGTGCCCGTGCAAACCAACGCGATCCTGAGAAATGGACTCACTCCCGCCGATATCGCTGACAACCTTAAAGCGTATTATTGCTGTTTTTACACGTCTTATTTTCTTATGGCCTGCTCGGCGGCAACGCCGTTTATTGCGTGGCAATATGATATCTCCTCTTCGCTGATGTGGTGGGCTGGGGTGCTTTACTGGATTGCGGCCTTATTGACGCAGTGCTATGCGGCCAGCCAGATCCAGGAACTGAAAAAGCTGACGGTTACCATCAACGAAGGGTTGAAGAAACAAAAAGCGATCAATAGCCGAAGTTGGCTGTCGGAGTTAAAGAAAGAAAGCCACCTCTCCGCAGAATTAGTCGAGCGTGTTTATCTGACGCTGGTCTCGCAACATATTTTGCGGGGCGAGACACGTGAGCAAGAATTGGCGGGCGATGACTGGTTATTGAATGATGCCTGGTATGAAGGAGAAATGGTGGAATTCAACGCCCGGTTAAACAGCAAGCTAACGCACTCTTCAGATGAGCTAAAAAGCCTCTTCAACAATCGACTGAACCTGCCTGCCCCCGCAAATGATGATCTTCTGAATCGCTATCTCGATGGTGGGCGTTATTATTCATTTTCAGACGGGCGAAAATTTGTCTCGTTCCACTATGTTGATGAACTCTGTACCTGCGCATCATGCGGTTTGAGTGAGATTAAAGGCGTGAAAGGTGCCGAGAGCGGAAATCATGAGTGGTATTGCTCTGATATCTGCCAGGAAACTGAAAAACTTTGTCTGGAAATCCATAAGAGGCCGCAGGCTGAATTTATTTCCAGTGCAGCAACAAACGGTCTGATCCTCATGACTCTCCCAGAGGCCTGGAATACTAACGAAAAAATGTTTGCGGTGGGGGGGCAAGGGCATGGTTTTGCAGCCGAACGGGGAAATCATCTTACTGACAAAGTCCAACTAAAAGATGCGCATATTCTCGGTGACGACAATGCGAAAAATGGTGTAGACAGGCTGGTTAACGGCTCAGAGATTCAGACCAAATACTGTGCAACCGCAGCACGCAGTGTAGGTGCCGGTTTTGACGGGCAAAATGGCCATTATCGTTACTACGACCGTCACGGCGCACCGATGCAACTGGAAGTGCCAAAAGACCAGTACGCCAAAGCGCTTGAGACTATGGAGAACAAAATTCGTGATGGCAAAGTGCCCGGTGTTAACGATCCTGCCGAAGCAGAAAAACTGGTGCGGCAAGGTCATCTTACCTACGCCCAGGCGCAGAATATCACTAAATTTGGCACCTTCGAATCTATCACTTACGATATTGCGGAAGGGTCTATCATCAGCCTCGCCGCAGGCGGGATCAGTTTCGGCCTGACGGCGTCCATTTTCTATCTTAATACCGGCGATCGTAAGGCTGCGTTGCACACCGCAGTGATACAAGCTGGGAAAACCTTTACTCGTACGCTGGCAGTTTATGTCACGGTTCAGCAATTGCACCGCATCAGTGCCGTTCAGGGAATGCTTAAAAATATTGATTTCGCAGCGGCCAGCCCGACGGTACGTAATGCGCTTCAACGGGGTGTCGGCGCCAATAATCTCAACTCTCTGAATAAGATGATGCGTGGCACACTGGTGACCTCGTTCGCGTTGGTTGCAGTGACCACGGGGCCGGATATGATCAAAATGGTACGTGGTCGTATTTCAGGTGCTCAGTTTATCAAAAACCTGGCGGTGGCCTCTTCTGGCGTTGCAGGGGGAGCCATTGGCTCTATCGCTGGTGGTGTGATGCTTAGTCCACTGGGGCCGCTTGGCGCTTTAGCTGGACGTGCAGCAGGTGGTTTATTGGGGGGCATGATTACGGCAACTATTTCCAGAAAAATTGCGGGCGCACTGGTTGAAGACGATCGGGTCAAGGTGTTGACGTTAATTCAGGAGCAGGTGACATGGCTTGCGACAAGTTTCCTGCTTACAGAAAATGAGTTGGAAAACCTTAACGCAAATCTGGCAAGTGTACTCACCCCCAAAACGCTGGAGATCATCTTTGCCGCTAATCAACAGGGTCGTGCTGCAGCCAATATGTTGATCAAGCCGCTTGTGGTCAGTGTGGTTAAACAACGACCTGTTTTGACCTACGGGCAAGCACAGATCAGCGAGATGGTTGATCATATGGAGGCGGCTTCTCGGGTTTCAGTTGCGGCATAACGAAAGTGACATTGTGAACTCACACCGACGTAGATAACCCGTTCTGCATGACAGAGTACCGGTTTAGTCTGGGAACGGGGACGTGCCAGGATCATCTGCTGTTCTTTCGTTTTACCGTAGCCGCTTTTCCAGTAATTTTGGCGGACGTGAACTGGGCGCTGACGGACAATGTGAGTCAGGCTCCCTTCCTCTGGATGCACAGAGTGCACATACCGTGGATGCCATTATGCTGCTATATCTGACATCCCGAGGCTCTTTTGCTTATTGCTCTGGTGTGATGGTTAGAGCGTTTCCGGGAGTTACCAGGATCAGTTTGCTTCGCGTGACCTCTTCAATGATTTTTTTGCTCACTGTCTTTTTCTTGACACCGATGATGAGCACTTTATTGTGATAAACATAAATTGGCAGCCAATGTGCATAAGAAACAGGCAACTTACCCTGACCATTACGTATAAAATTCCTGAGTGGATTCTCATATAAATCAGCGAGATCAATCATTCGGATGGAGTGGTAGTCAAAGTAATCATGTGCGCTGTCATTGATGTTTTCAGTAACGTCAACCAATGTGACGGCGTAGAGAAGATTAAAGACAGGAGCGCCGTTACCACTCTGACGTTCTTGATATGCCAGCCTGACGGCAAGGACTTTGATGTTATCGTCCTTTCTTACCTTTTTGAGTATGCTTGGCAGCGCACTGCCTTTGGGTACTTTTTTGTACTGGCCACGGTACATCCCCGCAAGCCTGTCTTGAAGTAACATCCGTTCGGTGCCCTCGTCACTGAGTGGTTCTCCGATGAAATCAACAAGGACCCAGTTGTAACCTGGAAATAAATACCGCTCAAACTTGCGCATATACAACGAGCGATGCCATTTTGCATACAGAATTTCTGGCGCTCTGGCCACGTTGCGCCCCTGGTTCAGCACATCTTCTTTTTCCATTGGGGTCAGCGCATTAAACTCCAGGAAGAAAGCGATCGCATCACAGACCACACTGGATTTTGATTTCTTGCCACGCAGTTGTTGCATGTGAACCCTGAGAGCATCATCCAGTTCTTTGCGTATGCTCACCGACAGACGACGCTGGTCGCCTTTAGGTTTATCTCTCTTCTCCATCAAAATGTTCCTGTCATTGGTGTTGCCAAGAAATCATTGGGTACATTCGCTGGTTTACTTTGGGTTAAAAATACGCAATAGCGTCGATTTCATACTTTTTACGTACCCACTTTGAACAACGTCATCTCCCCCTTTCTACTCGCCCAATCGTGATATTGCCAGGCACCTCATTGTGGGGTCTTCCCCCTTCTTTTTAAAGTTAATAACTTTACATTAAAAAATCTATATATCAATAGCTTTACCTGTTATTTCTAATTGGGATCGGTTTCCCTATCCGCCCCCCCGTCACTGTTGTTTACCTCCTCCCGATCTTGGCCCCGGCAGTCACGAATAAGACGGTAGTGGAGGATGAAAGTGCGAGTTGATCCACGGCATTTGAACATTTGGGTTTTTAGTATAATTAAGGGGAACCTATCATGTTCAACTTGCAGTATTCAGCCTGTTCAGTGATTAACCTGCGGCGTCCAGACGCAAGATTCAGATCTGCTCCTCTCTCCCCAGACGTAAGATCACACCTCTCCGCAGAAGAATAAGTCAAAGCGTCTACGCCTCGAACCTGCATGTTTTCCGATCCGATGCACCTCAACGTCAGTGCCAGCGATCCGTTAACTAAAAAAAACATGTTGTCCCCTTCCTTTGTACAAACGACAGAGGATAACCCCATGCACATTCCCTACCCCTTCAACCCCGGCTACACAATGAACTGGTTTCTGCTCTCCCTGATTAACCACCACCTGGATCAACTCTTGGCACGCTACGCACGCTTGCAGGTGCTGAGAGTCGATCTGTTCTACAAAACAGGCTCATGGCGTTTTAGCAACCATTCCTGGCACGATACACAACGAGAAGTCCGTGAACTGGTGGAAAAGGTCATGTTGCCATCAGACACCGTCGGTTACTTCTGGGTACTGGAAGCAACGCGTAAGCACGGGTGCCATGCGCATATCGTGTTTTACCTGAATGGTCACACCAACCAGGCAACGTACCCTGTTGCTGAACGCGTGTGCGCGGTCTGGCAGGACATCACTGAGCATCAAGGTTATTACAATCGGTGTGAGTACAAACCCTCTTATGTCGCAGCTATCGATATCGGTGAACCCGTTAATTATAACGACGAAGCGGGGGTCAACGGACTGCGTTACATCATCAGCTATCTAGCCAAGGAGGAACAAAAGAGCGGTCAGTACATTTGGGGGTATAACGACGTCCCTCAACCAAGTGGTCTGGGCAGACCCCGCCGTCAATAGCGGTTCGGCCTGCACTTATTTTTTACACCTTCCCCGGTTGGTATGGCGGAGTCAGCAGGGTAAGCACCTAATAGCCTACCTGCCCGACTCCGGTTTCCCTTTGACCAACCGGAGAGCACCACCATGACCGAATTACCCGACCTGACCCACGACCGCCTGGTGACGATGACCTTCATCACCGAATTCACGGGGCTGAGTGACAAATGGTTTTATAAACTCATCAGCGAAGGCGCGTTCCCCAAACCGATCAAACTCGGGCGTAGCTCCCGGTGGCTGCACAGCGAGGTGCAAGCCTGGCTACAAGCCCGCATAGACGCGTCCCGCCAGTAAGCCTACCGACCCAGTCAACCCCTTTCAGGCCGTATTTTAGCTGTCCGCTCAAAGCGGAGGGGGGCGGCTACCTGACATCTGACATTCAACATCCGAGGATAACCCAACATGCAAAACACATCCCCCTTGCTCCAACATTATCAGGCCTGGCTGGGTGACTTCACCCGCGTCAGCCTTTGGCACGGTTTGTGTCAGCAGGAGCTCAAACAATGGCACCGGTTGGCGCTGACGTCCTGTCCTGAGGGCTCCGTTATCGTCATTCCGCAGTGCCTGCTTCAGATAACGCACTCACCTGGCGTAGAAGCCTGTGCCATTGCCCCTAAAATCACCAAACAGACCGACTGGTCCCTGCTGCCTGGTGTGCTGCTCAGCGAATGCTATCGTCTGGAGCGAGGCACGCTGGCAGAGCAGCTACAGATGTTGTTCAGGTTGCATTCACCGGCTATTCGGCAGGCCCTGACACTGCTGTGCTGGTGTGAGCTGGTCGTGGGGCTGGAGATGAGCGAATGGACGACGTTGCACTTGTTGTCCCCTGACGCGCTGGCGCAATGGCTGGCGGTGAAACAGAAAGCCTACAGGGGCCTGACGACGCTGACTGAACGTTATGGCCGTGCTGCCCGGCCACTCTGAGCCTGTTTCGTACAGCGAGTTAGCCACTACCGTTCTTTGTCGCCTCACACCACACAACCCCATCAGACAGCCAGAATCACTGCTCGAGCCCTTCGGCGGCGTCCGGCTGTCTGCCAATCCCCTCTGGACTTATTAGTATGAGTAAAATGAGCCGTCATGACGACCTGCTGGGGTACTACCAGACCTGGTTGACCAATCTCACCCAACTCCTGGTTCGCCAAGGCATGTGCGATCCGCAGATTTACACCTACCATCGCCTGGTGGTGTCCAGCCTGCGCTTTCCCGACCGTGCCGAGGTGGCCATTGTCCCCGAATTTCTTTACCGGCTGGTTCTCCCCAGCGAGCTTCTGGTCGATGACCGGGCGTGCAGTCTGGAGATGGACCGGTATTCGCTGCTGCACCACCCGATGCTGGAGGGGGTCTTGCTCAGTGAATGCCTGCGCCTCAAGCAACCTTCACTGGCGAACCGGCTCGGCTCGCTGTTTCGTCACTTCGGTGGCAGTGAAATCAAACACAAGCTGGTGATGCTGAGTTGGTACGACCTGCTGGTCGGCTACCCACCACTCGACGGGATAGAGACGCTGAAATTCAACGCGTCTTCCGAGCTCGACGACTGGGTCAACCAGCGGCAGGCAGAGAACAACGCGCTGACGTTCATGATGGATGAATACGTTTTGTCAAACTGCCACTGTTGCCTAAAGCCGTCTCACGGTGGCATCAGCGCCCCACACCAAAGCAGGCTGAATGAGCCACCGCCTGTATAAACGCCGCCACGCCACTGCGTTATCGTCGTTAACCCGCCCGTTGCCTCACACCGCTTTGCTCATCTCCGGGGCCGAAAAGCCGACGGGCTTTGTGGCCATTACTACACCGACTATCACGGAGAACGCTGCCCAACCGGCGAGCACAGTGCCGACGTTCTGGCTGATTGAACACTGTGGCGATCCTCTCCCTACCAGGAGCAACACAATGCAATTTAAAAAACTGCGCGAGGCTTGCACTCGCAGCGGGGAACGGGTCCAGGCAGACGCGTTCCCCCCCGGTGACACGACCCCCTGTTACTGTGACGATTGCCACAGCCGGTTGGTGTTGTGTGTTACGCACACCGAGGGGCGATACTTTGAACATGATCTGGAGCAGGCAGACAGTGAGGCGGCTCAGGGGTGTTGCCACCGTTTGACCCGGAGCGAGCCCCCGGCATCCCCCAACGTTAAGTCTGCATTCGCACTCACGTTGGGCCGCCCAACGCCCACAGATTACTTTTGTGTGCTGTGCGACAAGGCATATGTCGGGCTGAAAACCTGCCCCGATTGCAAGGGCTATATCTACACTACCGAAGTCAGCTTGCGAGATTGCAGTGGGGGGACTGCTGCAATGAATACGGCAGTACCGCTGAACAAAAAATGACGTTATTAGAGGATGTCGGCGAACTGGATACCCGTGTCATGGAGCCATTACCACAACCGCGGATTGATGCGGTTAGCGTGGCCATCGGTCGTGACCTTCTTTAGAAGAACAGCTTCCTTTGCGCATAACCCGTTGATAAAGTCATTGATGGGTAGGCGAAGGAAAACCAGCATGGTCGAACGTATTGATTACCACCTTGAAAAATACCACTTCGCGGAAATCAGTGAAACGCCGCGTCTTACACGTCAATGGGCTGAGGTCATTGAAGAGTGCCGTCAGGTTCGGGCAGGAAGTGCCGAGCGTCTGCATATCGCCTTGCTGAATGTGGATTATGTCACCAGCTTTGAACTGCCTTTTCGCTTGCTGCTGGTGCGTGCCCCGCAACTGATTGCCGGGCTGCGTGAAGAACTGCCACTCAGTCAGAAAAATGTTGTATTTAACGGTAAGCGTTTTGGCTGTGTCTACAGCGTGAAGTCTGATTTGAGTCAGGTACCGGATGAGTTTCACTACCGTCTGTCAACCCGCATTCGCCGGGAAGGGGGGGCAGGCGAGACTGCTACGCCTTCCCGGGAGATTGCCAGGGAAATAAAAATGCCCCGCGAACGGCTTAAGCACGCGTTGGAGAATGGACTGGCGGTGACGGCGCTGGATGGTCTGTTCTGGTTTGGTATGCAGCGGATCGCGGCCGACGTGGCGGTGCTCAGAAAAAAGGGGATGCGTATTGCGACCTCAGAGATACAAGTCTGGGACAGTCACACTGGAACCCTCCGCTCCATGCCGGTATACCGCTGCGCCTGATGCGTAGATTGCTACCGTTGTCGTCTTTCCATTGTATACTTTTTTCGACCCTACAGTCATTGATGAAAGCAGGCATTGATTTTCAATGCTCTGGTTGCGTGCCAAGGGTTCTCGCGAAGAAATTGGCAACTTTAGTTCACGGTGAGCAACGATCTTTGAACGTGAGTTATTCTCAGTACAAAGATCCAGCACCCTCAATCACTGGCAAGCGCTATGGTACCGGCAACAGAGTTAATACTGCCAGACTGTCAAGGTCAGGAAGGGAAGATGGCACTGTGCTAAGAGAGCAGGTACACCCTCAACATCCCCAGCAAAACGTAATGCCATAGGTGTCAGCAATTTTCCCGTCTCATATAGCTGCTTTCCAGTAACGCTTTGGCGGCGTATATCGTATTAGGGGAGGTAGAGAAACTGTCTCGCTACTCTTTTTGCGATACCAATTCGTTACGCCAGCCCATGGCCTTCAGAGTTTCAAGGAAATAGGTCAGCCTGAATAAATCACTTTGCTGCGCCAACATGCCGCGGGTGGAGCGATACAGGTAGTCCAGCTTGTGGGGCAGTTTTGCCGCAAACCCGTACTTTTTGCCTTGTTGCAATAACCAGGCGATGTCCGAGGCCACACATTTCGGGAACCGCTTCTGCTTCTGGGCGGTGGTCAGCCACTGCATCAGAAACAGGTGCTGTTGCAGGCCAGACAACGCACGCCCTTCCTGCTGGGCCAGGCGAAGTGCGACCAGCCCACACCAGGCAAAGCGGGCCAGTTCGGGTAACGTTCTCTGAATGCAACTCAACACTCCGCAATGGCGAAAAAGGGACGGAAATCCCGTCTGTTTGTTCGCTATCGCCACAGCCTGACGCCGTGCGATTTTTTACACATATGCACAATAAAATGCAATGCGTGATCAGGAATTGAACGCTGAGAAGAGGATGAGCACGATGTTGTCACCCTGTGGGGAGAAATACGGAGAATCTAACGTGCCGAGACGCTGTAGGCAGCAGCCAATACCTCACTTCATTACTGGCTGTTGAGTCAACATCGTCTTACGCTTCGATCGGGGCACGCAAGTCATCAGTACCTGAAGTGCCCGCCGTGGTATGTTCCCATGTGACCTTGTGGTAGGCCAGTGAAACACGCACCAACTGAGTAAACTCGGCTTTGGCCGGATCCTGACAATGCGGCATCTTACAGTCGATATCGATAATGGTAGCATCTTCCAGTTTGGTGGTAAAGATGTGCTCTTGTTTACCTTCAATCGATGTACGGTACCATTTCAATTCAACCGTTTGCAGCATTTCCCCAGAGGCTAACGCGTTATACATCAAAGGGACTGCCTTGTTATACGCTACGGTGAAACGGAATGGCTTGTGTGCACGTTGACCGGAAGGCTGACCTGACTGAGGGTCAGTCGGCACGGTAACGATATGTTCAAATTCCTGGACCAACATCTGATCTTTGTGGCCTTGAACAAAGATGTTACCGACCGATTCGGCGGTGAACGCCCCCGCGATAATATTACCCTGCGCCCCCCCGTAATGGCGATATAAGCTGGAGTTGGTATCTTAAATATTCTTGATAATTTGCTTTATATTGACGCTGATCCAGTCAATTACACTGTAAATAGTGAAATTTCCAGAATTTTACTCGATCTACGACTGCGCTTTACTGATGTTACGATGAAAAGCTCTTTTGGGAGTACAAGCTATCGGTGAAACTTGAGGTTTCATTTGAAAAATTAATAAAATTAAAAATTATAATATTTTAGTAATTTGTGAATTATGTCGAGCTATCCATATGTTAATTAAATGTTAAAATAAAAACCAATAGATTTAAATTATGATTTTTTTTCATATGTGCTTGTTTTTTAATGTTAAATAATATTCAAATGAAATTATTTTTGTGAGCATTTTATGGGGGGCACATAAGTCCAAGAGATGTCTTGTATGTGATTGTAAAAAAATGTTTATTGACTTTTGCCTTTAAGATCGTGGATGATTGTTTAAGTAAAGCAATTCTAATATAAGGATTTTCCCGCTTAAAGATTGCAGATATTGACTGGTTTTTTATCATTGCGCAGTTTCTTATGTTGGCTACAAGGAACAAAGAAGTTATGGCCTGAGTAGTGACGGATATCCACTAGGACTTTAAGTCTACTGTTCAGGGTATCTGGAGGGGAGCGTTCGCTTTATCTAAAAATGAACACATTGGCTGGCATCACTTACAGTGCCTAAAGGGATGAGTTATGAGTAAAAATAGTGCCAAGCCTAAAGAAAGGATAACATGAGTATATTCATACCTAATATAGGTTATAAAACGGCTGAAATTGAGTTGTCATTAAACTTGCTGGCAGTTGGCGATTTTAAAGGTATCAGTGAAGATAAACCAACTGAGGAACGTTAGGCTGTTTCTGTCAGTAAGAATAACTTCAACGCGATAAGGAACGAAGCCAATATCAACCTGACATTCAGTTTGCCAAATCGCCTGGAAGGTAAAGTCTAGGCAGACATATATGAAAAGAAAGTGTTAATTTATTGAAGTTAAAAGAATGTTATAGTTTAATTCGAGTACATCAAAGATCTACTATATTACAAAATTCATTGATTTAAAATAATATCTGCTTTGTCACGGTATAGGGCGGGCTTTTCTCAAAAGGATGGCGTTGTTGAATAAATCACTTTTGTTGGTCAAGTATTCAAAGTGTTGATTGTGTTGTGAGATAACCCTTTTGACAGAGTGTATTGAATGGCAAAAGTTGATGTGAAGTGCCCATTTTGTGAACAGACTGAATCCGTTAAAAACACGGTCTGGGAAAAGCTGGTCATCAGCGTTATCAGTGCCAAATGTGCTGCCGAACTTTCCAGTTCGATTACGCTTATCGCGCCTGTCACGCAGGTATGAAAGAGCAACTCGTTGACCTTGCTATGAACAACTCAGGTATCCGCGATACCGCACGGGCGTTGCGTATCAGTATCAATGCTGTTGTGCGCACCTTAAAAAACTCTCGCCGCGATGTGTAAGTAACTACGCTGCCACGGTCATAAATCTTGGCGTTGACATTGGACAAGCTGCAAATCCAGCTCATCTGCGAAGTTGATGAAGTGTGGTCATTTGTAGGCAACAAGAAGCAGCAGCGCTGGTTATGGTATGCATGGGAACCCCGTTTCAAACGTATTGCTGCCCATGCTTTTGGTCGCCGAAGCGAAAAAACTTTCCGTAAGTTATTGAAGTTGTGTGTGGGTTTTAAGGTTGCCTTCTGGTGCACAGATAACTTCG
Organism: Serratia sp. MMO-28; assembly: GCF_037199905.1. Lineage (NCBI taxonomy): Bacteria > Pseudomonadati > Pseudomonadota > Gammaproteobacteria > Enterobacterales > Yersiniaceae > Serratia > Serratia sp. MMO-28. The sequence goes on from NZ_JBBCVB010000002.1 coordinate 294,367, forward strand.
GCGCTTACGACATGCTACCGAATGAAAAGCACATCACAGGTAAGCTTTATACATAACGAATTGAGCGTGAAAATCTGAATCTTCGCAACCGATTAAAACGGCTAAATCGCAAGACTCTCGGATACTCAAAATCAGTAGAAATGCATGACAACATTATTGGTACATTCATCGAGCGTGAGTATTCAATGACCAAATCTATATGTTGAATACATGACCCGGAAATCCAATTTATTCAACAAAACCCAAAAGGAGATGAGTTATGAAAAATTGGTACCTACTCTATTGTCAAATCCAACGTTTTGAACGTGTAGTCCAAAAAATTTCAAGCTTAGATATCGAGTGTTATTACCCATTAGAAACACGAATTACCCCGCGTAAAAATAGAACATCTCCCAATGTCAGACAGAAAGCCCTATTCGCCGGTTATTTGTTTGTTCACATCGACCCGGAGATTGTTCACCCTACAGAACTAACTAATATTCCGGGCGCCCATTATTTTGTCAGATTTGGTGGGAAACCCTGTGTTATAAAAACGGAAATTATTGAAACACTAAAATGTGTGCGATTGTTGCGTTTAAATTCGCAAGATGGGGAGGTAGAGTATATGAACTTACCCCCAGCGCTGCTTATAGTAATTCAGAAAATCTATGGACTCCCTACGCTAGAGAGAAATATTGAATTCATGCGGTTACTTGAACACCCCGACACTTTGTCTGAGCTATTGGTTGACCATTCCCGTGTTCACAGTTCACTTGCTCATGATTCGCCCACACACATCAATGCGACAGCGTAGAACAAGCCAAGCGTTTTAGCCTATTTACTTCAGATGAACACCCATTCATTTTCACTTTATTTTAACACCGTTCAACAAGGGTAAGAATAATATTATGCGATGCCCTATATATGCTCGTTTTCCCGTGGCCGCAATTCTAGTATTTTCCGTAACGCTGTTGGGATGCAAAGAACAAAAAGTTGCATCTGCAAGTGCGCCACCACCTGCAGATGTTAATGTTGCCACAGTAGTCGCGAAACGCATAAAACAATGGGATGAATTTAATGGTCTCATTGGTGCTGTAGAATCCGTTGAAATCAGACCTCGTGTAACTGGTCATATAGAACGCATTACCTTTACTGAAGGGGACGAAGTCAAGCGGGGAGATTTACTGTTTGTTATCGACCAACGATCTCACCAAGCTGCTTTAGATAGCGCACAAGCGCAACTAGAAAGAGCTAATGCAGCTTCTACATTAGCCAAAATACAAGATCAGCGTACTAAAGCCTTGCTTAGTACATCAGCAATCTCTAGAAATGACGCCGATATCGGCCATGCAGGCTATATTCAAAGTCAAGCTGATGCCCGTGCGGCAGAAGCAATGGTCATCAATGCCAAGCTAAATGTGCAATATACTGAAGTACGCGCACCTGTCAGTGGTCGTGTGGGTCGCGCTTTACTTACTTTAGGCAACCTCGCGGTAAGCGACCAAACCCTATTAACTACTGTGGTATCCCAAGATCCCGTCTATGTTCACTTTAATCTAGATGAACACAGCTACTTGCGGTATTGCACGCAGGCCCACCAAGCTCAAAGCTCACAACCTGACGGGCTGGTCCGCGTTGGGTTAGCGAATGAACAAGGTTATCCACATAGCGGAGAGGTTGATTTCGTTGATAATAAAATGGATCCCGGCACCGGAACAATTCAAGTTCGTGCAATATTAAGGAATCCAGAACGTCTCTTCACACCGGGCTTATATGCGCGGGTACAATTTTCTGATAACCACGAATATCAAGCCTTATTAATTGATGATAAAGCCATTATGACCGACCAAGAACGCCGCTATGTCTTCGTGTTAACAGAAGGCAACATCGCGCTTCGTAAAGACATCGTTATTGGGCGTATGCATGAAGGGTTGCGTGTTATCGAATCAGGTCTGGACACAGGGGATGTGGTTATTATTAGCGGGTTACAGCGCATATTCTATCCAGGTGCACCTGTCAACCCAACTATGGTCGCGATGAATGGTTCTCCACTACTCACTCCAATCACCACTACACAAGGAGCGTTGTAATGGAGTTAGTAAAATTTTTTATTAATAGGCCAATCTTTGCAATCGTTTTATCGATTTTCGTTTTCGTGTTAGGGCTGATATCCCTTTCGAAATTGCCTGTAAGTGAATATCCGGAGGTCATTCCACCCAGTGTTGTGGTGCAAGCTACTTTTCCCGGCGCTAACCCGAAAGAAATAGCCACCTCTGTAGCCCTTCCATTAGAGGAGGCTATTAATGGCGTAGAGGACAGTACTTATATGAAGTCGATCGCAAGTTCAGATGGCAATCTGCGCCTTGTGGTCACTTTCAAACAGGGAGTTGACCCCGATGCTGCGGCGGTGCGTGTACAAAACAGAGTCAGCCAAGCCTTACCAAGATTGCCCGAAAGCGTGCGGCAATATGGTGTAACGACGCAAAAGCAACCTGCCACACCACTAATGTTTCTATCATTACGCTCTCAGGATCCAGGCTACAACCCCACTTACCTGCGTAACTACATAAAACTGCACATAAAAGATGAACTGGCGCGTATAGAAGGGATCAGTTCTGTACATGCGTACGGTGCAGGTGATTACGCAATGCGAATATGGTTGCAACCAGACAAATTAGCTACTCTAGGCCTGACATCAAGTGATGTAATCAGCGCAGTACGTGAGCAAAACATACAAGTTTCAGCAGGTCAGTTGGGTTCAGAACCATCACCTATTGCAGCTGATTTCCTGATCTCAATCAATGTGGATGGTCGGCTTAAGGATGAGCAGGAGTTCAAGGATATTATTCTGAAAGAGGGAGACAATCAACAAATTGTCCGTCTAGGAGATGTGGCACGCATTGAACTAGGTGCGGATGATTACAGCATGCGTACTTCTGTGAATGGTAGTGATGTGGTATTTATGGGGGTTTTTCTTACTCCAGAAGCAAATACCTTAGATACTGCGAGCGCAGTATATGCCAAAATGGATGAGCTCTCAGCTAATTTTCCTAGCGGCGTATCCTACCGAGCTGAGTGGGATCCCACTAGTTTTATTCGTGACTCTATAAAAGCGGTACAACATACCCTCATTGAGGCTGTTGTGTTGGTTGTTCTCGTTGTTATCCTCTTTTTACAAACATGGCGTGCTTCTATTATACCTCTGCTCGCCGTGCCAGTGTCTATTGTTGGTACTTTTACTTTCCTATATCTATTTGGTTACTCGATCAATACGTTAACTCTATTTGGCATGGTACTGGCGATTGGCATAGTCGTGGACGATGCAATCGTCGTTGTGGAAAGTGTCAAACGTCATATCGAAAATGGCTTGGAGCCGCTAGAGGCCTCTCATCAGGCCATGCGTGAAGTATCAGGTCCAATTGTCGCTATTGCATTGGTACTTTGCGCAGTATTTGTCCCAATGGCATTTCTCAGCGGTGTTGCGGGGCAATTTTATAAGCAATTCGCAGTTACTATTGCGATCTCAACGGTTATCTCCGCAGTTAATTCACTAACCATGTCGCCTGCATTAGCTGCAATATTATTAAAAAAACATGCGGCACCGAAGGATGTCTTAGAGCGTGGTGTTAGTCGCGCCTTTAGTTGGATTTTTCGTCCTTTTAACCGCTTCTTTAAACAGAATTCGGAAAGATATAAAAGGGGGGTAGCAGCCTGTTTAAACCGACGCGGTTCCATTTTTTCTGTTTACTTACTACTATTAGTAGTGACAGGATTACTCTTTCATACTATACCAAGCGGTTTTATTCCTACTCAGGATAAACTGTACCTCTTCTCTGGAGCACAATTACCTGCGGGAGCATCGTTGAACCGTACAGATGCAATAGAAGCTCAAATGGCTGAGATCGCTCGGGGTGTTGAAGGCGTTGAAAGAGTGGCTTCTTTAATTGGCTTGAATGCTTTACAGTTTGTTACGACTCCCAATTTTTTTTCTTCCTACATAATTCTCAAACCATTTGACCAGCGTACTCGGAGTGCAGCTGAAATTAATGCGGAACTAAGTCAGAAGCTAAGTACGATAAAAGATGGGTTCGCTTATTCTTTAATGCCGCCTCCTATTCAAGGATTAGGTAATGGTTCTGGTTATTCTCTTTACTTGGAAGATCGCGGTAATTTGGGTTATGCCGTGCTACAACAGGCAATGAATGCTTTTCAATATGCAGTGGCGACAACTCCCGGTATGGTTTATCCCGTCAGCGCATATCAATCTAATATTCCACAACTTGAAGTTCAGGTGGATCGTGTGAAAGTGAAAGCCCAAGGCGTTAAGCTAACAGACTTGTTTGACACGCTGCAAACCTACCTTGGTTCTGTATACATCAATGATTTTAATATATATGGCCGTGTTTATCGCGTGATGGCCCAGGCTGACGCGGATTATCGTCAACAGATAGAAAATATTGGCAAGCTGCATACGCGTAATGCAAATGGTGAGATGGTACCTATCGGTTCAATGATAACGGTTGTACAAAGCTACGGACCCGATCCTGTCATTCGTTATAACGGTTATCCGGCAGCTGATTTAATAGGAGATGCTGATCCGCGTGTACTTTCCTCTTCCGAGGTGATCGTTAAACTAAAACAGATCGCTGAACAGGTCTTACCGCCTGGTATTACACTTGAATGGACAGACCTGAGTTATGAACAAGTTCATCAGAAGAATGGCACTCTGATAGTATTTCCTATAGCTATACTATTGGCCTTTTTCGTCTTGGCCGCGCTGTATGAAAGCTGGACATTACCTTTTGCAGTACTGCTTATCGTACCTATGAGTATGTTTGCCGCGCTATCAGGGGTTTGGTTAACAGGTGGGGACAATAATATTTTTGTCCAAGTTGGCTTAGTGGTGCTGATGGGGCTTGCGACGAAAAACGCTATTTTAATAGTAGAGTTTGCACGAGAGCTGGAAATGCAAGGTAAACAACTGATTGATGCCATATTGGAAGCATGCTACCTGCGTTTGCGTCCCATCGTGATGACATCTATTGCTTTTATCATGGGTTCACTGCCACTGCTTTTCAGTAGCGGAGCTGGCAGTGAAGTTCGTTTTATAACAGGGGTGGCAGTGGTATTCGGTATGCTGGGTGTGACGCTATTCGGCCTGTTTTTGACGCCAGTTTTTTATGTCGCTATACGTAAAATCGTAAGTAGAAAGCAATCAACACCGCAAGTTTATATCAACACAAATGAACACCATATTGAATAATCTCCTTGTCAGGTCAATATATAGCTATAGCGGCTCAATCATTGGAGAGAACATAATATATTGAAAAAATTCACTAATGGACGACGTTCCAATTGTGACTTTAAGCAAGTAAAGACAAAAATGGATTCACACGCTAACTAGCGTCATACAAATCATTATATTTAAATCAAATTTTGATAGTGAATATCAAATTTCATTTTAATACCAATGTGGAGAATTAAATTATGGAAGAAGTTGCTATTATTAGTTCAGAAGAAATTAAATCAGTAAAAATAAATGGAGAAGAGTTACTAAGCTCATACATTAGCTTTTGTCATAAGTATAAAAAGAAATATATACCTAAAGATTTAAATTTAGACATGAAACTGAGTGATGACCTTGCTCTTGACTCGATAAACCAAGTTGAGTACATGCTGTATATCGAAAGTCTCTTTGGGATTACAATAGATCCAGACAAATCAACCAACGCTAGATCATTTAGAGATTTGCTAGCATTAATCAATGAAATATCGAGCTCTGACGGTAAAAAAAATCTAGGTATAGGTATCACTGACTTACAGCGACATCTAATTCAAGAGATCCCTCAATTCTATAATGAGGTGAGTGCACAATCAGGTCGGAAGTTACAGATAAAAGATAAAATTGTTTATGATTTTGCATCCGCTAATTATTTAGGCCTTGACTTGGATGAGAGGATATTTACACAAATCAGTGAGGATTTAAAAAAATGGGGGACTCATCCAAGTTGGTCAAGAGCAATTGCTTCTCCAAGTTTGTACACTAAGTTAGAAAAAACACTTTGCGAAATAGTTAATGTTCCAGAGGTACTGGTTTTCCCCACCGTAACTTTAATACACATGGGTATCTTGCCACTACTAGCCACTCCAGATACATTGTTTATAATGGATGAGAGAGCACATAAATCAATACAAGAAGGTGTTGATTTAGCATATGCCAAAGGGGCTTCAAAAAAATTCTTTGAGCATAACAACATTGAGAACTTGAGGGTAAAACTAGAAGAATCAAAAAGATTTAAATCTGTGTATATTTGTGTTGACGGTGTTTATTCGATGACCGGAATTGATGCCAAATTACGTGAAATTATCGCACTAATTAAAAACTACGCTAATACCACTTTGTATATCGATGACGCACATGGCTTCGGTCTATGGGGTAGTTCACCTAGCGAAGAGAATCCTTACGGAACAGGTGGTGGTGGTCTATTACGTAAATATGAAGTTGATGTGTGCGCTGATAAAGTAATTTATGTTGCTGGTTTATCCAAAGCATTCTCATCACTCGGTGCTTTTATAACTTGCCGAAATAAAGATGAATTAGAGTTTTTCTCTACGGCACCTACATTCATTAATTCTGGACCATGTCCAACAGCCAGTTTATCTAGTGCCCAAACAGGGTTGGAAATTTCGCAAAGCGAAGAAGGAGATCTTCTAAGAAAACATATTTATAAACTGACTGAGCGTTTTATAAATGGTGTTAGAGAAGTTGGCTTAGTAGTACACAGTGAAGATTATTACCCCTTGATTAGTGTTGAGATAGGTACGATCGCCGCTGTTACAGAAGCGGCAAAGATCTTATGGACTGAGGGTATTTTAATTACTCCTGCGGTGTATCCGAACGCACCGATTAAACGCTCAATGTTAAGATTTACTATTACTGCAGCCAATACATTTGATGAAATCGACAGTGCGATTAATGCATTAGAGATGGTACGAGATCTCGTTCCATCAGCCCCATATAACTGATAACTCAATAAATTATACGGAGAATACTATGACAATTGATGTAAGTAATAAAAACACGATAGGTGCTTTCACTGAATGGGATCCCTTAGAAGAGGTATTGCTTGGTGATCCTTTAGGTGCAATGAAGCCTGGTGAAATGACCGTTTTTGAATCAGTAATTCCTCAAAAGTATAGTCATGTTTTAGAACAAATATTCCCAGACGGAGTTAACTGCTATCCGGCGGATTTGATTGAGTGCGCCCGAAAAGAAGTGACTGAATTAAAAGCCGTGCTTGAATCTGAAGGTGTGCGGGTACAAGTTGCCGAACCAATAGATTTTTCTAAATCAATTAAAACCCCTCATTGGGATGTTCCTAATCAATTTTGTTCTTCAAACCCGCGCGATAGTTTACTATTAGTCGGCGATATGATCATTGAAGCTCCTATGGCTGACCGAAGCCGCTATTTCGAAACATTTGCCTACCGCAAGGTACTCAAAGATTTAAACCGACGAGGGGCTCGTTGGATTTCTGCACCAAAACCAATCTTATCTGAAAAATCGTTTGTATCAGAACTTAATCGTGACAGTGAGGGTCAACCGACTGAATGGTTAACGACAGAAGAGGAAATTCTTTTTGATGCAGCCGATTTTATGAAGTTCGGAAAAGATATTCTTGTATCCAGAAGTCATGTAACCAACGATGCTGGAATTGACTGGGTCAGGAAAATTCTTGGTAAAGAGTTCACTTTACATGTAATTGAAACTACGAACCCCTATGCGATGCATCTTGATGACACTATCATGCCTTTAGGTAAAGGCCGTTTGCTCTATAGCCCAGACTACTTTGATCCCTCCGCGCTGCCTGACATTTTTAAAACATGGGAAATATTCGAAGCTCCTCCTGTAATCTACAGCCCTACGAATCGGTTAGGCAAGCTTTCAGGTTGGCTTAACATCAATATGCTGAGTTTGGACGAAGAACGAATTATTGTAGAACGAAAACAGGAACATACAATAGCCTTCTTAAAAAAACTTGGAATGAAACCAATACTATGTGATTTTGAGAATTACTTCCCATTTGTTGGTTCTTTCCATTGTGCATCACTTGATATCAAACGCCGTGGGCAATTGCGAAATTGCTTCTAAGGGAAAAGGATATGACGGAATCACTGCGTAACGCAGATGTCTGTATCGTAGGAGCTGGTGTTGCGGGGCTTATGGCTGCTGATAGTTTAAAAAAATCTGGACTATCTGTTGATATATTTGAAGCTCAAGAGCAAGTTGGGGGGCGTGTTAAAGATACTAATTTTGACGATAACTTCATGCTTGAACTCGGAGCAAATTGGTTTTCTGAACAACAGCCTTTGATCAAAGAACAAATCAAACGATTTGATTTAGAGACGGTGAAAACACATAACGAGGGCGAACATCTCATATGGTGGAATGAAGTTCGAAGTTCATTTAGCGGTACCCTACCTTCTTTAGGATCTTTTTGGTTAAACGCAGATATTATTCAAGGTATGGCCCGTTTTGAGCGTATAACAGCACGCTTAAAGAACATAGAGCCTTGGGATAAGATATTTATCAAATACGACCATTTATCTTTTGGACAGTGGATTGATCGCACACTTTTCACTGAGACCGGAAAGCAGTTTTTCAGGATGGTAAGTGAGATGGTTTTTGGTGTTGAATCCTATCTGGTTTCTTTCCTATATGTGCAGTACTACGCAAGTCGTTCGGTGAGTCTAACGAGTTTAATTAGTGTGGAGGAAGGACATCAAGGCTTAAGATTCAAGCATGGGCCAAGTCAATTGTGCGATAAATTAGCATCTAGCATAGGTTTAAATAAAATACACCTAAATACACCAGTTAGATCAATCAAAGTCTCGAAAAGTTTTGTCGATGTAGATGCTGAATGTATGCGTGGACGTTATCGCGCTGTGGTATGTGCAATACCACCGCCAGCAGCAAAACAAATCTTGTTCTCACCGCCAAAATCCATTGCTCGAAACCGATTATTACAATCTCTGCCTATGGGAAGAGTAATTAAGGTTCAGGCGGTATATGAGAAACCATTTTGGTTGGAACAAGGCTTATCTGGACAAGTCATGACCAACCAATATCCTCTTAGCTACACCATAGATAACTCTCCAGCCGATCGCCAGAAAGGCGTATTAGCTGGCTTCATTGGAACAAGTCATGCTCAGGATTTTATGGCGGAAGGCACTAAACAAGAAGAATTAGTGGCAGAAGCTATAGATCGTATGTTTGGAAGTCGGTTTCCAAAGCCACAAAAAGTGCATATCGAGGATTGGGCAGAGAACGAGTGGATTGGAGGGAGTTATGGCGCATATTTCCCTCCTGGTGTAATGAGTCGTATAGGACAAGTGCTAAGGGAACAAGAACCACCTGTTTATTGGTGTGGTGCTGAATACGCAAAGACGCACCCGTGTCAAATTGAGGGAGCCTTGGAGTCGGGACTTCGTGCAGCTAAACAAATAATAACCGCGCTTACTTAAGTTATGTAATTCAATTCAGTTTCAACGGAAATTATTTTCTGTTGAAACTGTGTAATTGCTACTAAATATGATCTTATGACAGTGGTAGAGTGTAACTTATGGAAAATATCTCTAAAGAAAGTAAAATACTATCGGAAGATAATACGAACTCCACAATGTTCGATAAACGCATGGTAAGGTCACAAATGTTGCACTTTTTGGTGCTGAGTTGCTTACCTGTCATATTGACTATCATTGCATTTATATGGTTTCCTCCAACCCTATCCAATATTTTTGAGTTTTTAATATTCTGGTTTTTGACCTTGGTTGGCGTCATTTGTGGTAGCCATCGTTACCTTTCTCATAAATCATTTGAGCCCGTAAAAAAGCTTAAACAACTGTTGGTACTCTTAGCTAGTATGGGTGGACAAGGACCACCAGTCGTGTGGGCTGCTTTCCATCGTCGCCATCATCAACTCACTGATAAAGAAGGAGACCCCCATACACCCACTAAGCATAACTCTAAATTGAGTGGAGCATTCCATGCAGCATTTGGGTGGATGAGGCAGCATAATTATCCAAACCCATTAGTCTATGTGCCGGACCTATTACGTGATGATGAAATAGGTGCTGTTAATAGGCATTATTATAAATGGGTAGTATTATCAATGATCTTCCCTGCTTTAATAGAGTTCGCAATCACTCAAAAACCGATTGGTTTATTCACCGGGTTCTTATGGGGGTGGGGTGTAAGATCATTCGTACTTAGCAGCACTATAGGATATATCAATAGCCTAAATCATCTTATTGGCCCACGTGCTTTTGAAACTCGAGATAATAGTCGTAATCATTGGTGGATGACTTTTATCACTTTAGGAGAGTCATTTCATAATAATCATCATGCGTTTCCGCGATCTGCTCATGTCGGCTTATATGTACGAAACTTAGATTTAGGTTATGGATTAATCAAACTATGGCAATGGATGGGATTAGTGAGCAACGTACAAATCCCAACATATCAAAGAATAGAGTCTAGAAAGATTAGCAGAAGGAAAGAAAATGAGTAATATAACAGAATTGAGTCACTCAAAATTGGGATGGAACCGTTTGCGTGTGTTGGTCTGGCCAAGTGTTATGCTTGTCTCTTTAACTATGTATTGGTGGCTAATTGGCCCTTTGGGTATGTCTTATGAAACAGCGATACAGGTTCATTTCCTTGGTCTATTGGTTGTGATTTTTATTTTAGAGTTATTCATCCCTTACCATAAAGCTTGGAATAAGTATGACCGGCAAGGCTGGAATGATTTTTTTTATAATATTACCTTCCCTGCCGCACAAATAATAGCAACCTTAATAGCCATATTGATTGTTGAGCAACAAGCAGCTGAGGGAAAAAACAATTTATTTGATCTGGACTTACCTTTTATTTTACAGCTGATTATTTTGGTATTGATAGTGGATTTAATCTGGTATATTTGCCATCGAGCATTTCATACTATTCCAATTTTATGGAAACTACATGCTTTACACCACAGTAGCGCTCAACTTCATGTGTTGAATAATGCAAGAGTTCATCCTTTTGAAGTATTTGCTTTTTTCTTGCCTATTATGTTAGTAGTACAATTCATTGATGTTCCTATTAAGCTACTGAATTGGTATTTTGCTTTTCAATTAACTGTTGGATTACTGAGTCATTCAAACCTTGCTGTAGCGAGTGGCTGGTTATCTTTGATATTCAATACGCCAGAATTACATCATTGGCATCACAGTAAAATTAGAATGGAACATGATAGTAATTATGGTTCAGTGTCTATATTTTGGGATCATTTATTTGGAACTTACTTCAATCCAAAAGATAGAGAAGCCTCTTCTGACATAGGCACCGGTGTTGGTAGTTACGTCCCAGATGGTTGGTTTAAACAGTTACTGATTCCATTCACTAGAAACCAATCTAAAAGAAACATTAAACCATAAGATATTCTGATTGGATATTGAGAAATATGAAAACAAATAGTATTGCTCACATGCTTACTTATCATGTAGGTAGAGTTGGTAATAAATGTGCTTACAAATATTATTCACCACGTTCGACCAATGCTGTATCCCTGAGTTATAGAGAACTATACGATAGCGCACTCTCTATTGGAAATATAATTTCATTTAATAACTTTCGGGGAAAATATGCTTTATTAATGTATCCGCCAGGCTTGGATTTCATCGAAGCTTTCTTCGGTTGCATGTTCGGGAATATGCTAGCTATTCCTATGTATATTCCTCCGAGCAACGAACCGGATAGTAGATTATCTTCAATTATCTCAAATGTTGATATTGAGGTGGTGTTTACTGTAAGCTCAACACTTGAACAGGTAACTCAGCAGGTTAAGAAATTATTCAATAATAAACGATATACCATAATATGTACTGACAAACTAGAGAGTATTAATACTGCTCATATGTCTATTAACATTGATTTAGATATACCACCGCTCATTCAATTTACTTCCGGATCAACATCAGCACCTAAAGGTGTTATTGTCGGCCATGATAACTTGATTGCTAATCTGCGAATGATCGAACACGGTTTTTGCAAACATACACAATTATCTGGTGGTGAGACTTCTGTAAGTTGGTTGCCATTCTTCCATGATATGGGACTTATTTGGGGTATATTATACCCCATATATACAGGTGGTAGCTCTATATTAATGTCTCCAAATGATTTTCTTCACCATCCATACAAATGGTTGCAGTTAATCTCAATGTATCAAGCAAGCATAAGTGGAGCGCCTAATTTTGCTTACGATTATTGTGTCACCCGGATCAGAGAGGAAAAGATTGAAGGACTAGATCTAAGTAGTTGGAAAGTTGCGTTTAATGGTTCGGAGATGATACGTCCAACAACTATTCAAAGATTTATAGAACGTTTTCAGAATTATAAATTCGATAAAAAATCATTTTTCTTCTGTTATGGCATGGCTGAAACAACCTTGTATGTTTCGGGAGAGACTGGCGTAATTGGGGATGTTGATTCAAGTGTCAGTGTAGGACAGATAGATGAACAGGCTGAGCTTGTCATTGTTGATGAGAACTATCAACCGCTACCAGATTGCCACAGGGGAGAGATTTGGGTTCGAGGTCCCCATGTAGCAAGAGGGTACGTTGATAATCCTGAAGCGACTAAAGACATCTTTGGTGCCAAGATAATAAATGATACTTCTGGGAAAGAGTATTTACGTACTGGAGATTTGGGCTATCTGACGCAAGGAAAACTTCATGTAACTGGAAGAATGAAGAATATGATCATTGTTAATGGGAAAAATTACTATGGGGAAGAAATTGAATATTTTGTAGTAAGAAAAAAAGATTACTTTGTCGAAACAGGTGCATGTGTTACTCGGATTAATGAAGGGAGAGATGACTCGGAAATTGTCTTTATACAAGAGATTAAAAAACAGAGACTTAATGAGGTTAGTAATGAATTAATAGAATTAGAGGAGTTAGCAATAGAGCTTAGTCGTAAAATTTTGCATGAGTTTAAGTTATCGGTAAATCGTTTCATTTTTTTAGGGACGACACGGTTGCCACGTACATCTAGTGGAAAAATAGATCGAGCTCGAGTACATGAAGTTGTGAATGATAAATCACATGAGTATTTGCTTAATGTCCATACAATTTAGAGGAAATGTAGTTTTATATCTTGTCAGCCGTTTTCGTAAAGATATAAGAAAACCCTTTACACAAATAAAGTAAGGAAGAATATGACTCATTTAATAAAAATGGCACTGATGTTATGCGTCGGATTTTGGGGCTTAGTTGGGGGGATGAGTAATCTGCTAGACTATTCAGCCGGCTGGGAACAGGTAAAGTATGTCATGAGTATGGAAGGCGCGCTTGGAACTCCAGGAATAGAATGGAGAAGTATACATTCTCCTATACTTGCCACTATTGGATTTTCAACTATTTATATTTCAAAATTTCTTACCGGTGCAATTTGCATGTTCTCAGGAGTTAAAATGTTTCAAACAAGAAACTCAAACCCAGAAGCATTTGAGGCAGCTAAACAGTGGGGGATTTTTGGCTGTGGCATCAGTGTTATCATGCTTTTTTTATGCTTTATCGTGATAACCGGGGAGTTTTTTGAGTATTGGCGAGTAGTTACATTAGGTATGATCACTCACCATTATGCTTTCATATACATCATGTGTCTAACAAGTTTCATGTTATTTTTACAAAATCCAGAAGCAAGAAAAAATTTAACGGAAAAATCACATGAGCAATAATAAACATCCTAAAAAGGCGTGGTACGTCGCGGGTTGGAGCCATGAGATAAACAGTGTCCGCCCTCTAAAACGAAAAATCCTAGGGAATAACATTGTTTTTTTTAGGAATTTAGAAGATAAGGTCGTGGCCATTGATGCAATGTGCCCTCATCGTGGAGCTGATCTAGGAATCGGAAAAATTGTAAACGGTAATGTACAATGTCCGTTTCACGGATGGGAGTTTAATGGCAGCGGTAAATGTGTCGTTATACCTTCCCAATGTTCTTCAGACAAGATCCCTAGTCATGCAAAAGTTGGTGCTTATTATGTAATTGAAAGTCAAGGGCTCATTTGGATATGGGGTGACGAGTCAGAACCAAACGATGTAAAACCGCCAAGTTATTATTTCCTGGAAAAAGACTATGGCCGTGGTATGCGACGTGTAAGAGATATTCCAATATTTGCTGATGCACCTTTCTTGACGGTTATTGAGAATGCAATAGATAATACACATCCCCCCTTCATCCATCCAGGAACACTAGCTGGAGAGCCAGCCCGAGTAGCCGAGCAGGTTATTCGCTACGACGATGACATGAGAGGCTATTGGGGACAGTTAGATCCAAATGACGGCATTCATGATGAGGTAAAAGGCACTGAGGGCCTGCTTGGATTTAGCCGAAAATTGCTCGGTGTTACGCAACTAGATCGCAAAAAATGTTACTTTCGTTTTGATCTTGGTGGAGTTGTTTATTTCTATGATAAATTTCTCTCTGGACATGAACAAATTGCATTATTCATGGTGACACCAGCGGATGATACACATTCTTGGTTTTTCAGTGAACATATACGTTCGTTTGCAAAGAATGCTTTAGTTGATTACATAATTAAAAAATGGGTACGACAGCTTAATGGCGAAGACGTCGAGCATGTTGAGTTGATGCTTTCTTCAAATCAAGTTCATGGTATTACAAAACCCGTCAGTGTTATTGCGGATAGACCTGGGTTAGCATTTAGACGCATATTTTTCAGAAACCTCTCAGGGAATGGGAACGATGACATCTCATCTTTTAATCGTGCTAAAGATGATATTTTTGGGTTTAACGATGATACATTAATTGATAAATAGATATTTTAAGAGTGGTTCATATTATCATGATTCTACTTTGTACCTTCTATTAATATTGATGAACTTAGTGAACAACTAACCTTCACTAGTCATATAATCAAACCCTAAATTAATAACGCAAATTTATTCATTACTAACATCGGTAAAGACTATGAGTGATATAAAGACTTTAGGATTAAATCGGGAAGCCTATTTTTCAGATGCGTGGTTTAAAAAAGAACAAACCAATGTATTTTCAAAAAATTGGAGTTTCGCTGGTGTTCTAAAAGACGTAATGAAAAGTGGCGACTACATCTGTACTAATGTCGGTAGTAACTCTATATTCATTATACGTGATAATCAGGGTGAGTTGAGAGCCTTTCACAATATTTGTCGGCATCGCGGTACAGTGATGTTGCGGGGTAAAGGAAATCTTACCAATGCTATCGAATGTGGTTATCACTGTTGGCGTTATGATTTTTCTGGAGAATTATGCTCTATACCACAACAAGCAAAACAGTTTAGTGGAATAGAAAAATCGGATTTTTCCTTACACCCAGCGGCGATTAAGATATTTAAAGGTATGATTTTTGTTCATTCAAATGAACACGGCGCACTGGATTTTCAAGAGTGGGTTGGTCAGTTTCAGCAATATTTTGGTCCATATGATTTAAACGAATTGGATGAGATTTACAGTACCCAATATCCAATGAAAGCAAATTGGAAATTGTTTGTTGAAAATCATATAGAAAGCTATCATCTTTGGTATGCCCATAAAAATTCAATACTCGGTTTAGATCATAAAAAACAAGTCAATTATTATTACAATGGACACTGGTCATTCTTTCAGCCGACACTAGTCAATGGCAAAATGGCTGAGTTTGAAAAGTATATTCCTTCCAAAATAATTGCTCCCAATGAGATTTGGTTTGGTTCGGGTGATCATCTGTTGTATCCTAACCTCGGAGTAGTAACAGGTGCAAAATTCGTAGCCATGTTAAAGGTTATTCCGATTACTCCCACAACCAGCGAAATACAAATACGAGTCTTTGGCAAATCTATGGAAGAGAATGAACCTGATTTGGGTGAGTATTATGAAAGTGGAGGAAGTAGTCAAAATTATAATGTAAATAAAGAGGATGTAGAATTATGTGAACGAGTTCAAGAGGGTATGTATTCTGAATATGGAGGCATTGGCGCTTTTGCTCAAGAGTATGAAGAATCTATCAAGCATTTTCACAATAAATACTTAACTGAGATGACTGATTAATTCATTCAGTTAATATTAAATTATAGACAATAACATTGAGGATATCTTATTATGATTATATTATATGGCAACCCTTACTCCCGCGCAAACCGAGTTCGTTGGATTTTGGAGTTAATGGAAGTTCCCTATGAAGAGATACAAGTAAAACTTGGAAGCGAAGGAACGGGTTCTGTTGACTTTCGAGAAATTAACCAAAATGCTAAAATTCCAGTGTTAGATGATTCAGGATTTATACTATTTGAATCTATTCCTATTTGCTTATATCTTGCAAAAAAATACGCACCTACGACCTTGTATGTAAACAATGTAATAGATGAAGCGGTGTTGCTTCAATGGGCTGTTTGGGCAATGACGGAGCTAGAACATCATATTGAGATTGCTTCTTTAAATTTAACCTGGTTAGATGAAAAATCTCGCAATACAGCAATCGCCGAAAAAGAACAAGCTGAGATATTACGTTGTTTATCAATGTTAGAAAAACAGATTGAAAAGAATGGATTCTTAGTAAATGATTATTTTACAGTTGCAGATTTAATTATGTGCGAAATACTGACTGGTATTGTTCATGCGAAAGTGGAGTTAAAACTATTCCCACATTTACATACTTATCTAAAAAATAACCTGTCACATGTATCAGCCAGTAAAGCTTTTTCTAAAGATATAATTTCACCTTTTGTAGATTAACCTCCATTTACACAAAATAATTCGAGTTGCTTGTAGGAGGCAAGCACTGGAGGGCCCAGGAGCATAGATAACTATGTGACTGGGTCGACAGGGCACAGCCAACACCCAAGCAACTCGAGGCATGAAAGGTATAACTGTCTGAGCTATGAAGGTAATTTATAAGGGAGAGATTATGGAGCAGTTGAACCAATTGAGACGGTTAGCATTGTCGAAACAGGGCCTTTTATCAAAGAAAATATTCAGTAATGATATTAATGGAACACTGAGTGCTATTGAACATCTAGGATATGTGCAGATTGATACGCTTTCTATCGTTGAGCGGGCACATCATCATGTGCTATGGAACCGAGTACCAAACTACGCTCCTGATCATCTAAACCAACTTATCGCGAGTAAGGATATTTTTGAATATTGGTATCATGCCGCATCATATTTACCAATGAAGGACTTTCGGTTTTCATTACCACATATTAATTCAGTACGACGAGGTGAAAATAGATACTATCAATATTCTGATGAGAAATCGATGAATGAGATATTGGCCCATATTAAAGCGGATGGGCCTCTACAGGTAAGAAGCATGGAAAAAAAGACCAATGAAAAGAGTAATTGGTTTAATTCAGGCCCCAGAAAACGTGCCTTAGAGGTCTTATTTATGCGGGGCGATATTATGATTTGCAAACGCAATGGAGTGGAAAAAGTCTATGACTTGCCCGAGCGCTGTTTACCCGATGGTCTGAATACGAGTGAGCCAACAATCAGCGAGTATACTGAATACATTCTTGATACGACGATTAGAGCTCACGGTGTATTTGTCTGGAAGCAATTAATGCATCTGAAAACGGGTAAACCACTGAGGGAGGCCATGCGTCAGGGGCTCAATGATCGGATCCAATCTGGGATCATAAAGAAGATTGTTCTTGATGACTCAAGGGAATTTTATGTAGATTCAATTGAATACGAAAAAAACCTTCCCTCTGATTGCTCTTTGAAGATTCTATCACCTTTTGATAATTTGGTGATCCACAGAGAGAGATTGAATTTACTATTTGATTTTAACTATAGGATTGAGTGCTATACTCCTCCGAATAAGAGAAAGTATGGATACTTTTGCTTGCCAATATTATATAATGAAAAACTTATTGGTAGAGTTGATTGTAAAGCTCATCGCGCTGAAAAGCGCTTTGAAGTATTGGGCCTGTTTTTAGAAAATAATCTATTTGATAGGGATTTTTTTTATTTAAGCTTAATAGATGAATTGCAAAAATTTTCTGATTTTAATGGATGCCCTGAGCTTGATAAGAAAATAATTAATACTCTTACATAGTAGAGGGTTATTGATATAGTGTAATTAATTTTTAAAGCAAGCAAGAAGAAGATATATCGAATTTTTTACAATTTAGGCCCTAAAAGGGTTTGGGAATCCTCTTTTCTTATTTTTCTATAAGGGCTCATAACGCATTAGTAGTGTAACTATTTTGATGGTCTCAATTCCCTAGCACAAGTGATACAATCCATGGAGTTATTAAGAACCTATCCCAATAGGGATTGTCTATAACGATGTGGAAAAACGTTAAATAGATATCGACTAAATCATGGAAACAGGCTGGTTAATTTCTGACGAGTTATGGGCCCAAATGGAACCGTTGCTTCCCGTACATAAGACTCATCACCCCCTAGGCCGCCATCGTCGTCGAGTGGATAACCGGGCTGCCATGAATGCCATTTTCTTTGTCCTACGTACTGGATGCCAATGGAATGCGCTGAAGGCGACAGGAATATGTTCCTCCAGCTCCGCTTCCAGGAATGGACTGCGTCGGTGTTTTTGAACGTTTTTGGCAAAATGGGTTGCTCAAAAGTGAGAAATTGTCGGGTATCGATTGGTCATGGCTTTCCCTCGATGGATGTATGACCAAAGCCCCCCTTGCGGGCACAAAAAAACGGGCCGCAACCCGACAGAGAGAGGAAAACAGGGAGTAAAGCGCAGCCTACTGACCGATGCCAACGGATTGCCGCTCTTCTGCGTTGTCTCGGCGGCAAATGTTCACGACATCAATCTGGTGGAGGAAACGCTTGATGCACTTCAAACAGGGAAACCCGGCGCTCGATTACACTTATGTCTGGATAACGGCTACAAAGCGGAATGGCTGGAACAGGAGTTAAAAGCGAGGCGTTATATTCCCCATATTCAAGGCAGAAAAACGGAGTTAGAGTCGTTGAAAAAAGAGCCGGGCAAGAAAGCTCGGCGCTGGGTGGTCGAACGGACACACAGCTGGCTGAATCGGTATCGTCGTTTATTGACCCGGTGGGAGAAAAAAACCGATAACTACCAAGGGATGTTGCATTTTTCCTGTGGGCTTATTGTGTGGAATAAACTCCTATTGGGATAGGCTCTAAACTAAGACTACAAAAAAATCTGAATGACATGTATTCTAACGGAAAATGATTATGCGTATAACAGAAGATATAATAGATTTAGAAGTTAATCATGCTGATAAAAATATATTAAAAAACTTTGTTGAAATATTATCTGATCTGGCCTCAGTAAAGCCTGATGAAACAGCATTAATATTCATATCCAACGGAGATATTGCGAAGCCTGCAATGACATATTCAGAACTACATGAGTTAGCAATGAAATTTGCCGCTGGAGTTCGTAGCCGAGTTAATGTGGGTGATAGGGTCTTATTATTATTTCAATCTTCATACGAATTTGCAGTGGCTTTTTTTGGGTGTCTTTATGCCGGGGTTATACCGATACCGCTACCAATACCCGGCAAAAGGCAGTCTGACTGGGTTAGAGTTGAAGGAATAATTGAAAGTACAGATGCAAAATTGGCTGTTATTGTTGAGGATTTCTATCCAAAGTTATTAGTTAATTCGCGAATCCACATACACAATCTCCGGATTGCGATTCAATCATACGAAGATTTAGTTAGTTCTTCCCCCAAGCTTCCGGTTCACGTTACTGGAAGTGATACCGCCTTCTTACAGTTTACTTCAGGATCGACAGGAGCCCCAAAAGGGGTGATTATTTCACATGACAATTTGATCGAGAATCAGATCCTTCTTAAAAAAGGTTTTAGAAATTTCAGTGAATCGGTATATGTTTCTTGGTTGCCGTTGTTTCATGATATGGGACTAATCGGTAACTTTCTTCAGGCTATTTATATAGGCCAACCTTTTATATTTATGGCTCCCAATAATTTTCTACAGAATCCTGTTAATTGGTTAAACGCTATATCTCGATATAGAGCTAGAGTCAGTGGGGCTCCAAATTTTGCGTACGACCTATGTGCTGAACGCATCAAGGAAGAAGATAAGAGAGAACTTGATTTATCAAGTTGGGAGGTGGCATTTAATGGTGCCGAACCTATCCGTGCAGGTACTTTAAAAAGATTTAGCATGGCTTTTAGAAACTGTGGATTTAAAGAGTCATCATTTTACCCATGCTATGGAACGGCAGAGTCAACGCTTATTATTAGTGGTGCAGATAAGGCTCAGTCGCCTATTTACTTAAATGTTGAAAGAGACTCCTATGAAAAAGGTCAAATAAAATTACACCAGGCAGACTCTACAAAAGAGAAAACTGTGCTGGTTTCTTCTGGAAAACCTTTATTTGAAAACTCCGTAACTATAGTGGATAGTGAAACTAAAAAAGCCTTAGTCCGTATGCAGGTGGGTGAAATTTGGATAAATAGCCCAAGTAATTCAATCGGTTATTGGAATAATACAAGACACTCTAAAGCAACGTTCAATAATCATATACATGGTGATATAGAGTTCAAAAATTACTTGAATACAGGTGATTTAGGGTTTAGTGATGGTGAAAATATCTACATCACTGGACGAACGAAAGACCTATTGATTTTTAATGGGAGAAACATTTACCCTCAAGACATAGAATTGTGTAGTAGTCGTTCAAATATAGCTCTTAAAAGTGAACGTTGTGCTGCATTTTCAATTTACCTTGATAAAAAAGAACGATTGATATTAGTTCATGAACTAAAGAGAACCCACTACAAAAATGCTGATTTTGATAAGGTAATAAAAGACATTCGAACCTCAGTGTACAAAGAGTTCACCATTCCTATTTATTGTATTGCACTGATAAAACCGTCAACTATCCCTATGACATCAAGTGGTAAAATTCGGCGTCAGAAATGTAAGGAATTATATATTAACAATGAGCTTGGCATAATAAAAACTTATTTTTCAACTGTGGATTAGAGGTTAAAATGGAACTGATGCAATTAAAGGGTTTAATATTAAGCTGGGGCTTACAACACGTATCAAAAAGCTTCAATGAAAAGCATATGGAAGCAGAAATATCCTCTTTAGGACTGGATTCAATAGATATAATTCAATTGTGTGAATATCTAGAGGAGCAGGTAAACACAGATATTGATGTGGATTTTGATTTTATCATTGAGTGCAAAAACTTGAATACGCTAGTTAAAAAGATAATAGAACTCCCTCTTTCGGTAGGCTAAGTAAAGCGGTTCTCCAAGTTCCCAACTTGCAAGCAAGAGGATCACGCCAGGCCCCCTATGGCACCATCCAGTTTGGGTTTTGAGTACCATTGTCTGCCGGTGTGTAAAACAAAGTGCAAAAGTGAGCAGGTTTCCGGGGTGATCATCGTCCAATTTTGGCCACCTCGGGTGCGGTAAGTGCCACACTCCCTCGTTTTGGGGGAGTAACCTGGAATGCTTATTATGGAAACTATTGGCAAATGCCGACGCTAGGTAAAAGCCGTCAGGTAGTCGGCAACGTGGCGCAGCAGCAGAGATTGCCGAGGCCTGGCAGGGCGTACTGAAAGCCTGGCAACTGGGTATTCAGAAGGTCCCGGCGATGGTGTTTGACGATCGGGACGTGGTGTATGGCACGACGGACATTCGTCAGGCCAGCGAACTGCGGGAGAGGAGTCGCCCATGAGACTGCCGCGTTCATTGCTTGCCATGCTGGTAGCTGCCGCAGCGCTTCCTGCCGCGGCATCGCTTACCACGCCGCAAATTATCGCCAGCGCGCTGTACCCGGACTGCGTTGATTATCGCGTGGTCGGCGTTTGCTATTTGCTGCTGTGTACCCCCTTTGGCTTGTAGCGTTAAGACTTCGGTTAAAGTGCGCCACTTTATCCCGCAGGTGGTTGTCTCGGCGTATAAAGATGTTAAGTCTTGACCAAAATCAGGCCTTGACCACTCGGGTATCTACACAATTTGACAAAAATCGGCTAATAATCCGACTCTGTCGCATTAACGGAGATAAGACGAAAAAACAGAGAGTGCCTATTTTTAGGCTATCAACAGATAAAATTGTTCTGCCTGTGGCATTGTTGAGCAGTAGGATCAGATCACTCTCTTTCTGAGAGAACAACGGTGTACCGTGGCAAAGCAAAATTTCAAGCTCACTAGCTGGAACGAAGAATGATGCCATAGGTTTCAGGATGAAGCGATACTCCCTAAAAAAATACATGCCCTAAGTAATGTATAAAAAAAGAAAAGTAATGCTCAGCCCTCGACGGGCTGAGCATTTATGCTGTTGTGTTTGCACTTTCCAGACTATCGATGTAATCAGCATACCACTGCATCATATTTCGCCGTTGTTCCAAATACAGGGCATGGTTATAGGTACCACGGATGCTGTTCTTATCCACATGCGCTAACTGGAGTTCAATCCAGGCTGTGTTAAACCCTTTCTCATGCAAGATAGTACTTAACGTATGGCGAAACCCGTGGCCGGTTGTCCTCCCTTTATACCCCAAAGCATAAAGCGTATGGTTAATGACCGCTTCCGCACGGGGTTTATCTGGGGCATTGCGTCCAGGTAATAACAGGCGGTGCCCTCCCGTCAGTGTTTGAAGTTGTTTTAATAACACAACCACCTGACGAGACAACGGAACCAGGTGAGGTCGTCGCATTTTCATCTTCTCTGCCGGTATGGTCCACACTGAATTTTCCCAGTCAAACTCTCCCCATTCTGCCAGTCGTAACTCCATGGTACGGACCCCCGTCAGCAGCAATATTTTAGTGGCAATCTGCAATACCGGGTTAGCCTCATAGGCTGATAGCGTGCGAAGAAACTCTGGCAACTCTTCTTCTTTCAGATGCGGCAGGTTGTCAGATACCGGGGTTTTGAGCAGTTTTGCCAAATCACTGGCCGGGTTGGAATTGACCAGTTCAAGCGCGATGGCGTAAACAAAGATTTGATGGCAGTGCTGACGCACTTTACGCAGGCGAACAAATACACCCCGTTTTTCCATCCGACGCAGCACGTCCAGCAATAACCTAGGGGTGATGTCCCGAATGGGGATTTTGCCAATATGGGGAAAGACATCATTGACCAGCCCCGATTTTACATCGTCTGCATGGGTTGCCACCCAGGCACCAGATTGTTGTGATTTGTAGTTAAACCACTCCATGGCGATGGCTTCAAAGGTATCTTCATGATGCCGTTTCTCAGAGATTCGCGTGGTTCGTTTCAGCGTGTTGGGGTCTTTGCCTTCAGCCAGCAGTTTACGGGCATTTTCCCGTTCGATACGTGCCTGTGCCAAAGAGATTTCAGGATACACACCAATAGCCAGCTTTTTCTCTTTACCATAGATGCGATACTTCATACGCCAGTATTTGGCTCCGTTGGGTTTGACCAACAGGTAGAGCCCGTTACCATCATAGAGCTTGTATTCTTTATCACCGGGTTTGGCGTTCCTGATATCCAGTGCACTCAGGCTCTTGGCAGGTTGTCGTGACATGATAACCTCGGGTAGAAATGATGTTTAGGGCCCCCATTTGGGCCCCCAAATAGTTGTTGATAGAGGGTAGCGTCAGTTGAACCGTGTTGACAATGAAAATAGATAACCATTTATAAAATAAAGCTAAAAACTAAGATTAGTCGAATTGAGTGGAGTTGTGTTGACTTGACGTTTGCTTCCGTACAGGCAGCTTAGAAAGTAGTTTATGATAATGAAAAAGTTTTATTTACGTTCACTGCCGTACAGGCAGCTTAGAAATGCGGTGGTTGAAGATGAACCTGCTAACGAAGGTTCACTGCCGTACAGGCAGCTTAGAAACAAGTGGGTTAAGAAACAAAGTAACTCGCAGTAGTTCACTGCCGTACAGGCAGCTTAGAAAAAATTGAAAGCATGATTGAAAAGTATCTCGTCGTTCACTGCCGTACAGGCAGCTTAGAAAGTAAAGCATGTCGGTAAATTGCGCGGCTAATTGTTCACTGCCGTACAGGTGCTTTGAATAAATCGAACCTTCAGAAGATTGGCGGATCTGAGCGCTACAGTCGTTTCAGCATCGGGTTCCCATGGCAAAGCAAAAGTTTAAAATCACCAACTGGTCAACTTACAACAAAGCACTCAGGCAGCGCGACCCTCTGACGGTCTGGCTTGATGAATCTGCGATTGCCGTGTGGACTGACAGTACACAACCTGAAGGTCGTGGCCGACCGCTTCACTACACCGAGATGGCGATTACCACGGTCTTGATGATGAAGCGCGTATTCAACTTGCCGCTTCGGGCTTTACAGGGCTTTGTTGACTCGATTTTTAAGCTGATGGCTCTGCCGTTGCGCTGCCCGGATTACTCTCTGGTCAGCAAACGGGCAAAGAGCGTTAGCATCAGCATAAAAACGCCAACCCGTGGTGAAATCTCTCACCTGGTCATCGACGCTACCGGCCTATGGGGGACATTGGCAAAAAAGGAAAGCCTCTTTGCACGTTTGAGTTGCTTATTGAACAACCGCTTGCCGTGCTCGTCAATTCCGTGGACCTGGAAAACCTGTTTTGCCAAATCGATACCGATAGTTTGAACGTTCATGATGGTCGTTCCGCTCAAGTAGTAGTGACGATTTATCTTCTCATTGTGGCACAGGATTTAGGGGGCGACCATTCCATTAACAAAGCCCCTTTTATTAAGAGTTAATGTTTGTCTGTATCAGCAATTAATATGGCCTGATACTGACACGATTCTTATCGTAGTTTCAATAAAGAAGCGCCAACATCAATCTGAACCGCAAACGGTTTGTTTGCTTTTTAACGGGACAGAGCTAGATTTAACCTGAATCCGTTTTTCTCGCTAAATCACGCCACTACATAACACCGAATCGAAGGCGGTACATAGCTCAATTATGGCTGATAGTTATCATATTTTTTAAAGGAACATTTATGAACAAGGTCTACAGAGTCATATGGAGTGCTGCATTGCAGGTTTGGGTGGTGGTTAGTGAACTTACCAATACAAAACAGAAAACGGCCAGCCATAGTAGCTGCAATCAGCAACATTCTGATAAAAAAGAAGAAAGTAGTAAATTTTTCAAAAATAGCGCTGTAGCCTTGTCACTATTTTCCGCCCTGACGATTTATAACAATGCTTATGCGATTACTGTGGCTGAATGTAATGCTTCGGGTGGCAGTTGCGTGACGGTAGGAACCAGTGCCGCCTTGGCAGCAGCCTTGGGAACGGGAGCAGGAAGCACGGCAACGACCATATTACTCACTAACGATATCGTGCAAAACTCAGCTAATACTGTTAATTCTGGTGGAACTAACCCTGTCCTTGCTTATGCTGTTAACTTGGTTTCAGGTAATCGGCAAAATTTGGTTCTGGATGGCGGTGGTCATACTTTGACCATGAATACCGGAGCTTTCTTTCTGAGTAATACGGCTGTTAATGGGCCATGGAGCGGTAATGCAACCTTCAGTGTTGTTAACTTTAACGCTATCGCGACATCACTCGCTAATCCCAGCCTCAGTTTCAGTAGAATATTCTCCGCTCAAGATGCCGATTCCAGACTGAATATCAGCATCGATAATATTGGAAGCGTGCCTGATGGTAAAATTGCAGCGTTAGGGCTGGATACTATAGTAACGCCTAACAATATAGGTAAGGTAACACTGGGTAATTTTAATCAGGATCTTTTATTGACCTTTGGTACTGGTCGCCAATCTGTTCTTACTAGTCACATTGAAATGACGGGGCGATATCATTTAACTGCTATCGATAGCCCTAATTTTCCTGCTGTCTTTTGGACAAATGGTGGCCCCGCCAATAGTCTGATTACCTTTACTAATACTGCTGATGTGCAAATTATTGGTTCTCGTCTTACCAATAGTGATGGTAGTGTTGGTGTAGGTCAACCTAGTTATAGTTTTCAAATTGACGACGGCGCCAAATTAAATTTTGCATTAACTACACAAAATCTATTGGGCGCGGCTAACTACGGCGTGAAGATAGGCTCTTATAATTCGGGCACCGGCTTATTTGGCCCCGGGGCTATTGTCATCATGCATAATCCGGCGGGAGATGTGATCAGCAATGCCTCCAGTACTGCTACGAACTCAGTGATTTACAATGGCCCGGCTTCGCCTAACGATGTGATCTACAACCTGGCTCCGGGGTCAAATCTGGTGGTGGCCGCTGGTGCCGCTAACGATGGCATCCTTGCCTCCAAAACTACCGGTACGGGAGGGATTTATATCCGCTCAGCGGCGACCATGTCTGATGGCACGGCAAATGTCACTGCTGGCACTGGGATTAACGTCACTGCTAACTCCTCGGGCAAAGTGGTGGTGCGCAATGAGGCGGAAGGGACGATCAGAAAAGCCACCGGGATCAGTGTCACAGATGCGGGGAGCAGCACGGTAGATGTTACTAACGCTGGGACGATTAACAGTACCACTGCCGGTGTGGCACTCACTCATAACGGCACCGGCACTGTCACGCTGACCAACAGCGGTTCGATTACCAGCACCACTGCCGGTTTGGCATTGAATGCGACGACTGCCGGTAAAGTTATCTCGGTAGATAGTACCGGTGGGACAATCACGGCGACCGGGGGTAGCGGTATTACGCTCGGCAACAACATTGTGCTTAATCTTGTCAACGGAACGATAGCGACCACCGGTGTGGCTACCGGCCTGACCATCGGTGCAAGCAACCTGGGCATCCAGACGTTAACTGGCACCATTTTCAACCTGGGTGGAACCGGCAGTGCCATTGCTAAAGGCGCATCTGGGAGTGTCAATCTCAGTAATGTCCAATTTAATGCCACCAGCGGCACGGTGTTCACCACCCTGGCAGGCCTTAACTTCCTGCAAGGTTTGGCAAATAACGCTATCAATCTGACGGGAAGTGGAACAGTCACCGGGATCAGTTCAACGACTTCGCTCGATCTTTCTTCCGCTTACCTGGATATCAATGTCAACAGTGCAGCGGCGACGGGCATTGCGACCTCGGGTGCCACCGGAGGTGCCGTCACCGTCGGACCTAATACGACGATCAATGCCAGCGGGGGGGCTGCCGCCATCACCTTTGGCAACAGTATTGCCGAGACATTGACCAATAACGGGAGCATCAGCGGCAGCGTTTCCATGGGGAACAGCGGTAATACCGTCGTTAACAACGGTACATTGGGTTCGCTGACCAGCGGCACAGGGGCGGATACGCTGACGTTGAACAGTGGCTCGGTCAGTACCGGGATCATCGATCTGGGGGCCGGTAATAATATCGTTAACATTAACGATGGCGCCACGATCTATACGGTGAATACCGGAGCCGGTAACGACACCTTCAATGTCAATAACCTCACCAACGGCAGTACCACCTCTTTAGGGGTGCTGAATGCGGGGGGCGGCACCAATACGCTGAACCTGAGCAACTCTACCCGCACTTTGAACAGCGCAACCCGGCTGCAAAACTTCGCGGATATTAATCTGACCGGCAACTCCCAGATTACCCTGAGTGACAGCAGTAATATTACCAGCGGCAATGTCAATCTGGCTGCCGGTAATAGCCTGTTGTTCGGTAATACCTATAACGGCGCATTTGGCGCTATTCTCGGTGGCACAGGCAATGCGCGGGTGCAGTCGGCTGGCAATGTCACTCTAAACGCGGCCAGCACTTTTGCCGGTAACTGGCAGATTGATGCGGGTGGCATATTAAACGCTAATGCGTTTAACCAGTTCGGTACCGCTTCGATTGCGCTTAACGGCGTGTTGAATTTTTCCAATAGCGGGACGTTTAACAATGCCTTGACCGGTACGGGCTTGCTGAATATCAACGACACGGGCGGTGCCTTTGATTTTGGCGTCGGTGCCGGTAGTGACTTTGCCGGTACCGTGGATATCAGTAATGCCACGTTCAATTTGTCGGGCCTCAATTCCAGTGCGCTGAATAACGCCACGCTGCGTAACTCAGCCGGAGGGATTCTCACTCTGGATCCCGGTGTGCATAATGTGGGGGATCTGGTCTTTAACGGCGGCACTTTGCAGTTTTCACCGGGGGGCTTGATCAGTACCGGTGGCGGTACAGGGGCGGGTTTACTCTCCGTCACCGGGAATTCGGTGATCCAGGCCGACCCTACGTTGCTGACCGCCGGTAATATTTTAGATCTCAATGCTGGGGCTTTTACCGATCTGGTGCAAAGTGGCAATGCGCTTTCCGCTGCGGACTTAGCACGGCTCCAACTGCAGGATTTACTGGGTAATAACCTGCTGACGGGAACCACGGCAGACTATATACAGGGCGGCCAAGTGGTCGCGGTGAATACCTACGATTTTGATCTGGTCAGCAATTATGGTTTCAGTAATCTGGGGTTGAGTATCCATGAGCAACTGACGAAGTCGGATCTGCAAGCTGGGCAAACGCTGACCTTGACCTCTAACGGGGCCAGTAATACCACGCTGACCTCACAGTTAACCGGTGCTGGTAATCTGGCGATTGGGGCCGATAACACGGCGCTGACCCTCAGTAATGGTTTGAATGATTACACGGGATCTACCACCGTCAATGCAGGTAGCCTGACGCTGGGAGCCAGTCATTCTCTGGGGAACACCTCACTGCTCGATGTGGCTACTGGGGCAACGGTTAATCTGGCGGGCAATGAGCAAACCGTGGATGCGTTGAGCAACGTAGGCACCGTCGACCTGGCTGGCGGCACCCTGAACATCACCAATGGCGGTACGTCGAGTGGAACAGGAGGGCTGAGCGGTGCCGGGGCGCTGAATATCAATGGCGGCACGTTCACCGTGACGGGCGCAAACAGCGGGCTATCGGCGCAAACCACGGTGGCCTCGGGGGCGATCACTACGCTCAGTGGGGCGGGTAATCTGGGCAGTGGGGGGGTTGAGGTTGACGGTACCCTGAATTTGAATAGTGCGAATCCAGCGTTTACCAATGTGCTCAGTGGCTCGGGCACCGTGAATGCCAACGCCGCGATCGGGCTGACGGGTAATAACAGCTTCAGTGGCATTTTTGATGTTAACACTAACGGTAGCCTGACCGTCACCAGTGCCGCCAATCTTGGCACTGCGGCGGTGGATTTAACAGATGCCACCGCGCAACTGCTGCTCAGTGGCTTTGCGGGCGATCTGGGTAATCCTCTAAGTGGGGTGAGCGGTTCTACAGTACAGCTCAATAATGGCTCATCAACCATCTTGATTGGTGCGAACTCCGGCTTTGCCGGTCTGTTCGACTTGGTGGGCAACAGTATCCTGACCGCTACACAAAACGCCAACCTGGGTAGCGGCAGTGTCAATATCGGCAGTGGCAGCACGCTGATTTTTGATACCTATGCGGGCGGCACCTTGACTGCATTGAATAATGCCCTCAATGGTGCGGGAAGCTGGGTGCTGCGCAACAGCAACATCAACCTTTCC